>NZ_CP101655.1:2188050-2488050 GCF_028830055.1 Pseudomonas serboccidentalis
AGAAAGCCCGCCTAGTGCGGGCTTTTTGCTGTCTGCGATTTAAGAAAATTGCTCGATTCTGCGCGGAATCCGTGTAGGAGCTGCGGCACGCTGCGATCTTTTGATCTGGCTTTTAGAGATCAAAAGATCGCAGCCTCGTTTCACTCGACAGCTCCTACAGGGGTTGTGATTCTCACTGCTCGGCATTGCGACTGTGCCGATAGTCACTCACCGCCTCATACACCGCTTTGCGCAAGCGGTTGATCCCGCCAATCGGCCGATGCGCCTCGATACCAAACCACGGGTTGAACGACAGGTTGTCGCACGCCAGATTCAGCGCCGGCGTGTCGAAGTCCTGGGCAGGCAGGGTAATGCGCGCCACGGTTTCGAACGGTGAGTCCTGCTCGCGCCATTCGATGCTGGTGTCCTCGATCGGCATGGACTTGTTCGCGTCCTGGCGCTGAATCTGCAACACGAAACACGCAGGCACGCGATCCGTCGACAGTTGCTGGTTCAAGGCGTTGCGCAGGAAGTTCGGCAAATCGTGGTTTTGCGGGGGCAGGGTATACGCCGGGCAGTTATCCGGATCCGGCGTGACCCGAAACTTCGCATTGGCCTCACCGAACTTGTAGGGCGATACCGAAAAGTATGTGGCCCCGGTCGGGCTGTCCGGCGCTGGCGCCAGCGTCGCCAGGGCAATCGCCAAGTGGCGGATCTGCCAGGTGCGCGGATCCCAGCCGGGGAAAAACGCCATGATCTTTTTGCCGTCAGCCTGAGCCGCCACATTCTGACGATACTCGGCGACATCGCTGACAAAGAAATTCGGGTGGCTGAACATCACAAAGTCTTGCTCGCGCCGATCCTGACGGTCGCCGAGCAACGGTTTGCCGGGAACATCGAGCAGCTTGATCGCCATGCCCCGCGCGTCACGGATGCTGTCGAACTGCGGGTAGGCGTTGCCATTGGACAGGCGAATCATCGCCTGCCAGGTCTTGCCCGGCTGGCTGAAAACGCCCTGGCGCAGCGATGGCGTCAGTTCCGGCAACACCGTCACCTCGGCTTTTACGCAACCATGCGCCTTGGCATGCGCATCGCGCAGGTAGCGTGTGCCTTCGCGGTGTTGATCGACGATGCGTATGGCGGTCTGGATCACGTCCTGGGTCATGGCCGCTTCACCGGCGGGAATCTGTTCCTGCGCCGACACCGGGCCGCGGTGTTGCCAGGCGAACCATGCGCTCGCGATGACCCAGCCAAGCAGGCCGATCACCAGCAATGCCAACAGGGTTTTGCCCAGCAGTCGTCCCAGCCACAGCCAGATACGGGCGAGCATGGACGGTCTTTTGTATGAGTTGATCATCATGGCAATTGCGCCTCCAATGGCCCGCCGAGGACTTTCAGGTACTCCAGCAATGCCCAGCGTTCTTCCGGTTGCAGCAGTCGGCCGATGACGCCCTTACCACGCTCGCCGGCGCGAAATTCGTGGCCGCTGTTGTGGTTGCCGGTGATCCGCGTGTCGAACAGAAAGCCATTGGTGAAGGCCTCGGTGCGATATCCCAGATGGTGAGGGTCGTATTCGAATGAACCCTTGTAGAACGTGGGCGCGCGCTCATCCTGCGGCGACAGCAATTGATATATGCTCGGCACCGAACCGTTGTGCAGAAACGGCGCAGTAGCCCAAACGCCAGCCAATGGCCTGGCCTTGTAAGCGACTTTTTCGCGCACGCCGATCGGCAGGCCGAAGCCGTCCAGCCCGGGTTTCTCCTGCGCTGTGACTCCGGCCTCGCGATAGGCGCGGTTTTCAACGAATGCAGTGACGTAGGCCAGGCCTTTAGCCACCGATAGCTGGCTCAGATCCAGTGGTTCCGTGGGCGTCGGATGCAACTTCACGTCCATCTGCTCAAGTTCTTTGAGATTCCATTGCAGCGGCGTCAGGTCGAAACGGTGGCTGGCAATGTTGATGGCGGCGTTCGGATCAGTGCCGATCACGTCCACCGGCAGCATGTGCAAATGCTGCACCCAGCGCTGGCCTTCCTGAGTCTTGCGCGGCATGTGGCAACTGGCGCAGTTCTCGGCAAACAGTGCGCGGCCCTTGGCGGCCAGCGGTTTATCGACAGCGCCGAGCACGTCCTCCGGCCAGGCGGGCGGTTGCAGGCGTTGCAGGGTTTCTTCGATGGTATGCAGATCGCGCACGCGCACACTGGAGGCATAACGCGCATCGCCCTGCAGCGGCTGACCGTTGCTGTCGAAGAAATTCAGCGTGGCGCCGACGCCCAGCGCCTCTCCGATGTTGCGCGCCATTGGTTGCTGCGCCGAGCCGTTCCATTGCACCCAGTCGAAGGTCCACATGTCCCACAGTTGCGGGTAGTCCACCGGGGCATTGGCCACGCGGTAGTTGGCGGGGGAGATGGCGTCACCGAAGGTGGCGTTGGCGATGCGGCCGAAGGCATCGGTGCGCCCGGGGCCTTCTTCGGTCGGGTAGAGGCCGCGGTGGGTGTCGTTCCAGGCGACTTTCAGGAAAGTGTTCAGTGAAACCTTGAAGTCCTTGCGCAGTTGTTCGTGGCGCGCCTCGTAGTCATTGCCCAGCACCTGTCGGGCGAACCGTTCGAATTTCCAGGGGTTGTAGTAAGTCGAGGTCAGACTGGCGACCAATGCCTGTCCGAAACTGCCACCGCGCAGTGTAGGAACGCTGGAGGGCAACACATGTTGCGCCGAACCACCGTCAATCCGCACGGCCTGGCCCTTGAAGCGCAATTCGCCGGTGTGGCAGGCGGCGCAGGTGATATCGAGATAGTGCTCGGTGCCGCCGGGATTCTGATGGCGGGCGAAGCCGACCGGCAGATTGCCGGGATTGTTCGCTGTGGCTTGTTGTTGCGGATCGACCAGAAAACCGAAGCGTGCGAGGTATTCCGGGGACGCAAAGCGCTGCTGCGAGAAGGGCAGCTCCAGCGCCTGGAACCACTCATAGCGCAGGCCTTTGACCTGCGTGCCCTGGGGGGTGAAGTAGTAGGTCTGGCGTTCTTCCTCACTCCACTGGTTCAGGTAATGCACCTGCTGGGCGGGGGTGTAGAACGGCAGTTTCGGGTTGGCGACGTAATACAGAACCACGGCGAGAGCCAGGCCCAGCAGTACGATGATCAGCGTCAGCACACGGAATAAGAGGCGCAAGTTAAACATCCTTGTCGAGTTGTTGCGCTGTTATGCCTCAGCTGTTGCAGGTGTAGCAAGTGGCCATTACGCCAACGGTCGCGGGAAATCTCCTCAGCCCATGTCAGGCCAAGATGACAGAAGCTTCATCGTCGCTTTTCCCGAATGCGTTTTAATCCCTGAACTTATCGGACGTTTCCTGCTCTCATGCCGGTAGCCATTGGTCGTGGCGGCCTGATAAGCTCGCGGCTTTACTCGATTGCCCTTTCGGCGCATGAACAAGGAAATAGCATGAAACAGCATCGGTTGGCGGCGGCGGTAGCCCTGGTTAGCCTGGTCCTCGCGGGTTGTGATTCGCAGACCAGCGTAGAGCTGAAAACCCCGGCGCAAAAAGCTTCCTACGGTATCGGCCTGAACATGGGCAAGAGTCTTGCTCAAGAAGGCATGGATGATCTGGACTCCAAAGCGGTAGCCCAGGGCATCGAAGATGCCGTTGGCAAGAAAGAACAGAAGCTGAAAGACGACGAACTGGTCGAAGCCTTCGCCGCGCTGCAAAAACGTGCTGAAGAGCGTATGGCCAAGATGAGCGAAGAGTCGGCAGCCGCCGGCAAGAAATTCCTCGAAGAAAACGGCAAGAAGCCGGGTGTCACCACCACGGCTTCCGGCCTGCAGTACGAAGTGGTCAAGAAGGCCGACGGCCCACAGCCCAAGCCGACCGACGTAGTGACCGTTCACTACACCGGCAAGCTGACCAACGGCACCGTATTCGACAGCTCCGTCGAGCGCGGCAGCCCGATCGATCTGCCTGTCAGCGGCGTGATCCCGGGTTGGGTCGAAGGTCTGCAACTGATGCACGTTGGCGAGAAGTACAAACTGTACATCCCTAGCGATCTGGCCTACGGCGCACAATCGCCAAGCCCGGCAATCCCGGCCAACTCGGTTCTGGTTTTCGACCTGGAACTGCTGGCCATCAAGGATCCGAGCAAAGAAGACGCCGCCGCCAAGTAAACCGGCAATGGCTTCGACAACAACGCCTCGCAATTGCGGGGCGTTGTTGCATCTGGAGGATGGCAAGGGTAAACAGAGCGAACGGATGCCACTGGCAGCAGTCCTAGAGATTGAGACCGCCAGCGCTAGACGCCCTGAGCCGCCAAGTCAATGAAATATTGGGGTTTTTTATGTGAGTAAAAAACGCCCGATCTGAGCGCAGCCCTTGTAATACGGGGCTCTCAGCGCTGAAATGCAGCTCTGTTCACAAGGTTATCCACAATTTGTGTGGATAACATTTCAACGGGAGAAATAGATGAAAGCACCGTGGAATTTCACCCGATTTCTACCCTTGGCCGGACGCCTGCTGGCCCGCGGCCGCCTGCCGACCCTGCTGTTTGCCGTCGCCAGCAAAGGTGCCGCACAAGGCAATCGTCTGGGCAAGCTCAAGGATGATCTGCGTTTGCTCCAGGCGCTGTGCCTGGCCTACTGGCGCGGTGAATACCGCGCCATCAGCCCCAAGGCGTTGATTTCGGTGGTGGCGGGGTTGATGTATTTCCTCAGCCCGGTGGATGCGATCCCGGATTTCATTCCGGTGTTCGGCATGCTTGATGACATCGCCGTCCTCGCCTGGCTGATGAAAACCCTCGACGATGAACTCAGCGCCTTCCGGCAGTGGCGCAACCGCCAGCAGCCGGAAAAGCTGGCGGTGGTCGAGCGTCTGCCCGATACCCCGGAACAACTTCAGCTTCAGGGCCCGAAAAAGCCCTGATTCATTCCTGCCTGCATACAGATAGATACCCCCCGCGACCTTGGCCGCTGTTAGGATTACACTTCTAGGGAAAAGTGCCGACTCGCTAAGTGTTGTTGTCCTACGGGGTAGTCATGGATATTCAGATAATTGCACGCGATGGCGAACCCGAATATGCGGTTCTGCCATGGCCTCAGTATCAGGCTCTACTGAAAGCAGCAGGCATCAACGAAACACCGTCGCAGCAGGCCCCGGCGCCGCTCGCGGCAACACCGGATCCGATTCTTCCAGGTCTGGATCAATTACGCAGTTTGCGCGAAGGGAAGGGCATCGCCATTGAGGCGCTGGCCCGCACGGTAGGCATCAGCCCGTCTTATCTGGCCATGATCGAAAGTGGCGAGCGTCAACCTGACGCCGCGATTCGCCGCAGCCTGGCCTGGGAACTGACGGTGCCCGGTTGGAGGGATGAATCGTGAGCGTACGCATCAGTCGGCAACATTGGGATGGATTGCTCGGAGAATTGGACCAGGCGCGCAGGCAGCGCCATCTACTGACCTATCGGGCGTTGCTCGAACGTTTGCAGTTGCCGACGCCGGCGATGCAAACCCTGACTGCGGCACTGGAACATCTGGCCGCGCTGGACGCCAAGGCTGAACAACCGTTGCGCAGTTCGCTGGTGATCAGCCAGGGCGCGAGCCGCCTGCCACGTACCGGTTTTTTTGAATGCGTTGAACGTCTGGGGCGTTTCTCCGGGCCATCCGATGGTGTCGCGGCAGCCTCCTGGCACGCATCGGAAGTGGTCAGGGTCTTCGAATACGAGTACCCGGAATCGGCGGAGGCCTGAGTGTTCTTACGACTCAAGGCGCAGGTCAGTTACTGGCTGGCTCGCCGGTTGTTTCACTGGTCGTGGTTTGTCCGTCAGCCAAAAGGCTGGCGCTGGCTCGAAGGGCAGTTTGCGCGTATGGCCAATCTTGGCGATGTCGGCGCGCAGAGCTTTTACGGACACATCCTGACGTTTCGTGGCGTTGGCCTGGGCGCCCGCGAAGAGGGTGTGCGGTTGTTGCGTCTGGCGGCACTCGCTGGTGATGGCAAGGCGGCCTATCAGGTCGGTGTGATCTGCCTGACCGGTACTGCGAGCAAGGCGCCGGATCCGGCAGAGGCGGCGCGCTGGTGGACCCTGGCCGCCAAGGCCGGCCACCCGCTGGCCGAGCTTAAGCTCAAGGAGTTGAGCGCTCGGGACTCAACGCAGTAAATCCATATGTGTCGGCCCGATAAACGTGGCGCGAGGGAAACCTCGCGCCACGTTTTGCGTTTAAATCCGTACGATTTGTAGTTATGGGGCTTTTGAGGACTAGTCCTACAGTAAACGCCTACTCGCCTGACTTCTTTCCTGATTGATCCCCCGCAAAGTCCCCGCGCCTAATTTTTGCGCGAGGGAACGTTCATGTTTGACCCGGTTTTTCATTCCACCCCGCACGGTGGCGTGTGCTGATGGACGCCGTCAGCCGTATCGAGCAGGAACTCGACAGCTTCCCCGACACCCTCAGCCTCTATCGCCAGCAACTTGAGCATTGGTTGAGCCGCACGGCTGATCAGGTCAGCCACGCGGCGGATCTGCCGTCGCTGATGGGCATGGAGCGGATCATCCGCTTCGGTGATCGCACCACCACCGTCAGCAGCGGCGACAACGCATTCTTCTCCAGCGTCGTGCAGTGCCCGGAAAGCGGGGTGCTGGCGATCGAGAGCAAGTTCGAGTCGGTGTATGACATCCCGCTCGGCGACATCGTGGTCGATGTGGTGGCGGTGGAGGGCGCAAAGGTCACGCCGGTCACGCTGGATGCGCAGGGTAAAGGCTCATTCACCGGCGAGGCGGGCAAGTTCTACCGGGTACAGGTTCGCAGTGAGGTCACTCCCAAGCAGTTCAACGATCTGTTTGCCGCTTATGACGGGCTGACGCGTGAGCTCAATGGCTGGCTGCGCAGCGAGTGGCAAGGGTTCAAGCCGCAATGGTCGCAGTCGGTAGCGACGGCGGCGGGCAACGGCATGCTCGCCGGGAGTTGGGCGGCGATCGAGGGAGTGTGGGACAGCATCGGGCTGCTGTCGGAAATTCTGCAGGATCCGCGCAAGTTTGCCGAGCGCTTGGGAAGTGCGGCAGATGATCTGATTGCGCTGGCGCAAACCGCTCCGCAGGTGATGGAGAAGCTGCAACTGCTGGTCAGCGACGAGGCGGCGCTGTGTTTGCTGCTGCGCACCGCGAGCTTGTGGCTGGAGATGCTGCCACCCAGCGAAATGGCCGGGAAAACCGCTGAAGCGGCGTCGATGATCATCGTGCAACTGTTGATCGACGTGCTGATCGGCATCGTCCTGACGTTCGTGGGGGCTGGCGCCGGGATTGCCTATCTGACCCTGCGTCTGGCGGACCGCGCAGCCCAATTATTGTCGATTGTTAAACGATTGGTGAAGGCGATGTTTGGCATCGTCAGCACGTTTATCGAATACGTCGACCGCTACAAAAACGTCGCCGCGCGGGGCATTGCCGCCGGGGTGAAAAAGGGCCGCATGCAATTGCGCTGGGATGCGAAGCGCAACGCCGCGCTGAAGAAAAACGAACCCCACGACGACTCACCCGATCAAGCAAAAAACCCCAACGGCGACAGCGCCGATTGCGTGCCGCTGACCTGCACCAACGGCTGCCCGGTGTCGATGGTCACCGGTGAAGAACTGCTGACCCTGACCGATGGTTCGCTCGACGGGGTGCTGCCGTTCGAGTTCACCCGCCTGTATCGCACCAGCGCCGTTGAGATCGATGTCGGGCTGGGGTTTGGCTGGAGCCATTCACTGGCCCATCGGCTGGTCCTCGATGGCGATGCGGTGGTCTGGGTCGATCACGAGAACCGCCGCACACGGTTTCCCATGCCCAGTGTTCAGCGGCCGGCGATTCACAACAGCCTGTCGCGCGCGGCGATTTTTCTCGGG
This sequence comes from Pseudomonas serboccidentalis, assembly GCF_028830055.1. Lineage (NCBI taxonomy): Bacteria > Pseudomonadati > Pseudomonadota > Gammaproteobacteria > Pseudomonadales > Pseudomonadaceae > Pseudomonas > Pseudomonas serboccidentalis. The sequence goes on from NZ_CP101655.1 coordinate 2,195,888, forward strand.
GATGAACCGGAGGAATTGATCCTGGCGCTGGCGGGGAGCGCGGCGCGGTTTTATCACTTTCGCGCCGGGCGGCTGACGGCGATCAGTGATGCGTATGGCAATCGCCTGCGGGTTGCTCGTGATCATCAGGAGCGCATTGTTCGCTTGGACAATGGTGCGGGTCGGTCGCTGGGGTTGCGTTACGACCGGGCGCATCTGGTTGCCGTCGACTATCAGTCCTTTGCTTCTGACGGGACTGGCTGGCACACCGAACAGACCCTCGTCAGCTACCGCTACGACGCCCGTCAACGTCTGCTCGAAGCGACCAATGCCGCCGGTGACAGCGAGCATTACGACTACGACGATCAGCACGTCATCCTGCAGCGGCAACTGACGGGCGGAGCGAGCTTCTTCTGGGAGTGGGAGCGCGCCGGCAAAGCCGCGCGTTGCGTGCGGCACTGGGCGTCGTTCTCGCAGATGGACAGCCGTTACGTCTGGGCCGACGACGGCAGTGTGGCGGTGCACTACGTCGACGGCAGCGAAGAAACCTACGTCCACGATGACAGCGCGCGGCTGGTGCGCAAGGTCGAGGCCGATGGCGGTGAGCACCTCAAGGCCTATGACGATGCCGGACGGCTGATCGCCGAGCAGGATCCGCTGGGGGCGGTCACCGAATACCGCTACGACGAAGTCGGACGCTTGGTGGCGCTGCTTCCGCCGGAAGACGAGCCAACGTCCTACGAGTATCGCAACGGTTTCCTGCACAGCCGTTCCCGCGGCGAGGCGGTCTGGACATTTCGGCGCAACGCCGAGGGGGATGTCACCGAGGCGGTCGATCCCGACGGGCTGGTCACCTATTACTACTACGACACCCGTGGGCAGTTGCTGTCGATCCGTTACCCGGACAGCAGTCGGCATCAGTTGGTCTGGAACGACCTCGGCCAACTGACCGAAGAAACCCTGCCCGACGGTGGCGCGCGGCGTTTTTCCTACGACACGCTGGGACGACGGATTACCTCTTGCGACGAACACGGCGCGATGACCCGCCAGCAGTGGGACGCCGTTGGCCGACGGGTCCAGACGACGTTGCCCACAGGCGCCACCCGCGCCTACAGCTACGGCGCTTACGGCCAGGTCACTGCCGAGCGCGACGAACTCGGGCGCATCACCCGTTACGAGTATGACGACGACCTGCACCTGGTCTCGCGCAAGATCAATCCCGACGGCACCCGGGTGCAGTATCGCTACGACCATGCGCAACTGCTGCTGACAGAAATCGAGAACGAGTCCGGGGAAAAGTACCGACTGGACTACACGCCGACCGGACTGATCCGACAGGAAACCGGGTTTGACGGCCGACGCACAGCCTACGCCTATGACCGCAACGGGCATCTGCTGGAAAAAACCGAATTCGGGGATGACGGCTCGACGCTGGTCACCGCTTACGCGCGCGATGCCGCCGGGCGCCTGCTGCTGAAAACCCTGCCCGACGGGGTTCAGGTGGCTTACCGCTATGACCGCTTAGGCCGATTGACCGGGGTTGATGACGGGCAGAAACATCCACTGGCGTTCGAATACGACCGGCAGGACCGGTTGATCACCGAACATCAGGGCTGGGGCACGTTGCGGTATGCGTATGACGCCTGCGGCCAGCTCAAACGCCAGCGTCTGCCGGACAACAGCAAGCTCGACTATCACTACGCCAAGGGCGGCGCGCTGACCGCCATCGACCTTAATGGCGCGCGGCTGACCAGCCACGTCTATCAGTCCGGTCGCGAACAACAACGGCAACAAGGCCTGCTGCGCAGCGATTATGCCTACGACGATCAGGGGCGTTTACTCGCTCACGCGGTAGGCCATCAGCACGAAGCGTTGTATCGCCGCGATTATGCCTACAGCGCCAACGGCAACCTCGAGCACATTGCCGACACCCGCCACGGCCAGCGCACCTACGGCTACGACGCTCTCGACCGGCTGATCCGCGTGCGCCACTCGCGCGACGAACTGCCGGAATCCTTCGCCCACGACCCGGCCGGCAACCTGCTGATGCAGGATCGGCCCGGCCCCACCCGGATCAAGGGCAACCGCCTGCTGATGCAGGGCGACCGTCATTACGACTACGACGCCTTCGGCAACCTGATCCGCGAGCGTCGTGGCCGCGATCAACAGTTGCTCACCGAATACCGCTACGACTGCCAACACCGCCTGATCGGCCTGACCCGCCCCGACGGCAACACCGCGTCCTACCAGTACGACGCCTTCGGCCGACGCATCCGCAAAACCGTCGACGGCCAGAGCACCGAGTTTTTCTGGCAAGGCGACCACCTCGTCGCCGAAAGCAGCCAGAGCCACCACCGCAGCTACGTCTACGAACCCGGCACCTTTCGCCCGCTGGCGCTGCTCGACGGCAAAGGCCCGAAAAAAGCCTGCCCGTTCTACTACCAGCTCGACCACCTCGGCACCCCGCAGGAACTCACCGACTACAGCGGCGAAATCGTCTGGTCGGCGCAATACGACGCCTACGGCAAGGTCTCGGCAATCACCCTGGCCGGCGAAGACTACCTCGACCAGCCGCTGCGTTTTCAGGGTCAGTATTTCGATGCGGAGAGCGGGCTGCATTACAACCGGCACCGCTATTACGACCCGAGGTTGGGGCGGTATCTGACGCCGGATCCGGTGAAGCTGGCTGGAGGACTGAACCAATACCAGTACACGCCGAATCCGACGGGGTGGGTGGATCCGTTGGGGTTGAGCTCGAACTGTCCGCCGCCGAACAGGCCGGGCTGCGAGGTGCCGGGTGGGGCTGGTGGGGCTAAGGTTGATGAAGGAGAACCTGAGCTTCCGAAGCCGAAATTAAGCGCAAGGGAGGCCGCGAAGAAAGAGATTGAGAGGTTAAATGACAGTCAGCGGATGCATATGGTTGGTAAGCATGGCCCTGAGCTACCAGATGAAAAATTTAAACAAAGGGCTATTGATGGAACGGACCCGATTACGGGTCAACAAAGAAGGGGGCGAAATGCTGGTGAGGGCAACCCGAGCTCCAGATTCTACAGTTGGGAAATCATGCTTGAAGCCTATGTCCTCGCAACCACTAGGGTTGAACGCGGACTTCCTCGTTACACCGGACAGGATAGGCAGGGCGCCAACGTTGTAAAGATGAGGCTTCCTGACGCAGGGGAAGGTTACAAACCAAATAGAAGGGACAAAGAAAATCCTAGATTGATTACCAATATGGGAGGGTTCGAAATGAAGTTTGATCCCATTACAAACGTACCATTTACTCTTTATCCGACGGAGTGACTTTATGTATATAGATCCTGAAACATCGAAGCCTTATCTACCGAGCCCCGCATATTTTTTGTGTTGTTTTGATGTTTATGATCGTGAAGAAACTCTGGGGGATGAGCTTGAGCAATATAACCCGAATATCGCGGTAGATAGGGAGGTGCTTATTCTAAAATATTGCATGCCTATGAAGCGGTCGTATCGGCAGAAATTTTTACTTGTAGGATGTCTGAAGTCTGCGTTGCAAGACGAGAGATACGATTTTAAATCCCTTTTCCAATATGATCCTGAAGCTTGTTCTTCATTTCCGGATGGTTGGGATGAGATGGTCGATTCAAGGGTTTTTTTTGAAGATATATATCGAATAGCTATGGTTGAGTGGGGGGCAGAATTAAAGAAGGCTAGCTTGGAAGACCAAGCTACGTGGTGAATGCGTTTAGTGAATTATGATGTTGTTGTGGAGTGGTGATGGAAAATGTTTAGAGGCGTTTATAGTTCACGGTTTGTAACCCATCGAGCGCAGTTGAATGCTTATAACGAAGCGATGACAAGAGAGACAAGGAAGATGTCGCGATTTACGGGCGAGGACAGTATGGGTAATTTGGTTGTGAGAATGGCTGCCGAAAATGTGGGGCAAGGATACGAACCTAACCCATTAGATCCCTCAGAACCCCGCTTCATTCAAAAGATGAATGGGTTTGAAATGAAATTTGACTTTGAAACGTTGCAGCCCTTCGCTCTGTATCCGGTGGAGAGTGTTTGATGTTGATGCATCCCTATCTTGACATTCCATACAGCCCTCAGTTGAAGCACTTTCTTGGAGGGTTCGATATATACGATCGCGAGGAGACGCTGGGTGCGGAGTTGGCGAAATACGATCCTGAGTGTCCTTCAGATAGAGCAGACCTAATTTCTAAGTTTATTGTGAGAAGATTTTCGGGCTTGACTCATCGGCACAAGTTTGTCTTGTTTTTCGTATTGGGTGAGGCTCTGGATGACGATACGAGTAAGCTCTCTGAGGTCTTTAAACATGATCCTTTCTCTCATTCATTGCTTCCAGTTGGCTGGAACGAAATGAAAGATCCGAGAAGTTTTTTTGAGCACGTGTACTCTATCCTGTCCGAAGTCTGGATTGATGAGTTATACCGCGCCAGTCAGGAAGATTGCTCAACGTGGTAGGCGGGGCGGCACTAGAAGCTGAATCTAGGGTGACTTTACTGACCCCTTCGCGAGCAAGCCCCCTCCCACAGGGATTTGTGTCGTCTTAGGCCTCAGCGTTGACCGATTAGTTGCGGTGGATGAAGGTCGGCGGCAGTGAGGCTATCAATCACATGCACGCTATACCCCGGAACATTCTTCGCATGATGTTTCGCCTGCGAAGCCATCTCCGCGAGTTGGCTTGCATCCAGTTCGGCGCAGGACTGCGGGTGCAGATGTACCACGCCGATCGATAGCGACAGCAACGGAAACTCCTGCCGCACGCCCTGACGGTTCGGCGCAATGAAGCAGCCCGCCTCCAGGTGTTCCGGGCGATAGAAGCGCCGGCATTGGCTCTGGAAGTCGTCGAGCAGTTGGTTGAGGCGTTTGCGCCAGTCTTCCGGGCCGAGGACGAGGAGGAAGTCGTCGCCGCCGATGTGGCCGACGAAGTCGCGGGACGGGTCGACGCGTTCGTTGAGGCATTGCGCCAGGCACAGCAGGACTTCGTCGCCCCGGCCGTAGCCGTATATGTCGTTGAAGGGTTTGAAGCTGTCGATGTCGACGTAGCAGATGATTGATTCGCGGCCCTGTTGCAGCAGGCGGGTCAGGCATTGCTGGATCGGCACGTTGCCGGGCAGCAGGGTCAGCGGGTTGGCGTAGCGGGCCTGCTGGATTTTCAGTTCGGTGATCAGTTTGAGTACGTCGATCACCCGGCCCAGACCGAGATAACCACCGTTGAGGGTGATGATGAAGTCTTCTTCGATGCGTTGCCGCGCGCGGCTGGTGATCAGGCGGCTGACCTGTTGCAGCGACTGGCTCATCTCCACGGCGAGGAAATCGTCGTTCATCAGGCGGCTGATCGGTTTACGCGCAAACAGGTCGGTGGCGAACGGTTTGAGCAGCGCGTCGGACAGCGAATGGCGGTGGACGATGCCGCACGGCTGGCCTTGTTCGTCGAGCACGGCCAGCGAGTTCAGATTGGCCTGGCGGCGGAAGGCCTCCAGCACCGTGGCGGTCGGTGTATCGCGATGCACGGCCGGATGGTCGTTGAGCAGGGCGCTGAGGTCGCTGCCTTCGTCATTCAGCGCCACGGCGCTGCTGTCGTGTTTGGGCATCAAGGCCCGGGCATCGCGCGGCGGATGTTCTTGCGGACGACCGAGCAAGTAACCTTGCACCAGATCGACGCCCATTTCGGTCAGCACCGCCAGCTCCTCCGGTAACTCGATCCCCTCGGCAATCACCTGCGCCCGTGAGGCTTTGGCGATTTGCAGGATCGAGCCGACGAACTCGCGTTTCAGCGCATCCTGATGAATGCCGTCGATGAAATGGCGGTCGATCTTCACGTAATCCGGACGCAACTCGGACCACAGACGCAGGCTTGAATAACCGGCGCCCAAGTCATCCAGCGCAATCGAAAAACCCATCGCCCGGTAGTGATGCAGGGCGGTTTGCAGCAACTGGAAATCGTCGATTGGGGTCTGTTCGGTGAGTTCGATCACCACCTGGCTCGGCGGAATGCCGAAGTCCTGCAGCAATTGCAGGGTTCGTCCCGGCTGGTGCGCGGCTTCGAGCAGGGATTCCGGGGAGACGTTGAGGAACAGCTTGCCCGGCAGTTGCTGCTCGTTGAACCGGCGGCAGGCCGATTGGCGGCAGGCGATCTCCAGTTCGCTCAAGCGTCCGGCCTGACGGGCTACGGCGAACAGGGCGATAGGCGAGTGCAGAGGGCTGTTGGATGGGCCACGGGTGAGGGCTTCGTAGCCGAGGATGCGGCGCTCGGAGAGACAGATGATCGGCTGGAACAGACTGTGCAAACCGCTTTGAGTCAGGATCGAGCTCAAGGCACTCAGCTGTTCGGTCGTGGTCATGGCAATCTCTGGCGATAAAAAAAGGACTGGGAGCGCTCTCGATGAAGAGAGGCGCTCCCAGTCCTTTATTTCACGACAGAATGATGACTGTTTGATGACGCTCCGAGGAGCGTCAGCACTAAATTGCCATCATCTTACTTCTTGGCCACCTGATTGCTCAGCTTCAGGTAATCGAGCAGGACACGCCCGGTTTCGGCCAGGTAGGCGTCGTCCTCTGGTTTGACCTTGTCCGGCTCGGCGGCTGCGAGCGCGTCTTCATCTTCTTTCTTCAGCTCTTTGAGCGGCTCTTCGCCTTTGGCTTTGCGACGGATGTTTTCCATCGCCAGTTGCTTGGCGTCGATGTCAGTGTGCTGGGCACGGCGGTCTGCTTCGTTGAGGCTGACGGTTTTTTCTTCCATCAGCTTCTGCGCCAGGGCCAGCTTGTCGCGGATGAACACGAACTCGGCGTCCTTGGCGGTACGTGTGTCATGCTCGGACTTGAGCTGTGCCAGAAACGGCTTGAACGGATCGGATGCCGGTCTGATCGCGGCCTTGATGGTGTCCCACGGCATGGCTTCGGGCAGGGCGCTTTCGCCGATTTCCTTGGTGTCGATGATCGACGGATAATCGATGTCCGGCAGCACGCCCTGATGCTGGGTGCTCTGACCGGAAACCCGGTAGAACTTGGCCAGGGTCAGTTTCAGTTCGCCATGGTTCAGCGGCTGAATGGTCTGCACGGTGCCTTTACCGAAGGTCTGGCCACCGATGATCAGCGCACGATGGTAGTCCTGCATGGCGCCGGCGAAAATCTCCGAAGCCGAGGCGGACAGGCGGTTGACCAGCAGTGCCATCGGGCCTTTGTAGAACGCACCCGGGTTTTCATCTTCCAGTACATCGACGCGGCCATCGGCGTTACGCACGAGGACGGTCGGGCCCTTGTCGATGAACAGACTGGTCAGCTCGGTGGCTTCCTGCAGGGAGCCGCCGCCGTTGTTGCGCAGGTCGATGACCACGCCGTCGACTTTCTCTTTCTGCAGTTCGGTCAGCAGTTTCTTGACGTCACGGGTGGTGCTCTTGTAGTCCGGATCACCGGCACGGAACGCCTTGAAGTCGAGGTAGAAGGCTGGAATCTCGATGATGCCGAGCTTGTAATCCTTGCCGTCCTGTTTCAGGTTCAGCACGGATTTTTTCACCGCCTGGTCTTCAAGCTTCACTGCTTCGCGAGTGATCGACACGATCTTGCTGGTCTGATCGTTCGGCGCATTGCTGGCCGGAATCACTTCCAGGCGCACCACGGTGCCTTTCGGGCCGCGGATCAGCTTGACCACTTCGTCCAGGCGCCAGCCCACCACGTCGACCATCTCTTTGTTGCCTTGGGCAACGCCGATGATCTTGTCGGCCGGAGCAACCTGCTTGGTCTTGTCGGCCGGGCCTGCCGGCACCAGACGCACGACTTTCACTTGATCGTTGTCGCTCTGCAACACGGCGCCGATGCCCTCGAGGGACAGGCTCATGTTGATGTCGAAGTTCTCCGCGTTATCCGGCGACAGATAGTTGGTATGCGGGTCGTAGGACATGGCGAAGGTGTTGATGTACGCCTGGAAGATGTCTTCCGCGCGGGTCTGATCCAGGCGCGCCAACTGGTTCTTGTAGCGCTTGGTCAGGGTTTCCTGGATCTGCTTGGAATCCTTGCCCGCAATCTTCTGCCGCAGCACTTCGTCCTTGACGCGTTTGCGCCACAGGTCGTCGAGTTCAGCAGTGGACTTGAGCCAAGGGGCGTCCTTGCGATCGATCAGCAAGGTTTCCTTTGTGGTGAAGTCCATCTTGTCGACGCCCTTGTTCAGCTCCGCAATGGCGAAGTCCAGACGCGCCTTGACGCGGTCCAGATAGCGCTTGTAGATGGTGAACCCGGCGTTGAGGTCGCCGCTTTTGAGGAAGTCGTCGAACTGGGTCTTCCACTTGTCGAATTCGGCGATGTCGCTGGCCATGAAATAGCTGCGCGACGGATCCAGCAGCTTGATATAGCTGTCGTAGATGATCACCGAGCGCGCATCGTCGAGCGGTGGCTTGCTGTAGTGGTGACGCTTGAGCAACTCGACGACGTTGAGACTGGCGATCACTTCGTCGCGATCAGGCTGCAACTTGTCCCAGCTGTTGGCTGCGAATGTATTGCCCGACATCGGCAACAAACCGATACCGATGAAAAGAGCGAGGGCGGTGCTGGGGAGCAAATGCTTCATGCTGATTCGACGCGGGGACAATTGATAACGCATATTAGGCCGTCTTTGAAGTCGCCGGTTCTACGAGAGCCGGTCGCATAATGCAAAAAGCCCGGCGCTACAGCTTCGGGCTCAGTCCAGACTCACTATGGAGGCACTGTGAAGGCATTGCAAGGCGTTGAAGGTCAAGTGGCATGGGTTGAAGAGCCGAGTCCTGTGTGTGATGTAGGACAAGTGCGCATTCGCGTGGCGGCAGCTGGCCTCAATCGTGCCGATTTATTACAGAAAGCCGGGCTTTATCCACCGCCACCCGGCGCCAGTCAGGTGCTCGGTCTTGAGTGCTCCGGGGTGATCAGCGAAGTCGGCGCCGGGTCCTCGTGGCAGGTCGGCGATCGGGTCTGCGCCTTGCTGGCGGGGGGCGGGATGGCCGAAGAGGTGGTCGTCGACGGACGGCACGTGCTGCCGGTGCCCGAGGGTGTCTCGTTGATCGAGGCTGCGGCATTACCCGAGGTTTATGCAACGGTCTGGCTGAATGTGTTTCAGCTGGCAGCGCTGAAACCGGGTGAGAAAGTTCTCCTGCATGCCGGTGCAAGTGGAATTGGTTCAGCGGCGATTCAGCTGTGCAAGGCGTTCGGCAACCCGTGCTGGGTCAGCGTCGGCTCGGCCGAGCGTCTGGCCTACTGCGAAGCGCTGGGCGCCCAGGGCGGAGTAGTGCGCAGCGATGATCTGGAGAGCCTTCGCGACTTTGGCCCGTTTGACGTGATCCTCGATCCGGTCGGCGGCAATTACGCCGCGCTGAACCTCAAGCTGATGGCGCTCGACGGTCGCTGGGTGCTGATCGGTCTGATGGGCGGGCGTGAGGCGAAACTGGACCTGGCGCAGTTACTGGCCAAGCGTGTGCAGTTGCTCGGTTCGACATTGCGCAGTCGTGACGATCAGTTCAAGGCTGACCTGTTGAGTGATCTGGGTCAGCAGGTCTGGCCGCTGTTTGCCGAAGGGCGGCTGCGTCCGCAACTGGCGAAAACCTTCCCGGTGAAGGATGCCGAAGCAGCGTTTGCCGAGCTGGCGAGCAATACTGTTTCCGGGAAACTGGTATTGGTGATTGACGACAGCCTGAGCTGATTGAAGGGACAAGATCAAAAGATCGCAGCCTGCGGCAGCTCCTACATTGGGAGGGTGTACACCCTGTAGGAGCTGCCGCAGGCTGCGATCTTTGTTTTTATTTCCAGAGATGGATCGGCCAGTCGGACTTTTCGGCGTGGTCCAGCAACACCGGGTCCGGATTCACCACATGCGGGAAGTCCACCTTCAGCAGCAACGGCAGATCATTGCGTGAGTCGGAGTAGAAGCTCGCGCCCTCAAGGTTTTCTTCCTCGGCATCCAGCCATTCCAGCAAACGGGTGATCTTGCCTTCGCGGTAGGTCAGCGTGCCGACGGTCTGACCGCTGTAAACGCCGTGCGCGACGTCCAGCTCGATCCCCAGAATCTCGTCGATGCCCAAACGGTCGGCGATCGGCTTGACCAGGTGCGTGCCCGAGGCTGATATCACCAGGATCCGGTCGCCGGCCTTGCGGTGGGCCGCGATGGTTTTGGTCGCATCGCTGAAGATGATCGGTTCGATGAAGTCTTCAACCCACGGGCCGACCAGATGCTCGACTTCTGCCGGGGTGCGGCCGATCAGTGGTTCGAGGCTGAACGCCATGTACTCTTCCATGCGCAATTTGCCATGGCTGTAGGCGTCCATCAGCTCGTTGTTCTTGCGCATGAACGATTCAGGATCGACCCAGCCCAGGCGCCCCATCTGCTCGCTCCAGAGGGTGGCGCAGTCGCCGTGGATCAGGGTTTCGTCCAGATCAAAAATTGCCAAAGCCATCGGTTCTCTCCGAGAACAGCTGCGAGCTACTAGCTTCGAGCTGCAAGAATTGGAATCAGGTTCGCCGCAGTCTACAGCTTGAGGCTTGTAGCTCGAAGCTTGCAGCTGCTTTCAAGCGACTTCACACAGGGCCGTCGGATCGATGGAAAGTGCCAGACGCTGGCCGTCGGGATGCAGATCCGCCGCCGAGCGGTTGAGCACGTCCACCACCAATTCCACGCCGCGTGCCTCGACCCGGTAGCGGATCACGTTGCCGAGCAGGCTGTGGCTGCGGATCTGCGCATCGAGTTCGCCATTGAGGCTCAATTCGATGGCTTCCGGACGAATCGCGATGCGGTGGTTGATCGGTCGTTGCAACAGCTTCGAGGCACTGTCGGCGTCGAGCAGGTTGTAGTTGCCGATGAAGCCGGCGGCGAACAGATCGATCGGCGCGGTGTAGAGGGTTTCGGCGTCGCCGCTCTGGACGATTTTCCCTTGGTTCATCAGGAAAATCCGGTCGGACATGGTCAGCGCTTCTTCCTGATCGTGGGTGACGAAAATCGTGGTCAGGCCGAGTTCGCGCTGGATCTGCCGGATCTGTTCGCGCAGGTGTTTGCGAATCCGCGCGTCCAGCGCCGACAGCGGTTCATCCAGCAGCAACAGGCGTGGGCGGGTGACCAGCGAGCGGGCGAGGGCCACGCGTTGGCACTGACCGCCGGAGAGCTGGTGCGGATAGCGGCTGGCGAAGTCATTGAGCTCGACCAGTTTCAGCACTTCGGCGACACGCTTGTGGCTGTCGTCGGCATTGACCTTTTGCATGCGCAGGCCGAAGGCGACGTTCTGTTCGACGGTCATGTTGGGGAACAGCGCGTAGCTCTGGAACACCATGCCGATCCCGCGTTTTTGCGGACTGAGCGGCACGATGTCGACGCCATCGAGCAGGATCTTGCCGCCATCCACCGGCGTCAGGCCGGCAATGCAGCGCAGCAGCGTGGACTTTCCGCAACCCGACGGGCCGAGCAGGGTGACGAATTCGCCCTTGTTGATTTCGCAGTTGATGTCGCTGAACACCGTGGTGCCCGCGTAGTTTTTCTTCAGGGTTTGGACGCTGACATAGCTCATTCGCTTTTGTCCTTGTTCAAGATGTTGGCGACCCAGGTCAGGACCAGCACGAAAAAGAAGTAGGAAATCACCAGCGCACTGGTGAAGTGACCGCTGCTGTTGCGCATGTTGTTCAGATACACCTGCAGGGTTTCGTAACGCGTGCCGACGAGGATGTTGGCAAACACGAACTCACCGAACAGGAACGAGAACGACAGCAGCAACGCGACCATCAGGCCTTTGCGCAGGTTTGGCAGCACCACCAGGAACGCGGCCTGAAAGGTGCTGGCGCCGAGCAGTTGGGCGGCGTCCATCAGGTCGCGCAGGTTGATGGCCTGCAGGTTGTTGGTGATCGCCCGGTACATGAATGGCAATGCCACGGTGAAATAGCAACCGATCAGGATCCACGGCGTGCCGACCATCGCCAGCGGCCCGGAACCGTAGAGCTGCAACAGCCCCACCGACGACACCACCGGCGGCACTGCGAAGGGCAGCAGGATCAGGATGTTCATCAGCGCATCGAGTTTCGGGAAGTGGTAATGCACCACGAACAGCAGCGGCAGAATCAGCACCACCGACAGTACCAGCGCGCCGACACACACCAGCAACGATTGGCCGAAGGCGTGCAGAAAGCGCGGATCGCTCCACAACTGGATATACCACTTGAAGGTGAAGCCGCTGGGCAGGATGGTCGCCGACCAGCTGCTGGCGATCGAGTAGACCAGCGTGCCCACCAACGGCAGCAGCAGGATCGCGAACAACAGATAAACCACGACGCGGTGGTAGACGCCGGCCGGGCCGGATTCAGCGCGAGACATGGTAGCTCCTCTTCAACAGCAGTTGATGCACGACGGTGACGATGGTCATCAACGCCACCAGCACCACGGCCAGGGCGCTGGCGAGATTCGGATCCAGCGAAATGTCGCCGGAGACCATCGCCGCGATGCGGATCGGCAGTACGTTGAAGTTACCGGTGGTCAAGGCATAGACCGTGGCGTAGGCGCCGAGCGCGTTGGCCAGCAGGATCACGAAGGTGCCGAGCAGCGCCGGGGTCAGCACCGGCAGACCGATGTGGCGCCAGAACTGCCAGCCGTTGGCGCCGAGCAGCGCGGCGGATTCACGCCAGTCTTCACGCAAGGCGTCGAAGGCCGGGTAGAGCAGCAGCACGCCGAGGGGAATCTGGAAGTAGGTGTAGAGGATGATCAGGCCGGTTTTCGAATACAGGTTGAAGTCCTGAATGATCCCGGCCTGCTTGAGCATGATGGTGATGCTGCCGTTGAAGCCGAGCAGGATGATGAACGCGAAGGCCAGGGGCACGCCGGCGAAGTTGCTGGTCATGTTGGCGAAGGCATTCACGAAGTTGCGCAGTTTCGAGTCGACCCGGCGCAGGGAGTACGCACCGAGCACGGCGATGATGATGCCGAACACACTCGACCAGAAACTGATCTCGAGGCTGTACTGGATCGCCTGCAGGTAGAACTTCGAGTTGAAGATCTTGCTGAAGTTGGCGAAGCCCCAGCCGAACTCTTCCGACTGCAGGCTGTTGATCATCACCCAGACCAGCGGGGCGATTTCGAACACGATAAAGAACAGGGCGAAGGGCACCAGGCACAGGGCCGCCAGCCATTTGCCGCGAGTCATGGCATTCACTTGAGCAGCTCCCGGCACACAGGTTTGTCGTGAGGCACGCCGAGCAGCTCGCAGACGGTGCCGCAGATGTCAGTCTGTTTCGGTGCGGCGTCAGCGTTGAGGCTGAAGGCGTCACCGAGGACGAACAGCGGCACCTGACGTTCTTCCGGCAACAGGCCGTTGTGCGAGCGGTCATTGTTCATGCCGTGGTCGGCCGTCACCATGACTTGATAGCCAGCGTCGAGCCAGCCTTGCAGGTAGTCGGCGAGGATGATGTCCGCCGAGCGCGCGCTGTTGCGGTACTGCGAGGAGTCGAGGCCGTGCTTGTGGCCGGCGTCGTCGATGTTCATCGGGTGGATCAGCAGGAAGTTCGGCGCATGGCGCAGGCGCAGGTTTTCCGCATCGGCGAACAGGTGCGAATCCGGGTAGTGGTCATTCCAGTAGAAGTGGCCGTGCTGGATCGGCAACGACAGGTTCTCGGTATGACGGTCGCGAGCGGCGACGAACGGCGAGCGGTTGTACAACTCGCTGACCCAGTGATAGGCCGCTGCGGCGGTTTTCAGGCCGGCGTCGCGGGCGTAGTGATAGATGCTGCGCTGATTGGACAGGCGCGCAACGTTGTTGTGAACGATGCCGCTGTCGATCGGCGGCACGCCGGTGAGGATGCATTCGTAAAGCGGTCGGGACAGGGCCGGCAACTCGCACTCCAACGGATAGAGTGCGGCGCGTCCTGCGCCAACGTAAGCCTGCAGATGCCCCATGGCGTGCCGCGCGACTTCAAAATTGAGGCCGTCGAGCACGACAAGGATGACGTTGTGCTTCATAGGGGCGTTGACTCCGAAAACAAAACTTGGACCGATCAATGTAGGAGCTGCCGCAGGCTGCGATCTTTTGTCTCTGCCTTTTAAAAGCAAGATCAAAAGATCGCAGCCTGCGGCAGCTCCTACAGATGAAGGATTACTTCATCTCGACGATGACTTCTTCGTTCCACTTCTGCGGCAGGGCCTTGGAGGTTTTTTCCCACGCGTCGGCGTCCTTGATCGGCGTGACCTTCTTGTACTGCTCGTTCGGCAGCAGCTTGGCCTTCACGTCTTCCGGCAGTTGCAGGTGTTCGGCGCGGATCGGGCGGGCGTTGCCGCGAGCGAGGTTGGTCTGGCCGGCATCGCTGAAGATGTATTCGCGGGTCAGCTTGGCGGCGTTAGGGTTTTTCGCGTACTTGTTGATGATCGTGGTGTAGCCGGAAATCACCGAACCGTCGGACGGGATCAACACCACGTAGTCATCCGGGTTGGCCATCTTGGCCTTGTAGCTCAGACCGTTGAAGTCCCAGACCACGCCGACTTCGATCTCGCCTTTTTCCATGGTGGCGATGGTCGGATTGGCCATCGACAGGCGACCCTGCTTGGCGATGTCTGCAAACAGCAGCAGGGCCGGCTGGATGTTCTTCTCGTCGCCACCGTTGGCCAGGGCCGCGGCCAGTACACCGTTGGCGGCTTGCGCGGCGGTGCTCACGTCACCGATGGAGACCTTGTATTTGCCGCCCTTGAGATCAGCCCATTTGGTCGGCACTTCGGAGCCGTGCAGCAGCTTCTTGTTGACGATGAAGGCGATGGTGCCGGTGTAGGCCAGTGCCCAGTTGCCGTCCTTGTCCTTGGCCCAGGCCGGAACCTGATCCCAGGTGCTTGGCTTGTACGGTTGCACCACACCCTGCTTGACCGCGATCGGGCCGAAGGCGGCACCGACGTCGCCGATGTCGGCAGTGGCGTTGTCTTTTTCAGCGGCGAACTTGGCGATTTCCTGGGCCGAGCTCATGTCGGTGTCGATGTGTTTCAGGCCGTAGGTTTTGGCCAGGTCTTCCCAGGTGCCTTTCCAGTTGGCCCAGTCATCGGGCATGCCGACGCTGTTGACGGCGCCTTCCGCTTTCGCAGCGGCTTCGAGGGTTTTCAGGTCGGTGTCGGCCGCCATGGCGGCGGTGCACATTGCAATGGTCGAGCCTAACAGTGTTGCCAGGAAAAGCTGTTTCATTCCGAAGCTCCTTGGTCGTGTTCAACGCTGCGATTGCGGTTTGTGTTGGTCTAGGTCAGCAATACCTGAGCCAATTTAAGGGGGCTGGATGACACTTTGATGTCGGCGGTCGCCCGACAGGGCTTTTATTCGCCCGGTTCTGGCGCTTGCCCGGTAAGCGTAGACCAAGGTCAAAGCCCCGGCCGGCAAGGGACTTGGCCGATGTATTGCAAGTCATGAGGGCGACCGTCGGGCGGGTTTGTCATCTCTCGGTCATCTGCACTGCCTAGGCTTGCAATACATGGAAACGGCTTGCAGGCCGTGCGGTTTTTGCCCTGAAACAGTGCTGGTCTAGTCCAGATAGGTAACGTTGATGCGCGATGAGGCAACAAAAGCGGTGACAGCCATCGGCCAGGTGCTGCAGGAGCAGCTCGATCACGGCCTGTTGGCGCCGGGCAGCAAGCTGCCGGCCGAGCGCAAGCTCAGTGAGTTGTTCGGTACCACGCGCATCACGGTGCGTGAGGCGCTGTTGCAGTTGGAGGCGCAGGGGCAGATCTATCGCGAGGAGCGGCGTGGCTGGTTCGTCTCGCCGCCGCGTCTGGCGTACAACCTGATGCAGCGCAGTCACTTTCACGCGATGGTCAGTGCGCAGGGGCGGGTACCGTCGACCGAGATGATTTCGGCGCGCCTGCAGCCGGCTTCGGCGGCGGTGTGTGCGTGGTTGCAGTTACCGGCGTTGTCGAGCGTGATTCAGATTTGCCGGTCGCGGCGGATTGACGGGCGGCTGGTGCTGTATGTGGAGCACTATCTGAATCCGCAGTTTTTTCCGGGGATTCTGGAGTTTGATTTGAATCAGTCGATTACCGAGTTGTATGCGCGGCATTACGATTTGCATTATGGGCGGGTGCGGTTCGAGATTGTGCCGACGTCATTGTCGGCGGATGCGGCGGCGGCGTTGCGGGTGTCGGTGGGGAGCCCGGGGTTGCGGATTGCTCGGGTCAATTATGATCAGCATGGGCGGTTGATTGATTGTGATCTGGAGTTTTGGCGGCATGATGCGATTCACGTGGGTGTAGATGTGGTTTGACCTTGGCGGCCTTTGGGCCGACCAGGTTCTTGGGGTTGGGGTGAATATCCGTTGCTTCGGGGGGTGCGGCTGGCGGTTTCGCCCTTACGGCGAGTCACTTTTTCCAGACGCCGGAATGCCGGCCCAGCGAAAAAATAACCAAAAAGGCTCGCCCCAGCGTTCGGCCCGCTCGCTAAGGCTCGGGGTTCCTTCGTTCCGGAATTCATCCGTGGGGCATCGCCTACGGTTTGCTTCGCTGCACCTCCTCTCGATGTGTTTGGCTTCGCCAAACGGTCGCTGCGCTCCCACCCCCGGATAAACCCCTCCACTCAGCCTGCCGAAGGGGCCGGCAGATCAAGAGCTGCAGCCGAGCTAACGCTCATCCTGTTGAGTGGGGCGGCTTTGCCGCGTGCGGTGCACACAGTTCAAAATTGTGGGAGCCAGCCTACGAGCCGACCAATCACCAACTGAATGCACTCAATCCCACTGTAGGAGTGAGCCTGCTCGCGAAGCCGCCCCCACAATCACCTCATCTCTATCGGGCTGCCTCAGCATTCCCATACAAATAATCCGTCGCCAACGACGCCATCGTCCTCACTCCAACTACCAGCGCCGACTCATCCACAAAGAACCCCGGATTATGATTCGGCGCGGCCTTGCTCATGTCCTGATCCCTTGGCGTCACCCCGAGAAACACGAACAGCCCCGGCACTTCCTTGGCAAAGAACGAGAAGTCTTCCGCGCCGCCCACCAGCGGTGCATTCACCACATCATCCTTGGCGGCCCACTTCAACGTCGGCAGCATTTTTTCCGTCAATGCCGGGTTGTTAATCGTGGGGTCGTATTTTTCGATGATGGTCACGTCGGCTTTCGCGCCGCCGCTTTCGGCGATTTTTTCGATGGTCTGGCGCACGTCTGCGTGCAGTTTCTGGCGGATGCCGTAGTCGTAGGAGCGGATGGTGCCGCTCATGTCCACGGACTCGGGAATGATGTTGTAGCGGGTCCCGCCGTTGATGGTGCCGATGCTGACGACTGACGGATAGGACGAGATGTCGGTGCGACGGCTGACCACGGTTTGCAGGCCGACGATGGTTTGTGCGCCGACGGTGATCGGGTCGATGCCGTCCCAGGGGCGGCCGGCGTGGGTCTGTTTGCCGAGGATTTTGATGCGCAGGTCGTCGGAGCTGGCCAGGGTGGCGCCGGGGCGGTAGGCGATCTGGCCGGCGGGGACGCCGGCCCAGACGTGCAGACCGAAGACGGCGTCGGGTTTGGGGGCTTTCATCACGCCTTCCTCGACCATCATTTTCGCGCCCCAAGTGTTTTTGCCGTCGGGGATGAAGTCGCTCGGGCCTTCTTCGGCGGGCTGGAAGTAGAACACCACGGTGCCGGGCAGGGTGGCGCGCATGTTCGTAAGAATTTTCGCCGTGCTCAGCAGGATCGCGGTGTGAGCGTCGTGGCCGCAGGCGTGCATCACGTCGACTTCTTTGTCCAGGTAGGTGCCTTTGGCTTTCGAGGCGAACGGCAGGTCGGCGACTTCCTTGACCGGCAATGCGTCCATGTCGGCACGCAGGGCCACGGTCGGGCCGGGCAAGGCGCCTTTGAGGATGGCGACCACGCCGGTGCGGGCGACATTGGTTTTGACTTCCAGGCCCATGGCCTTGAGTTGTTTGACGACTAGTTCCGAGGTGCGTTTTTCGGTGTTGCCGAGTTCCGGATGCGCGTGGATGTCGCGTCGGGTTTCCAGCAGTTCGGGTTCAAGTGCCTTGGCCTGCGCGGCGATTTGTTCGCGGGTGCTGTCCAGGGTGGCAGCACCGGCGTGGCCGGCGAACAGGCTGAGCAGAAGGGCTTGGGCAATGCGTGTCAGCTGCATCGGGTTTCTCCATGGTTATTGTTTTTCTGGCTTCCCTGCCTGTGACCCGCACATCGCGCCCAAGTGCTATTCCTTGGGCTGGCCACCGCCGGCGGTGATCACTTGCACGCTCATGCGCGGCGTTGCCAGGTCCAGGCCGGCCTCGTCGAGGTGGCGTTTGAGCGACAGGTTGAACGCTCGGGAAACTTCCCATTGCTTGATCGGCGCGGTCTTGAAACGGGCCCGCAGGATCGCGCTGCCGGACTCGAAGCTTTCTACGCCTTGAATCTCCAGCGGCGACCAGATGTCGCGCCGCTGCAGGGGATCGGTGCGCATTTTCTGGCCGACTTCGCGCATCAGTTTGATCGCGTCGTCGATTTCCATGTTGTACGGCACGGCCACCCGGAAAATCGCGTAGCCGAATTCCCGGGAGTAGTTCTTGATGCTTTTGATTTCGCTGAACGGGATGGTATGGACGATGCCGTCGATGTCGCGCAGGCGCACGGTACGGATGGTCAGGCCTTCGACGGTGCCGAGGTGGCCGCCGACATCCACGTAGTCGTCGATCGCCAGTGAGTCTTCGATGATGATGAACAGGCCGGTGATCAAGTCCGCCACCAGCGACTGCGCACCGAAACCGATGGCCAGACCGATGACACCGGCACCGGCCAGCAGTGGCGTGACGTTCATGCCCATGTTCGCCAGGGCGACGATCAGCGCGATGATGAAAATCGCCACGAACAGCACGTTGCGGATCAGCGGCATCATCGTTTGCGCACGGGCATTGGCCAAGCCTTTGCGCGAGCGGGTGAGGGCGTGATGCACGGCCGTGTCGGCGAGGATCCAGATCAGCCAGGAGAAAATCAGCGTGCCAATCAGGCTGAACAGTTTGACGCTGACGTCATGCCCTTCACCCTCGGCGAAACCGATCAGCGACTTGCCCCATACGCGCAGGCCGAGTTCGATGAAGGTCAGCCACACCAGCAGGTGGGCGAGGGTGTAGAAGAAGCTTTTCAGGCGTTCCGAATACAGCGCATGGCGTTTCGGCCCGCGCTGCGGTTTGAGCGAGTGACGGCGCACGAGGCCGTTGATCACCATGCACAGCACCAGCAGCACTGTGCAGATCAGCGACTGGCGCAGCGCGGTGCTGGTGTCGCCGGCGGAAACGAAGGTGGCGAACAGCGAGATCCCGACCAGTACCAGCGCCGGCACGTACCAGAAGGTGCCGAGGATATCGATGGTGTCGCTGAGGGCGCGGCGGGTCAGGCGGCGGGACAAGGGCTGGTTGCGGATCAGGTGCGCGATCGGCCGGCGGAAGCGCAGGATGAACAGGCCGGTGAACAGCGCTGCGAGGACATTGGTGATCGTCGCGGTGCTATGCGCCAGGTGCACGCCGAGGGCTTCCACCAGACGCGGGTCGTTGAGCGCTTCACCGAACGCGGCGAAGCTGCCGATCAGCCACAGCGGGCGGAAGGCCTGATGGCGCAGGATGTACAGCGCCCGATGCCGATGCGGGCCGTCGAGCAGCGAGAACGCGATCACGCAGATCGCCGAGAAACAGGTGCCGACCACCAGGGCATAAGCCAGCACCATCGCCAGGCTCTTGCCCAATGACGACGGCAGCGCGTAGCTCATGTAGACGGTGATCACCAGCGCGATCAACCACGGCCCGAGTTTGCGCAAGGCAAAGCGCAGCATGTCGAGGGCCTTGGGGTGCTGGGGCAGTTCTTCAGTCAGGCCGAAGCGCATGCGCACCCGGTGACCGAGCCAGATCAACGCGGCGGCGAGCAGGCTCCAGACCATCAGGATCACGGCGAAGGCGAAGATGATCGGCAACCATTCGCTGGCTGGCAGCATCAATGCCTTCAGCTCATCCTTGGCCTGATCGAACTCGTCTGACCAGCGGGTGAGCGGGCTGTCGGCACCGGAAAACTGTTTCTCGAAATTGGCCAGCGTGCCGCCAATCAGACCCAGCACACCTTCTTCCGGAGAGACCTGGGCCTTTTTCGTGGCGTCGCGCAGCTTTTTCAGGTCGGTCAGCAATTGCGCGCGTTGCTTGTCGTTTTCCAGCGACTTGATGACTTCATCCAGCGACTGGCCCAGCGGTTCCTGCGCCTCGGGCTGCGCCTTGGTGTTGCTGAGCAGCCCCGGCAAGCCGACCGCATGGGCAGGGGACAGTGGCAGCAATGTCATCAGGCAGACAAGGAACAGGCAGGGCAGAGCAAACAGACGAGCGAACACTAGGCGGTCAACCTCGCAAAGGGGCGAATTGAGCGAGTGTACGAGGCAGCCAGAATCAATGCGAGCCGGGCGCTGATTTATTCGTTGAGTTTGGCGAGGATCTTGTAGACCACGGTCGCCAGGATCATCAGCATGCCGATCCACATGGCGAACACTCCGGCGTTCTTGTCGCGGAAGTTGAAGCCGATGGCCAGCAGGATCATCCCGGTGAGGATGGGCACGAGCATGGCGTGGAATGAAGACATCGAGATCATGGTGACTGCCTTGTCGAAGGGAATGATCTGAGTCTAGGCCGGTTTTCGCTGACGGGTATTGATCTGTGTAGGCGTTGCCGCAGGCTGCGATCTTTTGATCTTGTGTTTTTGCAGTTCAAAAGCAAGATCAAAAGATCGCAGCCTGCGGCAGCTCCTACAGTGATTTGCGATTCACCCCGAAAGAGATGATCGTTTAGAACTTACGGTAGTTCGCGGGAGGCGTAGAACGCGCTCAGCACTTTGACCAGGTGCGCCAGGTCGTGGCTGCCACACAGTTCGCGGATCGAGTGCATGGCGAAGGTCGGCAGGCCGATGTCGACGGTGCGCACGCCCAGATGGCTGGCGGTGATCGGGCCGATGGTCGAGCCGCAACCCATATCACTGCGGACTACGAAGCTCTGCACCGGTACTTCTTCGGCCATGCACAGGTGGCGGAAGAACCCGGCGGTTTCGCTGTTGGTGGCGTAGCGCTGGTTGCTGTTGACCTTGATCACCGGGCCGGCGTTGAGTTTCGGGCCGTGGTTGGCGTCGTGCTTCTCGGCATAGTTGGGGTGTACGCCGTGGGCGTTGTCGGCCGAGACCAGCAGCGATTTCTGGATGGTACGGACGAATTCATCACCTTCGGGCAGCAGGCGGCGCAGGGTCTGTTCGAGCATCGGGCCGTCGGCACCGCAGGCCGAGCAGGAACCGACTTCTTCGTGGTCGTTGCACACCAGCACGCAGGTTTCGTCGGTCTCGGCGGTGAGCAAGGCTTGCAGGCCGGCGTAGCACGACAGCAGGTTGTCCAGGCGCGCACCGGCAATGAAGTCGCCATTAAGGCCAATCACCGCAGCGCTTTGGGTGTCGTAGAAGCTCAGTTCGTAATCCAGCACCACGTCGGCGTTCAGACCGTGTTCGCGGGCCAGTTGATCGGTGAGCACGGCGCGGAAGTCGACGCGCTCGTCACCGGCGAATTGCGCGAGGATCGGCGGCAGCTCGGTCTGCGCGTTGATCGCCCAGCCCTGGTTGGCTTCCCGGTTGAGGTGAATCGCCAGGTTGGGAATGATCGCGATCGGTGCCTTGAAGTCGATCAACTGGCTTTCGACCTTGCCGTCGCGGCGGAAGGTGACGCGGCCCGCCAGCGACAGGTCGCGGTCGAACCACGGTGCGAGCAGTGCGCCGCCGTAGACTTCTACGCCCAGTTGCCAGAAGCCCTGGCGTTGCAGTTCCGGTTGCGGCTTGACCCGCAGGCACGGGCTGTCGGTGTGGGCGCCGACCAGACGGATACCGTCGTGCAGCGGCGAATTGCGGCCCATTTTGATCGCGACAATCGAGGAGTCGTTGCGGGTGACGTAGTAGCGGCCGTTGGCCTCGGTGTTCCACGGCTCGCGCTCGTCGAGGCGCACGTAACCGGCGGCCTCCAGACGCTGAACGAGGCTGGCGGTGGCGTGGAACGGGGTAGGGGAGGCCTTGAGGAAGTCGATCAGGCCTTGGTTCAACTCTTCGCGCATAAGAAGCTCCAGACAGCAATGGGCGGGAGTTTAACGCATCGGCTTGGGGCTTGGGGCATGACAATGCGCAGTTCATTGTCTGCACGAAAACTGTAGGCGTGAGCCTGCTCGCGATTACGTCGTATCAGTAGCAGATTTGTTGACTGACATGACGTAATCGCGAGCAGGCTCACTCCTACAGGGGATGTGTGGCCTAGCGGGCGGCGGTCACGCGTTTTTTCAGGTAGCTCATGATGACTTTTTCATCTTCGGGTTTGTCCGGGCGCGGCAACTGTTGTGGCCAGGTCTTCTGGCTCAGCAGTTTTTTCTGCCGGCTCTCGTCCCAGCGGAGTATTTCCCGTGAGGCACATTCCCACCATTCGTGTCGGCAGGCGCTGTAGTACGGATCCTCCGGCGCAGCGCTGCCGTACAGCAGGTCGCGACCGACCTTGCGCAGCGCGCCGTTCTGGTGGCGCAGCTTCCATTTGATTTTCAGTCGGTGCCAGGCGGAGGGGAACGGTTTGACCCGCGGTACGTCGGTGCACAGGTCCACCAGGCGTTGACTGAACTGCTCGCCATGCTGGGAGAAGAAGTACGTCTGCATTGCGTGGAAAAAGCGTTTTTCCGCGAAGTAGTGGTAGACGTGTTTGCGCGCCTCCACCACCTGACGCTCGCGCATGGCGTACGACAGGGCGATCTGTTCGATGGTGTGGATTTCGAAGCCGCCGAGTGTCCACTCATCGATCAGGCGGATCGACTCTTCGAACAGCGCCGAATCACGCTCGGTCACGCCACACAGGCCGCTGTTGTAGAGCTTGAAGCCGTTATCCGGGGTCACGCCGTGGCTGCGCAGGTCGTGGCCCAGTTTTTGATACTCGGCGCGCAGGTGCACGTCTTTCCAGTCGTACTCGAAGCGATCCATCACCGAGCGGTTCGGCTCAATGAATTTGAACAGTTGGCTCGGGTGGCGGGTGAACAGGGTGTCGGTGTCGACGAACAGGGTCTTTTCCGCCCACTGCATGCCGGCGGCAATGGCGCAGGCCTTGCGCCGGTGGTGATAGCCGTGAGTGCCTTGCCAGCGGGTCTGGGTTGCTTCGTCCAGCAACACCGTGTCGACCGGCCAGCCGGCATAGTCGTCGGGGCGGTCGGTGAGAATGCGGATGGCCGGACGCTCGCCGTTTTTGGCGTGGGACAACGCCGTCAGGATGCTGAACTTGGCTTCGCGCCGGTACACATCCTGATTGCCGTAAATCAGGTAAAGCAGTTGGTGACGAACTTTTTTGAGGGGGGGTACCAGGGAATCAATACAACTCATCCGAAAACAAAATCCTTGTCTGAAAACAGCGCTGCCTCTCAGATAGCGCTTAAAACGGTGCCGGGCATTCGAAGCGCAGGCGCTCGCCGGTTTGCGGGTGGGTAAAGCTCAGCATGCTCGCGTGCAGGCACAGGCGCGGCCAGGCTGCCAGAGCTTGTTCGTGGGCGTAGAGCCCGTCGCCCAGCAGCGGGTGGCCGATGGACAACATGTGTACGCGCAACTGGTGCGAGCGACCGGTGATCGGCGTCAGTTCGACACGGCACCAGTCGCCGCAACGCTCCAGTACGCGCCAGAAGGTCAGGGCATGCTTGCCGAATTCGTGGTCGACCACGTGCCGCGGTTTGGTCGGCGGATCGTAGCGCAGGGGCAGGTCGATGCTGCCGCTGTCCAGTTCCGGCTGACCCCAGGCCAGGGCGGTGTAGGCCTTTTCGGTTTCGCGGTCGTGAAACTGCCGCGACAGTTCGCGGTGGGTGTCGGCGTCACGGGCCAGCAGAATGATGCCGGAGGTTTCCCAGTCCAGGCGATGGACGATGCGCGCTTCCGGGTAGCCGTTTTCCTGCAGGCGGGTGATCAGGCAGTCCTTGTTGTCGTCGGCGCGACCGGGCACCGAGAGCAACAACGTCGGTTTGTCGACCACCAGTACGGCGGCGTCCTGATGGATGATGCGGATGTTGGACAACGGCATTAAAACAGCCTCGTAACAAATGCCAACGGCGGCTCAGACTGCCGATAACTCTGCAGGAGCCGCCGAAGGCTGCGATCTTTTGACGTTGGAGATCAAAAGATCGCAGCCTTCGGCAGCGCCTGCACGAGCATCAACAGCCCGAGCCGCCGTCGTTCCTGCCGGATCGACTCAGCGATCTGGCAGGGTGATGTTGAGTTCCAGAATCGAGCAACTGCCCTGGCTTTCCAGTGCAACATGTACGTCGTCGTTGCCGATGTTGACGTACTTGCGGATCACGTCGACCAGTTCCTTCTGCAAGGCTGGCAAGTAATCCGGCGTGCTGCGCTGGCCGCGCTCATGCGCCACGATGATCTGTAGACGCTCTTTCGCTACCGAGGCGGTACTTGGCTTTTTGTTGGCACGAAAGAAGTCAAAAAGGTTCATTACCTACCTCCAAACAGGCGCTCGAAGAATCCCTTCTTCTCGACATCGAGGAAACGGTGGGCTTTTTCTTTGCCCAGCAAACGGTCGACGGTATCGCTGTATGCCTGACCGGCGTCGCTCTGGTCGTCGAGAATCACCGGTACGCCCTGGTTGGATGCCTTGAGCACCGCCTGGGATTCCGGGATCACGCCGAGCAGGGTTACCGAGAGAATTTCCTTGACGTCTTCCACGCCAAGCATCTCGCCCTTTTCAACACGCTCCGGGTGGTAGCGGGTGATGAGCAGGTGTTCCTTGATTGGGTCTTCGCCACGTTCGGCGCGACGCGACTTGCTCGCCAGCAGGCCGAGCATGCGGTCCGAATCTCGTACGGAAGACACTTCCGGGTTGGTCACGACGATCGCTTCGTCAGCGAAGTACATGGCCAGGTGTGCGCCTTTCTCGATGCCCGCCGGAGAGTCGCAGACGACGAACTCAAATTGTTCCTTGAGCTCCATCAGAACTTTTTCCACGCCTTCGACAGTCAGCGCGTCTTTGTCGCGGGTCTGGCTGGCGGCCAGCACGTAGAGGTTTTCCAGGCGCTTGTCTTTGATCAGGGCCTGCTGCAGGTTGGCTTCGCCGTTGACCACGTTGACGAAGTCATACACCACGCGACGCTCGCAACCCATGATCAGGTCGAGGTTACGCAGGCCCACGTCGAAGTCGACGATCACTGTTTTGTGGCCGCGCAGAGCGAGGCCGGTACCGATAGCGGCGCTGGTGGTGGTCTTACCCACACCACCCTTGCCGGATGTAACCACGAGAATCTTGGCCAAGGTGTTTCACCCCTAAGGAAGAAGGACTTTTTAGCCCCTGAAAAACATCTCTTGAAAACTACTGCAGTCGGACAGCCTTGGCTGGAATTCGGCGCAAGTCGCACTTGCCGGGGGCAAACACTCCTTGATCCTTTTTCCTACTTCGTTTGAGCCGTTTTCGCTACGTTTTAGAGATGCTTGGAAAATGCGGCAGTATCCGTTAAAGCCGAATGATGTTCAACACGTCGGCCGACAGGCTGACCTGTACGCCGGAGCCCCACAGCGGATCGCGACGCAAATCCTCGGAAACCTTGTAATGCCCGGCGATGGAGATTAGTTCAGCGCTCAATTGCTGACAGAAAATCCGGGCCTTGGTGTCGCCTTTGACGCCAGCCAGCGCGCGACCGCGCATCGGGCCGTATACATGGATGTTGCCATCGGCAAGAAGTTCCGCCCCCGGACTGACCGAAGAAACCACGACCAAATCGCCACCCTGGGCGTATATCTGTTGGCCACCACGTACTGGCGAAGTGATTACGCGGGTCGGTTTGATGGTCGGCTCTGGTGGTTTTTCCGGCTTCTTTTTGACTTCCGGTTCCGGGGTTTCCAGCGGCCGCTCACGGGCGCCGGAGGGCGGCAGCACCGGGATGTCGATGGCGATGGCGGCGGCGATGTCTTCAATACGGCTGGCGCGGATCGCCAGGGTGCGCAGGCCATGCTGGCGGCACACGCGCATCAGCCCGGGCAGGTCGACCGCGCCTTCACCCGGCGGCAGTTTGTCCAGCGCCAGGACCAACGGTGCATTGCTGAAGAAATTCGGCGCCTGGGCGACTTTGGCGGCCAGTTGCCGATCAAGGCTGTCGAGGTCGTTGCGGGACAACTCCAGTACCGTAATGGCCAGCATGCTGCCCTTCAACTGGAACACGGGATCTTGGTCTGGCGATTCGTTTTGGCTCATATCGGCATACAACGGCTTGTCACTAAAAGTGCCGAGACTTATAACGAGAACGCCCGCGAGCCGCAAGCCGGGTCGAACGATGTAGAATGCGCGGCCACTGTATTTACGGAAGCTTTAATGGATCGCCCGCGTTTTCGAAAAGCCTATCTTTCTCCCCGCTTCTGGCCGCTCTGGTGCGGTCTGGGGCTGTTGTGGCTGGTCGTGCAGTTGCCGTATCCGGTTTTACTGACGATCGGTCGTGTCCTGGGCGCGTTGATGTATCGCGTGGCCGGCGACCGGCGGCGCATTGCCAAGCGCAATCTTGAGCTGTGCTTCCCGGAAAAATCCGCCGCCGAACGCAAACGCCTGCTCAAGGAAAACTTCGCCTCCACCGGTATCGCCTTCTTTGAAATGGCGATGAGCTGGTGGTGGTCCCGTGAGCGCCTGGCGAAACTGGCCCACGTCGAAGGGCTGGAGCATTTGCAAAAAGCTCAGCGCGAAGGCAAGGGCGTGATCCTCATGGCCGCGCACTTCACCACGCTGGAAATCGGCGCAGCGCTGCTCGGCCAGCAACACACCATCGACGGCATGTACCGCGAGCACAAGAATGCGTTGTTCGACTTTGTTCAGCGTCGTGGTCGCGAGCGGCACAACCTCGACTCGCTGGCGGTGGAGCGTGACGACGTGCGCGGCATGCTCAAGTTGCTGCGTTCGGGCCGGGCGATCTGGTACGCACCGGATCAGGATTATGGCGCCAAGCAAAGCATCTTCGTGCCGCTGTTCGGCATTCAGGCGGCGACGGTGACCGCGACCACCAAGTTTGCCCGGTTGGGTAAAGCGCTGGTGGTGCCGTTCACTCAGGAGCGTCTGGCGGACGGCAGCGGTTACCGGTTGGTGATCCATCCGCCGCTGGAAGACTTCCCCGGTGAAACCGAAGAGGCCGACTGCATCCGCATCAACCAGTGGGTGGAAAGTGCGTTGCGCGCCTGCCCTGAGCAATACTTGTGGGCGCATCGCCGCTTCAAGAGCCGGCCACCGGGCGAGCCCAAGTTGTACGCCAAGCGGCGCCGTTGATCGACCTATCCCTTTAAGCACCATGGAGCGTTGCGATGAGCCCAGCTGAACCGGTCACAGGTTTGATTCTTTCCGGCGGCGGGGCTCGGGCGGCGTATCAGGTGGGGGTGCTGGCGGCGATTGCCGAATTGCTGCCGCTGGGCGCGGACAATCCGTTTCCGGTGATCGTCGGCACCTCGGCCGGAGCGATCAATGCGGTCAGCCTGGCCAGCGGCGCCACCGACTTTCGCGCCGCCATCGAACGTCTCACCTTGTTCTGGCAGGGCTTTCGCAGTCACCGGGTGTTGCGCAGCGACTGGCCCGGGGTGATCCGTCAGGCCAGCCGTTTTGTCAGTCACAGCCTGCTCGGCATCGGCCGCCAACTGCCGGTGGCTCTGCTCAACAGCTCGCCGCTGCGCGACCTACTCAATGAAAAACTGCACATGCCCGGCATCGCCGAATCCATCGCGCGCAAGCAATTGCATGCGGTGGCGGTGACCGCGTTCGGCTATGAGTCGGGGCAGGCGGTGACGTTCTATCAGGGCGGCGGCAAGATCGATGCGTGGTTGCGCCACCGGCGGATCGGCGTGCCGGCGCAGTTGTCGGTGGACCATCTGCTGGCCAGTTCGGCGATCCCGTTGCTGTTTGCGCCAGTGAAAATCGGCGAGGAATATTTCGGTGACGGCGCGGTGCGCCAATCAGCGCCGATCAGCCCGGCACTGCATCTGGGCGCGAGCCGGGTGCTGGTGGTGGGCGTGAGTGGCAACCCGCGCGGTTTCGATCCGCAGCAGCCGCTGGAGCGCGCCTACACCGGGCAACAGCCGACGCTGGCGCAGATCGGCGGGCACCTGCTCAACAGCACGTTCATTGACAGCCTGGAGAGCGACATCGAGTTGCTGCAGCGTCTGAACCAGTTCAGTCACCTGATGCCCGAGGGCATTCCGACTCGCGAGCTGGGGGTGGCGCCGGTGGAGGTGTTGGTGATTGCGCCGAGTCAGCCGATCGATGAAATCGCGGCGCGGCATCGCCAGGAGTTGCCGGCGGCGTTGCGCCTGTTTTTGCGCGGACCGGGGGCGACCAAGACCAGTGGGGCAGGGGTGTTGAGTTATCTGCTGTTCGAGGCGGGGTATTGCAGCGAGCTGATCGACCTGGGACGGCGCGATGCGTTGGCCAAGCGTGAGGAACTGTGCCGGTTTCTGGGGATTACCGAGGCGGTGGTTCCGGCCTGAAATCTGTGGTGTTGCCATCGCGAGCAGGCTCACTCCTACAAGGATTTATGTCGGGCGCGCAAATGGCGTCAACAATGAACCCCTGTAGGAGTGAGCCTGCTCGCGATGGCGTCCTTGCAGACGCCACCTACATCAGCATCAGAAGTGGAACTTCACCAGGAAGCTGGTCACGTTCTGATTGGTGGTGAACGCACGGGTGTCGTCGATCCCGTACTTGTCTTTCCAGTAGTCGTATTCAACACCGACGTACAGCTGCTTCTCGCCGAAATTCAGCGCCTTGCCCAGGTCGTATTTGACCTGTGGGTTGAAGTGCAGGTTGGCGTGGTATTCGCCTTTGCTGTTGACGTCGTTGTCGACCACCCAGTCCATGAAGCCGTCGATCAGGATGTTCGAGTCGCCGACCGGAATGGTGTAGGACCACACAGGGGTAATCTGCCAGACGTTGTCGCCAGCGCGCGAGCCTTCGGTGTGGCGCTGGTAGAAGTTCAGCTGGAAGTAGTCGAAACCGGGAATCGCCAGGTCGAAACCAGGGCCGATCAGGTACGACTCGACGTCGCCCTCACCGAATTCGTAGGTCATCGCCAGCAGCACGTCCTTGACCGGGCCGAATTCGATCTTCTGGTCGAGGATCTTGCCGAGCGACAGGCGCGGGCTGAATTCGCCGTAGTAAGTGTTGTTGCCGACGCCGCCATCAGGCTTGCCGTTGTAGAAGATCTTGTCGACGAACAGGAAGTTATCCCCGTACTTCCAGGCATCGGCGTGCTCGAAGGTGACGGTCTGCTGGATCGCCGGGTTGACCTTGAAGTCTTTGCCGTAAAGGTAGGTCAGGCTGTTGTTCTGCCATTGCAGCAGGCCGTCGGCCATGGCCTGGCCGCCGGCCAGCATCGATCCCGCGAGCATCAGGCTGGTGCACATACGTTTCATTCGGTTGCTCCCAAAGTAGGTGTTCCACGTTTATTTTTTTAAGATCGGCGCTCTGGTGTGGCGCCTTTTTTCGTTGCTGCAAAAGTCATCCGACTGGTCAGCTTTGATGCTGTTAGCAAGAGCTGAGCCAAGGCTTTCGAAAAGCCAAAAAACGCCCGTTCGGCTGCTGAAAAACAGTCGATTGAGCGTGTTTTCGGGATGCCTCGGTACTGACCGGGGCCGGGATAAGTTGGCCTGCTGGTCAGGAATTAAATTCGGGCTTTTTTTTAGACCGAATTCAAGAGGCCGCGGAGAATACTGACTCCTCGGCCAGGTCTCAAGTGCCCCGCAACAGAGCACCGACGACAGGTATGGGGCACGGTTGCGGGCCATCTTCAGAAGTGTACCTTCACCAGCAGGCTGGCGGTGTTCTGGTTGGTGTCGAGGTTGTGGCTGCTTTCGACGCCATATTTGTTCTTCCAGTAGCTGTATTCGGTGCCGACATACAGCTGCTTGTGGCTCCAGCCCAAGGCTTTGCCCAAGTCGTATTTGATCTGCGGATTGATGTGCAGGTTGGCGTGGTAGGTGCCGCGCGAGTTCTGGTCGTTGTCGACGACCCAGTCCAGATAGCCGTCGATCAGCAGGTCGGAATTGCCCACAGGAACGCTGTACGACCAGCCCGGGGTGATCTGCCACACGCCGTCGCCGGGGCGCGGGCCCTCGGTCTGGCGGCGGAAGATGTTCAGGGTCACGTAGTTGAAACCGGGTACTTTCAGGTCGAAGCCTGGGCCGATCAGGTAGGCCTCGCTGTCGCCTTCGCCGTACTCGTAGGTCATCGCCAGCAGCACGTCCTTGATCGGGCCGAACTCGATCTTGCGGTCGAAGATCTTGCCGAACGAGAAGCGTGGGGTGAATTCGCCGTAGAAGGCGTGCGGGCCTTTGTTGCGGTCTTCCTGACCGTTGTAGAAGATCTTGTCGACGAACAGGAAGTTGTCGCCGTACTTCCACTTGTCGGCGTGCTCGAACGTCACCGTCTGCTGGATCGACGGGTTGATCGCGAAGTTCTTGCCGTACAGATAGCTCAGGCTGTTGGTCTGCCACAGCAGCAAATCGCCGGCCATGGCCTGACTCGCGGCCAGCAGGCCGCCACTCAACAGAACGTTGGTTTGCGTGCGAATCATCGGGTGCTCCCTCTTGTTTTTATTTTTCTGTGGCGAGGGGGATTGCCCCCGTTGGGTCGCGAAGCGGCCCCCTGCATTTTTATGGGTCAAATCGAGCTGGCAGGTTTACGACTGCTTCGCAGCCGAACGGGGGCAAGCCCCCTCGCCACAGGGGATTGCCTTGACTTCAGGCGTTGCTGTTAATGCGGGTGTGCGTGGCAGTCGTTGATCGCTGCGCGTTCGGCGCCGCCGAGGATGTTGAACAGCAGGTTCAGCGTCAGTGCGCTGAGCGTGGCCATGGCGATGCCGCTGTGGGTGATCGGGCTCATCCACAGCGGCAGGTGGGCGAAGAACTCCGGACGCACCACCGGGATCAGGCCCATACCGATGCTTACCGCCACCAGCAACTGGTTGCGCCGGTCACCGATGTCGGCTTCCTGAAGGATCTTGATTCCGGTCGCGGCAACCATGCCGAACATCGCGATCGCCGCACCGCCCAGCACCGCTGGAGGAATCGACGCGACGAGGAATGCGGCTTTCGGCAGCAGGCTCAGCACGATCAGCAGACCGCCGGCGACGATGGTCACCGAGCGGCAGCGCACGCCAGTCATCTGCACCAGGCCGATGTTCTGCGCGAACGAGGAGTGGGTGAAGGTGTTGAAGAAACCGGCGACGAACGAGGCGCCGGCATCGCACAACAGGCCGCGACGCAGCATGCGCGGGCAGACTTCCTGGCCGGTGATCTTGCCCAGCGCCAGGAACATCCCGGTGGACTCGACGAAGATGATCACCACCACCAGGCACATCGACAGGATCGGCGCGAGTTCGAATTTCGGCATGCCGAAGTGCAGCGGAGTGACGAACTGAATCCATGGCGCGTTGGCCATGCCGCTCAGATCGACCATGCCGATCGCGCCGCACAGCACGTAGCCGATGCACATGCCGATCAGTACGGAAATATTGACCCAGAAACCGCGCATGAAGCGGTGGATCAGCAAAATGGTCGCCAGCACCAGAGCGGCGATGGCCAGATAAACCGGGGAGCCGAATTGCGCAGCGGCGGCACCGCCACCGGCCCAATTCACGGCCACGGGAAACAGCGACAGACCGATCGAGGTGATGACCGTGCCGGTCACCAGCGGCGGGAAGAAGCGCACGACCTTGGACATGAACGGCGCGATGAGCATGCCGAAGAACCCGGCGGCAATCGTCGCCCCGAAGATCCCCTGCAGGCCGATGCCCGGCATGCCGGCCATGGCGACCATGCTGCCGACCGCGGCAAAACTGGCGCCCATCATCACCGGCATGCGGATGCCCATGGGGCCGATGCCGAGCGACTGGACGATGGTGGCGATACCGGCGACCAGCAGGTCGGCGTTGATCAGGAAGGCAATTTCTTCACGACTCAGGCCAGCGGCCTGTCCGATGATCAGCGGCACCGCGATGGCACCGCCGTACATCAGCAGAACATGTTGCAAACCGACCAGGATCAGTTGCAAAAGGGGCAAACGCTGAATGGCGGGTGCGTCGGGGATGCGCGCTTTGGACAGCTCGGACATGCAACACCTCGGATCTTTTTATTCTTGTGATTGAACAGCTGCCGGGTGGCTCACAGCTGTCCTTGTGCATCATTCGTATGCTTGGCTGGAGGCATTTTGTGGCAAGGGGGCTTGCCCCCGTTGGGCTGCGAAGTAGCCCCAAAACCTTTAACCGCGTACATCAGGCAGATTGCGATTGCCGGTTTGCGACTGCTGCGCAGTCGAACGGGGGCAAGCCCCCCTCACCACAGGTAAATCCCTTCATCCCAAAAGCCTGCTTTTACACAGGCTTTGGTGTGGCTCAGTTGGTCTGGGCTCCCTGGGCGATCCATGCACCAATCAGGTCACGTTCCTGCTGGGTCATCTGGGTGATGTTGCCCAGTGGCATGATCTGCGTGGTGATGGCTTGCGCCTGGATGCGCGCCGCGTTCTGACGGATCTGCTCCGGGGTGTCGAACATCACACCGGCGGGCGCCGCGCTGAACAACGGGCTGGTCGGTTTGGCCGAATGGCAGACCGCGCAGCGTTCCTGGATCACGTTGTGCACCTTGTCGAACGCAGGCCCTGCGTTGGACGCTTGCGCCGGTGCCGCAGCAGGGGCTGCTGGCGCTGCAGGTGCCGCAGCTTCAGCCGGTTTCGCGCCACCGCCCAGTGCCGTTTCCGGCAGGGGTTGGTAGTCGATTTTCGCTGGCGCCTTGGCCACGTCCGGCGCGGTCGGCATCGGCGCAGGGCCGGTGACGTACGCCAGGGTGATCATGCCCACCGCTGCCACGGGCAGGGTCCAGGCAAACTTGTGGCTGTCGTGACGGGTGTTGAAGTAGTGACGCACCAACACCGCCAACACGGCGATCCCGGCCAGGATCAACCAGTTGTACTGGCTGCCGTAGGTGCTCGGGAAGTGGTTGCTGATCATGATGAACAGCACCGGCAGTGTGAAGTAGTTGTTGTGGCGCGAACGCAGCAGGCCCTTGGCGGGCAGCGCCGGGTCCGGCGTGCGGTTCTCGGCGATGGCTGCGACCAGTGCGCGCTGCGCCGGCATGATGATGCGGAACACGTTGCCGACCATGATGGTGCCGATGATCGCGCCGACGTGCAGGTACGCGCCACGACCGCTGAACACTTTGCTGAAGCCGTACGCCGCGCCGATGATCAGCACGAACAGAATGAAGCCCAGCAGAGCAGGGCGTTTGCCCAGCGCCGAGTCGCACAGGAAGGAGTAGATGAACCAGCCGAGGAACAGCGAGCCGATACCGATGGCCACGCCTTCAGGGCCGCTCAGTGTGCTGCCCGGAGCCAGCAGGTAGAGCGTTGGATTGGAGTAGAACACCACGCACAGCAGCGCGATCCCCGACATCCAGGTGAAGTAGGCTTCCCATTTGAACCAGTGCAGGTTCTCCGGCATCGACGGCGGGGCCAGTTTGTATTTTTCCAGGTGATAGATACCGCCGCCGTGAATCGCCCACAGATCACCGGCCAGACCGGTTTTCGGGTTGACGCGGTTGAGGTTGTTCTCCAGCCAGACGAAGTAGAACGACGCGCCGATCCAGGCCACGCCAGTGATCATGTGAACCCAGCGCACGCTCAGGTTCAGCCATTCCAACAGATGTGCTTCCACAGTCTTTACCTCTCGCCTGTCACTCTTGTTGTCGAGTGATCAGACCTTCTCTTATTGGTGGGGGGCGAGGATCAAACGCTCATCCTCTTTGAAAAAATGCTCATCGCAGTTATTGCCTGTGCCACTGCGATCAACCACCAGGAAGTCATCCCGCTTTTCGATCGTCAGCACCGGGTGGTGCCAGACGCCGCGATGGTAATTGATGCCCTGCCTGCCGTTGGTGACGAAGGCGCGGACCAAGCCTGATACAGGTACATCGCCAAGTGGCGCGACCACGATCAGAAAGGGGTTGCCGAGCAGCGGAATGAAAGCCTGGCTGCCCAGCGGATGGCGTTCCAGCATGCTCACGGTCAGCGGCATGTCCTGCGCGTCGGCGCGGAAGATGCTGATGATCGCGTTGTCCTCAGGCGTAGCGGTTTCGACCGTCGCCAGTTTATGGAAGCGCATGGTCGAACCGTTGTTGATCATGAAGTGATCGCTGCCGTCGGTTTCGATCACGTCACCGAAGGGGGCGAAGGCTTCTTTGGTCAGCGGTTCAATCTGTAGTGTGCGCATGCTGTTCTTATCCGAATTCTGTGTTGTTCAACTTGTCAGTGCGTCTTGCGCGATCCCTGTAGGAGCTGGCGAAGCCTGCGATCTTTTGACTTTGTTTTTTAAGATCAAGATCAAAAGATCGCAGCCTGCGGCAGCTCCTACAGACTCAGCCTTACTTCGCGACCTTGCCCAATACACGCAGGCGACTCACGCCACCGTCCGGGAACACGTTCAGGCGGATGTGGGTGATCGGGCCCAGTGCCTTGATCTGCTCGACGAAGGTGTGTTCGGCGTGCATTTCCAGCTTCTGGCTCGGCAGCAGTTCGCGCCAGAACAGCGATTGGGTTTCGATCTGGCTGTCGGTACCGCCCTTGACGAACGCGCCCTGGATCGAGCAGGTGTCCGGGTAGTTGCCCTTGAAGTGCAGGGTGTCGACGATGATTTTTTCGATCTCGCCCGGGTGACCCAGCGCGACGATCACCCAGTCATTGCCCGGGGTACGACGACGTGCAGTTTCCCAGCCGTCGCCCATGTTGATGCCACGGCCCGGGTTGAGGATGTTGCTCATGCGGCCGAAGTGTTCGTCGGAGCAGGCGAGGGCGCGGCCACCGTTCAGGGCTGCAGCCAGATCGACTTGCTCGTTGTCGCCAACCGCGGACCAGTCGCGGAACGGAATGCCGTACACGCGCAGACGGGCCACGCCGCCGTCCGGGTAGATGTTGAAGCGCAAGTGGCTGAACGCTTTGTCGTTGCTGATTTCGTGGTAGTGGTGGCTGTTGCCCTGCAGCTCGACGGCCGACAGCACTTCAGTCCACTGGGTGTTTTCGTCCGGCTCGCCCGAGGCCAGGAAGCACGCTTCCAGCGAGGCCGATGGCGGGAAGTTGCCGGTGAAGAATGAAGTGTCGATGTCCACGCCTTTGATCGAACCCGGTACGCCCAGGCGGATCACGGCGCTGTCGTAGCCTTCAAAGCGCTTGCGACGCGATTCCCAGCCGTCCATCCACTTGCCGTTGTCGTCGAACACACCCTCCTTCCACACGGCCGGGGTCGGCTGAAACAGACGATTGGCGTCTGCGAACCAGTCATCGGTGACCGAGATGATTTTGGTGCCCAGACGGGCATCGGCCAGGTTGACGAACTTCTCGAAAGGTACAACGTAAGCTTTCATTCTTCTTGTCTGCCTTTAAATAAGTGGCTGGGGATGCTTGCGAGGCCCTGGGCATTCTCCGCGTCTGACATGCTCGGGCCAGGCTTGCTAAAGAGTCAGTAAACGGAACAGGGCGATCTTGTTGATCTGCGCCAGCGCGCATTTGAATTCGGTGTCGACCGAGTTGTGAATGCGCGTTTCGAACGCCGCGAGGATCTGATGCCGGTTGCTGCCTTTTACCGCCATGATGAAGGGAAACTTGAACTTGGCCTTGTAGGCGTCGTTCAGCTCGGTGAAGCGCTGGAACTCTTCGGCCGTGCATTGGTGAATACCGGCGCCAGCCTGTTCATGAGTGCTGGCTTCGGTCAGTTGACCCTGGACGGCCGCTTTGCCGGCCAGGTCCGGGTGAGCGTTGATCAACGCAAGCTGGCTTGCGTGATCGGCGCTCAACAGGATGTCGCTCATGCGCTGGTGCAGGGTTTCGATCTCGTCGATCGAAGCATCTGCGCCCAGGTCGTAGGCCTTCTCGGCCACCCATGGCGAATGTTCGTAGATGTCGGCGAAGGCTTTGACGAAGGCGTCGCGGCTCAGGGTCGACGGTTGCAGGGTTTGAAAGCGGCTCATTGGGCGGCCCCTTGATACGGGTGGGTTTCGTGCCAGTGGCGCGCGATGTCGACACGGCGGCTGAACCACACCTGTTCATGACTTTTGGCGTATTCGATGAAGCGCTTGAGCGAAGCCAGGCGCGCCGGACGGCCGATCAGTCGGCAGTGCAGGCCGATCGAAAGCATCTTCGGCGCTTCGGCACCTTCGGCGTAGAGCACGTCGAACGCGTCTTTGAGGTATTCGAAGAAATCGTCGCCCTTGTTGAAACCCTGCACCTGGGTGAAGCGCATGTCGTTGGTGTCGAGGGTGTACGGAATCACCAGGTGCGGCTTGCCGGTCGGGTTGTTCGGTTCCCAATAGGGCAGGTCGTCGTCGTAGGTGTCGCAGTCGTAGAGAAAACCGCCTTCTTCCATCACCAGACGACGGGTGTTCGGGCCGGTGCGGCCGGTGTACCAGCCCAGTGGGCGTTCGCCGGTGAGTTCGGTGAGGATGCGGATCGCTTCGAGCATGTGCTCGCGCTCCTGCGCCTCATCCATGTACTGGTAGTCGATCCAGCGGTAGCCGTGGCTGCAGATCTCGTGACCGGCCTCGACCATCGCGCGGATCACGTCCGGGTGGCGCTGGGCGGCCATGGCCACGGCGAAGATGGTCAGCGGAATGTCGAATTCCTTGAACAGTTTCAGGATCCGCCAGACGCCGGCACGGCTGCCATACTCGTAAAGCGATTCCATGCTCATGTTGCGCGCGCCTTGCAGCGGCTGGGCGGCAACCATCTCGGAGAGGAAGGCTTCGGATTCTTTGTCGCCGTGCAGAATGTTGCGCTCGCCGCCTTCTTCGTAGTTGAGCACGAACGACAGGGCGATGCGGGCATTGCCCGGCCAGTGTGGGTGAGGAGGGTTACTGCCGTAACCGATCAGGTCGCGTGGGTAGTCAGCGCTCACTGCAGTCTTCCTTCTTATTCGTTGACAGAGGGTGTGGCGGCCTGGCGGTGAGTAAGCAGGCTGGCGTCACAGCGATGGGCTGATTGTATACAACTTTGATCTCACTTTGTAAGCCTGAATTTTCGCATTTTTCACCGACTGTCCTCTTTTGCTGTTAATGGCGTGAGCCTGCAAGAAACCTGCCTGATCAGTCAGCTAATGGATCGCAGGTTCAATAGATAGGCGCTGACTGCGCAGATCAGCGGTAAACGCCCGAATGGCGGGGGTGACGCGAAAAATGTCGTTTTTATTGTGTACAATTTTTATGGAAAGTGTCTTAATTAATCGCTCGCCGCAGCTTTTCGTGCTCCGAATCGGTGCGGTCTCCTTTTTACCTGACTTCGGGAGGCGCGAAGTCTGACTGCTCTTTGCGGCCAGGCGCGCAGAATCAATGGGACGTTTGACAACACACGTTTTGGACGCTGCACACGGTTGCCCGGGCAGCTCGATCAAGGTCGAGCTGTACCGCGTTGAAGGATCGCACCTGGAATTGGTCGCCAGTGCGGTTACCAACAGCGATGGCCGGGTCGATGCGCCGCTGCTGCAAGGCGATGACTACCGCACCGGGGTCTATCAGGTGCAGTTCCACGCCGGAGATTACTACCGCGCCCGTGGCGTGCAGTTGCCGGAGCCGGCGTTTCTGGACGTGGTAGTGCTGCGTTTCGGCATCTCTGCCGAACAGGATCACTACCACGTGCCACTGCTGATCTCGCCTTACAGCTATTCCACCTACCGGGGCAGTTGACCCCCAAGCAGCTGCCCCCACCGGGAAGCGACTGCGCATATAGCTTCTTTGGTCTTTCGCCCGCTCACACTGCGGGCTTTTTTTCGTCTGCCTTAAAGTCAAAAGATCGTCCGAACGCGGCCCGAGCCTTCGGCAGCTCCTACAGGGGACTGTATTTCAAACTGTAGGAGCTGCCGAAGGCTGCGATCTTTTGCTCTTTAGCGGCTCAACAGAGAAGCAGCCCCCGCACCACTGAACAACCCGGCACTCACCCGGTTGAACCAGCTCTGCCCCTTGCCGCTACGCAGATAGCGTGCCGCGCCATGCGCACCCAGTCCGTAAGCCAGTTTGCAGCCCAGGTCGAGCACCACCCAGGTGACGATCATGATCAGCAACTGCGGCAGGAACGGCTGTTGCGCGCTGAGGAACTGCGGCAGAAATGCGGCGAAGAACAGGATGTCTTTCGGATTGCTGGCGCCCAATACAAAAGCCCGCCCGAACAGTGTGCGAAAGCGCGGTACCGGCGCAGCTTGCGGCACTTCAGCGCCTACCGACGGCTGACGCGATTGCTGCCAGCTCTGCCAGGCGAGATAGAACAGGTACAGCGCACCGACGATTTTCAGCGCGCTGAACAGCTGTTCCGACGCCAGCAGCAGGGCGCCAAGCCCCAGCGCCGAGGCACTGAGCAGGCAGATCGAGGCGATCACGCCGCCGAGAAACGCCGGGTACGAACGGCGCAAGCCGTAGTTCAGGCTGTTGCTGATCATCAGCAATGACAGCGGCCCCGGGATCAGGATCACCACCAACGCAGCGCCGCTGAACAGCAGCCAGGTTTCCAGACTCATCACTTTGCTCCTTTTTTTGTTGTACTCAAGAATGTGCAAAAGCCCCACCCGCGAGGGTGAGGCTGTGTCGAAGCTTGAACCGCGTGACGCTTACAAGAAGATGAACTTGGCGATGAAGATCGCGCAGAGCACCCACAGGCTGACGGAAATTTCCTTGTACTTGCCGGTACCGGCCTTCAACGCCACGTAGGTGATGAAGCCCAGCGCGATGCCGTCGGCGACCGAAAAGGTCAGCGGCATCATGATCGCGGTGACGATCGCCGGAATGGCATCGGTGGCTTCGTCCCACTCGATGTGGGCCATGCCACCCATCATCAGCATTGCGACGTAGATCAGTGCACCGGCGGTGGCGTAGGCGGGAATCATGCCGGCCAGTGGTGCGAAAAACATCGCGGCTATAAATAGCACACCTACGGTGACTGCGGTAAGACCAGTCCGACCACCAGCGGCCACACCGGCGGCACTTTCCACGTAGCTTGTCACCGGAGGAACACCGACCACGGCGCCGAACACGCTGGACGCGCTGTCGGCTTTCATGGCGCGGGAGAGGTTTTCGATACGCCCGTCAGCGTTGACCAGATTGGCGCGCTGGGCAACGCCCATCAGGGTGCCAGCGGTGTCGAACATGTGCACAAAGAGGAAAGCCAGGACCACGCTGATCATGCTGACGTTGAACACGCCGGCCACGTTCATCGCCATGAAGGTCGGCGCCAGGCTTGGCGGGGTCGACATGATCCCTTCGTAATGCACGATGCCCAGGCCCCAACCGGCCAGGGTCACGGTGATGATGCTGATGAGGATTGCGCCGAAGACTTTGTGGTAGCTGAGGATTGCGATCATCAGGAAGCAGATCGCCGCCAGCAATGGGCCCGGTTCACGCAGGGAGCCGAGCTTGATCAGGGTGGCCGGGCTGTCGACGACGATGCCGGCGGTTTTCAGGCCGATCAGACCGAGGAACAGGCCGACACCGGCGCCCATCGCAAAGCGCAGGCTGACTGGAATACTGTTGAGCAGCCACTCGCGAATACGCGAGAAGGTCAGGATCATGAACAGTACACCGGAGACGAACACCGCACCGAGCGCGGTTTCCCAGTTGTAGCCCATGGTGCCGACCACGGTGTAGGTGAAGAACGCATTGAGGCCCATGCCCGGTGCCAGACCCACTGGCCAGTTGGCGTACAGGCCCATCAGCAGGCAGCCGAGTGCGGCGGCGATGCAGGTGGCGACGAAGGCTGCACCGTGATCGATCCCGGCATCGGCCATGATGTTCGGGTTGACGAAGATGATGTAAGCCATGGTGATGAAGGTTGTCAGACCGGCAATCAGCTCGGTCTTCACCGTGGTGCCATGCAAGCTGAGTTTGAAGATGCGCTCCAGCACACCGGTGCGTAAGGGCGGTGAGAGTTCCAGCGTCGATGCTTCGGATTTGCGGCTTTCCACAGCGAGTACTCCTCAAGAGTTTTATTGTTATTTCCAGGGCTGGACCCATGAGGGGTGGCAGCAGCCCTTTGAGGCATACGCGAATTTGTTGACCATGCGGTCAGGAACTCGCACGCAGTGGATTATGCTTTTGTGTACAAATAAAGCAAATATTGTTTTTGATTTTGTTTGAGAAAGTTCCGACTTTAGGGGTATATCGTTTGTTCGGACGCCTTCGCGAACGAGCCCGCACATTTGAAATGCGTTCCCCTGTGGGAGTGGGCTTGCTCGCGAAGAGGCCGGCCCATTCAATCGAGGTGTGACTGGCTATTCCCCAACGCTGAATTCACCGCCAACCACCCATTCACCGCCGCCGCCCCAGCCTCGGCAAACACCCGCTCGAGCAACTTCACCTGCTCACGGCGCAACGCCTGCTCGAACTTCGCACCCTCGGCGGTCAGCTCAAGCAGGCGCTTACGCTTGTCCGCCTCTGACGCCACGCTTTCCACCAGATGCATTTCCTGCAACTGGCGCAACGGCATGTTCAGTGCCTGTTTGCTTACGCCGAGCAATCCCAGCAATTGCTTCACACTGAGATTCGGATAACGCGCGATGAAAAACACAATCCGCTGATGCACCCGGGACAGACCGCGCCGCTCGAGCATTTCATCGGCCTTGGCGGTGAACGCCTGATAGCCGAAGAAAAACGCTTCCATCGCCTGTTGCTGGCTAACCGGGTTTTTAAGGTCAAGCATGTTGACGTACTCGCTCAAGCTGTCGTAGTTTCAGTCAACCAGTTTGACTCATTTTTCCCAAGCCTCGCTACCGGTGACTCCCATGGCTTTTTCCGAACGTGTCTCGCGCCTTAAAAGTTCTCTGATCCGTGAAATCCTCGCCGCAGCCCAGCGCCCGGAGGTGATGTCGTTTGCCGGTGGCTTGCCGGCCGAAGCCATGCTGCCGAAAGTCGAATGGGCCGACATGCCGCTGTCTCTCGGCCAGTACGGCATGAGCGAAGGCGAACCGGCGCTGCGTGAAGCGTTGGCGGCGCAGGCGAGGGCGCTGGGGCTGGCCTGTGAAGCGAGTCAGGTGCTGGTGGTCAGCGGCTCCCAGCAAACCCTCGATCTGGCGGCCAAGTTGTACATCGACAAGGGCACTGAAATTCTCCTGGAAGCACCGACCTATCTCGCCGCATTGCAGATCTTCCAGCTGTTCGGCGCCGATTGCCTGACCGTGCCGCAAGAGGCCGACGGCCCGAACCTGGCCCAACTGCGCACTCGTCTTGAGCAGCATCGCCCAGCGTTCATCTACCTGATCCCGACGTTTCAGAATCCGTCCGCCGTGCGCTACAGCGAAGCCAAGCGCGCTGCCGTCGCCGCGCTGCTGGATGAATTCGGCGTGACGCTGATCGAAGACGAACCGTACCGCGAACTGACCTTCGATGGCGGCAGCGCCAAACCGATTGCCGGGCGCCTGAAAAAAGCCAGCTGGATCTACACCGGCACCGTATCGAAAACCCTGTTGCCAGGGTTGCGCGTCGGCTACCTGATCGCCAGCCCGGACCTGTTTCCGCACCTGCTCAAACTCAAGCAATCGGCGGATCTGCACACTAACCGCATCGGCCAGTGGCAGGCGCTGCAATGGATCGGCAGTGAAAAATATCAGCAGCACTTGAGTGAGTTGCGCGGCTTCTACCGGCAGCGCCGCGATGCGTTCCAGTCAGCGCTGGAAACGCATTTTTCCGATCTGGCAGACTGGAACATGCCACAGGGCGGGCTGTTTTTCTGGCTGACGCTCAAGCAACCGCTGGATACGCGCACCTTGCTCAACGAGGCGCTGGCCAACGACGTGGCGTTCATGCCGGGCGAACCGTTCTTTCCCGAACCGGATAAAAACCTCGGGCACCTGCGTTTGAATTTCAGCCACATCGATCCGGCGCGACTGGATGAAGGGCTGAAGCGATTGGCGGCGGTGGTGCGTCAGGCTCAGGCGGCGCAGGCGGCCTGAAAACAAATAAACCGGCTGAGGGCCGGTTTATTTTTGCCTGGACTTTATGGCGACTGGTCGGGCCTGTTCGCGAGCAGGGGGAACGCATTCCAATTGTAGGCGTGAGCCTGCTCGCGATAGGGCCATCAGCCCCGGCACAAATCCATCAGACTGCAGCGAAACGCTTGTCCAGATAATCAATGATCACCTTGGATTCATACATCCAGGTCGTCTGTCCATTCTCTTCAATACGCAGGCACGGCACC
This sequence comes from Pseudomonas serboccidentalis, assembly GCF_028830055.1. Lineage (NCBI taxonomy): Bacteria > Pseudomonadati > Pseudomonadota > Gammaproteobacteria > Pseudomonadales > Pseudomonadaceae > Pseudomonas > Pseudomonas serboccidentalis. Next base: position 2,238,030 of record NZ_CP101655.1, read on the forward strand.
TTGATCTTGCCGCCCTGGTCCAGCAGCGTCTGGCGATCCTGTTCGTTGTTTTTCGCGTCCTTCAGCACCACCGGCACGTTCAGGCGGCGCAGGGTGCGGCGGGTCTTCACGCAGAACGGGCAGGCGTGGAACTGATACAGAGTCAGGCCTTTGGCGGCCGCGTTGACCTGGGCCTGGGTTTCGGCCGGGCGCTGTTTCTTGCCCGGGCGAGTGATGAAGTCGATGAAGATGATCAGTTGGCCAAGGCCGACACGAAGCGCTTTTACGAACACGTTGAAAGCCTCACGGTGCAAATGGAGAAAGGCGCGCAGCTTACCCGATTTTTCACGGACGAAAAAAAAACGGCGATCAACGCCGGTTTTTTTCTGCAGCCGATTACTTGATCAGGCTGAGGAACTCACTGCGGGTGGCCGCGTTTTCGCGGAACTCACCGAGCATCACCGAGGTGATCATCGACGAGTTCTGCTTCTCGACACCGCGCATCATCATGCACATGTGCTTGGCCTCGATCACCACGGCGACGCCCAGCGCGCCGGTGACTTGCATCACCGCATCGGCGATCTGGCGGCTGAGGTTTTCCTGGATCTGCAGGCGACGGGCGTACATGTCGACGATCCGCGCAACCTTCGACAGGCCCAGCACCTTGCCGCTAGGGATGTACGCGACGTGCGCCTTGCCGATGAACGGCAGCAGGTGGTGTTCGCACAACGAGTACAGCTCGATGTCCTTGACCAGCACCATTTCGCTGTTGTCGGAGCTGAACAGGGCACCGTTGGTGACCTCTTCGAGCGTCTGTTCATAACCGCGGCAGAGATACTGCATGGCTTTGGCGGCACGCTTTGGCGTGTCGAGCAGGCCCTCGCGGGACACGTCCTCGCCCAGTTGGCCGAGAATCGCGGTGTAATTCTGTTCCAGGGACATGAAACTACCTGTGGGGATTTTCGCAAAGGGCAAGGGTACGGTGGCGGACACAACCCTGCAAGTTCGGTGTAACGCGATTATTCGTCGCGGCCTTCCATCATGGTGCGTTTGAGCATCACGTAAACCGCACCGGCACCGCCATGCCTGGCCTGACAGGAGCAGAAGCCGAGCACTTGCGGATGCTGGCGCAGCCAGGTGTTGACGTGGCTTTTGATCATCGGCCGCTTGCCGTCCAGGCGTACAGCCTTGCCGTGGGTGACGCGCACGCAGCGGATTTCGAATCGGGTCGCTTCCGCCAGAAATGCCCAGAGGGTCTCACGGGCTTTTTCGACGTTCATGCCGTGCAGGTCGAGGCTGCCTTCGAACGGAATCTGGCCGATCTTGAGCTTGCGCATCTGACTTTCCTGCACCCCGTCGCGGGCCCACATCAGTTCGTCTTCGGGGCCGACGTCGATCACGAACTGATCGGACAGGCCATCCACGGTAGTGGTGTCGGTGCGCACGGTGGCGGACTGGCGCAGTTTGGCGATCTGGGCGCGGTCAGCTTTGGGTTTGCCGGTGTCGGCGCGGTCGTGCTTGATCGGCTTGACGCCTTGGATCGCACTTTTGAACAGGGAAAAATCGTCGTCTTGCATGTCAGCCTCCGCGAAGGGCGGCCAGTTTACCCAAGTCGAAACAAAACGGCCCGGCAAAAAGCCAGGCCATCACCTCAGTCGTGTTTTTTCATCAGGTGCGGGGACATGTTCAGTTCCCGCGATTGCCGGGCGCGACGCCGGCAACGACGCCACAGCGCCACGCCGAAGTACAGAAACAACAAACCGACCGCCAGAATGATCGCCGAACCCATCGGCGTGGCATTCAAGTCGCCGAGCGCCGGTGGGCGCCCCAGCAGGCTGGCGGCACCGGCCATCGCCAGCAGCACACCGAACATCGCCAGAATGGCGGCGATCGCTGCGCCAAATCGAAAACGCCAGTTGCTTTGGCCTTTGGGCCGCAAGCGGCGTGCGTCAAATCCATCGGATAACTTCATTCCGACCTTCCTCAATGGGTATCGGCCCTTCGACCGGGAGTTGACCGGGTTGTTCCTGAGGCTAAGGCAATTGAAGCCAATGCGAGGCTTTTGCGGATGAGCGGCGCTGTGAGCCGCTCACCGGAGTTTGAAGCAGGCCCGCGATCAGATCAGATCCTGAGTCAAGGCGAGGGTGGCGAAGTTGTCGGCCATGATCGCCATTTCCGCTTCCTGCACCACGGCGGCGCTGAGCACACGGCCCTTAAATGGCAGGTCGCGGGTGGCGCAGGCGTCTTCGACCAGGGTGCAACGGAAACCCAGGTTCTTCGCCGCGCGCACGGTGGTGCTGACGCTGGAGTGGCTCATGAAGCCGCAGACGATCAGGTCCAGCGAGCCCAGATTCTGCAAACGGTCCAGCAGTTCGGTGCCGTGGAAGGCGCTCGGCAGCAGTTTGCCGATGATGGTTTCATCACCCTGTGGCTCAAGGCCGGGGATGAATTCGCCGCGCTCGCCCTGTGGGTCGAACAGGCCACCGACGGTGCCGAGATGACGCACGTGCACGATCGGCCGACCGGCTGCACGGGCTGCGGCGACCAGTTGTTTGATGTTCGCGACGGCCGCGTCCATGCCGCTCAGGGCCAGCGGGCCACTGAGGTACTCCTTCTGGGCATCGATGATGACCACGGTGGCATGGCTCAGCGTGGCCGCTGCGTAACCGCGGCCGCTGAGTTGAAACATCGTTTTTGGAACGGACATTCTGGGGCTCCTTGGGGTGGGGCTTTTGCGGCATTGTCCTCTGGCTGAGCGGTTCTGTGAACCGCTACCATCGCAAGCGCCGTCGTTACTGGCCTGCAGCCTTGTCAAGTTACACGTTCCGTTCAATAGCTGATGCAAAAATCAGAAAAGTCCTACTGTCGCCCCCGTATGTTTCCCGCGTCGTCGTGACGCGTTTTGGCTGCTAGAATCGCCAGTCGTTTTTTCTGGAGTTCTGCCCCGTGATCACTTCCCGACTTCGTACCCTGCGCGACCACATCCGTTGGGCCGTCAGCCGCTTCCATGGGGAGGATCTGTTTTTCGGCCATGGCACCGACAACGCCTGGGACGAAGCCCGGCAGTTGGTGCTCGGTGCGTTGCACCTGCCATGGGAAATCGCCGACAGCTACCTCGATTGCGCGCTGGAGGATGACGAACTGGTCAACCTGCAGCGTCTGCTCAAGCGCCGCATCGAAGAGCGCATCCCGACCGCTTACCTGCTGGGTGAGGCGTGGTTCTGCGGCATGTCGTTCATCGTCGATGAGCGCGTGCTGATCCCGCGTTCACCGATTGGCGAGCTGATCGAAAACCGCTTCGCACCGTGGATCGGCGACGAGCCTGCACGCATTCTCGACCTGTGCACCGGCTCCGGCTGCATCGGTATCGCCTGCGCCTACGAGTTCCAGAACGCTGAAGTGGTGCTGGCGGACCTGTCGTTCGAAGCGCTGGAAGTCGCCAATCAGAACATTGAGCGCCACGGCGTCGATGAGCGCGTGTATACCGTGCAGGGCGATGGTTTCGATGGGCTGCCGGGGCAGCGTTTTGACTTGATCGTGTCGAACCCGCCGTATGTCGACGCAGAGGATTTCGCCGACATGCCGGACGAATACCAGCATGAACCGGAGCTGGGCCTGGCCTGCGGTGATGACGGTCTGAACCTGGTACGACGGATGCTCGCCGAAGCGGCGGATCACCTGACCGAGAAGGGGTTGCTGATCGTTGAAGTGGGCAACAGCCAGGTGCATGTCGAAGCGCTGTACCCGGAAGTCGACTTCGCCTGGCTCGATTTCGAGCGCGGCGGGCATGGCGTGTTCATGCTGACAGCGGAGCAGTGCCGCGATCACCAGGCCCTGTTCGCCTCCCGCGTCTAAAGCCTAAAAGCAAAAGATCGCAGCCTTCGGCAGCTCCTACAGGGTGTACACCAATCCCAATGTAGGAGCTGCCGAAGGCTGCGATCTTTTGATCTACCGGTGCGTAGCAATCCAGATCAACAACCCCGCCTGAAACACCGCAAACGCCACCAGACAGGTAATGGTGAAGCGCAAACCGGCGTCTTCACGCTTGAACTTGCTGACTTTCTCTTCCTGCTTCTTCAGCTTCACTTCCTGCTCGGCCAGGTTCTGCTCGGCCTGTTGCAGCATCTGCGCCGCTTCGAGAATCTCGACGATCTGCAGCTTCTCGCTGTTCCAGTCGCCCAGCAAGTCACCGACCTGCACCTCTTTGACGCTGCCCTTCAAATGCTGGGCGTCGGCATACACCACGTCGAAACCATGTACGCGCAAGAAGTGATCGCGACGCAGGCGGGTGTCTTCGTTCAGCGCGTCCTTGTTGTTCAAGTCCATGCCGTCGATGGTGTAGGTCGGCCAGCGCTTTTTCGCCCAGTTGATGCCTTGCGCAGCCATGAAGCGGCCGATGCCGCGGTTCAGCGGTTCGATCTGCAAGCCGCTGTCGGGGCCGAAATGCACGCGCTTGGTGGTGTGATTGACCCACACGTCGAGCTGGTTCTGCTCTTTGCGTACGCGCTGGGCGGGGAGTTTGATCGCCATGCGCATCAGGCTGTGTTCTTTGCTGTTGCGCTCGGCATAGCCGAATTCGACAAAGCGCAACGGCCGGCCACCGGTGTGACGGTCAGTCTGCAGCGGGGCCAGGCGGAGCATCTTGTGGTGCTCGACGCTGACGTCCGCCCATGGCAGCTCGACCGCTGGCGGTGCGTCTTTTTCAGCGGTGGTGTCGGGTGAAGTCTGGGTATCAGTCATAGCGGCGAGATCCTGTCCAAGCTCTGCTTGTCGCCAGCCAGTACGCTGGCGACAAAGGCTTATCGGCCGTTTCTGACAAGACTAGAGGGCAAACTACGGTTAACGGGTGCGAAGTCCGTCAATAAACTCGATGAGTTTGCCGCCCAGTTCCGCTGCCAGTGGCAAATTCGGGTCCTTGTAGGAGGCCAATTGCCGCTTCACATCGGCGGGGACGATGCGCATCACGTGGTTCATGCCCTCGATCACCACCAGTTCGGCGTCGGGCTTGGCGGCTTTCAGCGCCCGCGCATCGCCAACGTCGACTTGCATGTCGTTGCTGCCCTGAACGATCAGCGCCGGCATCTTCAGTTGCGCAAAGGCCTTGGCCGGCTCCTGGCGGAACAGCGAAATCAGGTACGGCTGCACACTTGGCCGGAAAATCGGCTGCAGCGGCGCCGGCACGTTGGCATCGGTGTGGCCGGCCTTGAGGCTGTCGAGCAGTTCGTTGCTGCGCAGCATCAACGGCGGCGGCAGACTGCGCGCCAGTTGTTCGCGAATCACTTGATCGACCGGCCGGGCGCTGCCGGACAGGGAAATCAGCGCCGCGGCGTCGGCGCGCGGGGCGGCGAGGGTGGCGATGAGGGCGCCTTCACTGTGACCGAGCAGAATCAACGGACCGAACCGTGGATCGCTTTTCAGCTTCTGGCTCCAGGCCACGGCATCGTTGACGTAGGCCTCCACCGACAGATTGCGCTCGTCGGGTGTGGCCGCAAAGCTCGCGGCCACACCGCGCTTGTCGTAACGCACGCTGGCGATGTTGTGTTTGGCCAGCACCCAGGCCAGCCGCTTGAGGCTGTCATTGCGCCCGCCATCGGGGTTATTTCCGTCACGATCCGTAGGACCGGAGCCTGCAAGGATCAGGACAACCGGCACCGGGTTGTCGGATTTTGGCAACAACAGGGAGCCGAAAAGTTCACCGTTGCCGGTGTCCAGAGAGATCGGGCGCTGCAGGACAGTCGCGTGGGCAAAGCCGGTAAACAGGGTAAGACTCAAGATCAGAACTCGCAGCATCATCACGCCATCATTCGCCAAGGTGCCGGTTGGACTCACCAACACCACTAAGGTTCGAGGATGAACTAGTCGGTTAGCCTGCGTATACTGGCGCGCATCACGAATTTGGGTTTGATTCCACGGAGCGTCCTGCATGTCCGGCAATACCTACGGCAAGTTGTTCACTGTCACCACCGCTGGCGAAAGCCATGGTCCGGCGTTGGTCGCCATTGTCGACGGCTGCCCACCGGGCCTGGAGATCTCCCTCGAAGACCTGCAGCGCGACCTCGATCGCCGCAAGCCGGGCACCAGCCGCCACACCACCCAGCGGCAGGAAGCCGACGAAGTCGAAATCCTCTCCGGCGTGTTCGAAGGCCGCACCACTGGCTGCTCCATCGGCCTGTTGATCCGCAACACCGACCAGAAGTCCAAGGACTACTCGGCGATCAAGGACCTGTTCCGCCCGGCCCATGCCGATTACACCTACCACCACAAATACGGTGAGCGCGATTACCGTGGTGGCGGTCGCAGCTCGGCGCGGGAAACCGCGATGCGCGTGGCGGCCGGTGCGATCGCCAAGAAGTTTCTCGCGACCCAGGGCATCGTCATCCGTGGCTACATGAGCCAGCTCGGCCCGATCGAAATCCCGTTCAAGACCTGGGATTCGGTGGAAGAGAACGCCTTCTTCAGCCCGGATCCGGACAAGGTGCCGGAGCTGGAAGCCTACATGGACCAGTTGCGCCGCGATCAGGACTCGGTCGGGGCGAAGATCACCGTGGTCGCCGAAGGCGTGATGCCGGGTCTTGGCGAACCGATTTTCGACCGTCTCGACGCCGAACTGGCGCACGCGCTGATGAGCATCAACGCGGTCAAAGGTGTGGAAATCGGCGCCGGTTTCGCCTGCGTCGCACAACGCGGCACCGAGCATCGCGATGAACTGACCCCGGAAGGTTTCCTCAGCAACAACGCCGGCGGCATTCTGGGTGGCATCTCCTCGGGTCAGCCGATCGTCGCGCATCTGGCGCTCAAGCCAACGTCGAGCATCACCACCCCGGGCCGTTCGATCGACATCCATGGCAACCCGGTGGACGTGATCACCAAGGGCCGTCATGACCCCTGCGTCGGCATCCGCGCCACGCCGATTGCCGAAGCGATGATGGCCATCGTGCTGATGGACCACCTGCTGCGTCACCGTGGGCAGAACGCCGACGTGCGTGTCAGCACCCCGGTGCTGGGTCAGCTTTGATGGGTGATCTCAAGGCCGCTGCGGCATAACCCCCGTGGCGGCGCTCCCGTACTGGCGGCTGTCCAGTTTCTATCTGTTCTATTTCGCCTTGCTCGGTTCGACAGCGCCGTTTCTGGCGCTGTACTTCGATCACCTCGGGTTCAGCGCTGCGCGCATCGGCGAACTGGTGGCGATCCCGATGCTGATGCGCTGCGTGGCGCCGAACATCTGGGGCTGGCTCGGCGACTACACCGGCAAACGGCTGGCCATCGTGCGCTTCGGCGCGGTGTGCACGCTGCTGACGTTCTCGCTGATTTTTGTCAGCAAGACCTACGCCTGGCTGGCGATGGTCATGGCGTTGCATGCGTTCTTCTGGCACGCGGTGCTGCCGCAGTTCGAAGTCATCACCCTCGCGCACTTGCAGGGACAAACCTCACGCTACAGCCAGATTCGTCTGTGGGGCTCGATCGGTTTCATCATCACCGTGGTCGCGCTGGGGCGCTTGTTCGAATGGCTGAGCCTCGACATCTACCCGGCAGCGCTGGTGCTGATCATGGCCGGTATCGTCCTCAGCAGTTTGTGGGTGCCGAATGCGCAACCGCCTCAAGGTAACCGGCCTGGCGGGGAGGGCTTTCTCAAGCAGTTGCGCAGCCCCGGTGTGCTGGCGTTCTACGGCTGCGTCGCGCTGATGCAGATGAGCCACGGCCCGTATTACACGTTTTTGACCTTGCACCTTGAACGACTCGGTTACAGCCGGGGCGTGATCGGCATGCTCTGGGCCGTGGGCGTGGTCGCCGAAGTACTGATGTTCATGTTCATGAGCCGGATTCTCGCGCGGTTTTCGTTGCGTCGGGTCCTGATGGCGAGTTTTCTGCTGGCGGCGCTGCGCTGGTTGCTGCTAGGTTCGTTCGCCGAATTCCTGTGGGTGCTGTTGTTCGCCCAAGTGCTGCATGCGGCGACCTTCGGCAGCTTTCATGCCGCTGCCATCGCGTTCGTGCAACGTAGCTTCGGTGCGCGCCAGCAAGGCCAGGGCCAGGCGCTGTATGCAGCGCTGGCCGGCACTGGCGGTGCGTTGGGCGCGTTGTATTCCGGTTACAGCTGGAATGCCCTCGGCGCGACATTGACCTTTAGTATTGCCAGTCTCGCGGCGCTCGCTGCTGCCGTTATCATTGCCACACGTATGCAAGAGGACAGGCCATGAGCCTTACGCGTGAACAGCTCGCCCAGCAGATCGTCGACGCCGGGCGTTTTCTTTATGGTCGCGGCTGGTCGCCGGCCACCAGCAGCAATTATTCGACGCGCCTGTCGGCCAGCGAAGCGCTGCTGACCGTGTCCGGCAAGCACAAGGGCCAGTTGGGTCTGGACGACGTGCTCGCCACCGACTTGTCCGGCAACAGCCTGGAACCGGGCAAAAAGCCGTCCGCCGAAACCCTGCTGCACACCCAGCTCTACAGCTGGCGCGCGGAGATCGGCGCGGTGCTGCACACCCATTCGGTGAACGCCACGGTGCTGTCGCGCCTGACGCCGGAAGACTTCATCGAGTTCGAAGACTACGAACTGCAAAAAGCCTTCAGTGGCATCTCCACTCACGAATCCCGGGTGCGCGTGCCGATTTTCGACAACGATCAGGACATTGCGCGCCTCGCTGCCAAGGTGCAGCCTTGGCTCGACGCCCATCCCGATTGCGTCGGTTATCTGATTCGCGGCCACGGCCTCTACACCTGGGGGGCGCAGATGAGCGACGCCCTGCGGCAGATCGAGGCCTTCGAATTCCTGTTTGAATGCGAGTTGAAAACCCGCAGCGTCATGAACCGCCAAGGCTGACTTCACCAGAAGCAGCCCATTTGCCTGATGAAATGCACTGCCCGACCGGTCAGCAAGAACCGGACGGCAAGGCCGATACCGAGGAATTGCCCATGAGCAGCCTGTCCGTCTATCACGTTTCCAGCCCTGACCTTCCGAACAAGGTGCTGACCCATTTCGAAGACATCGCCTCGACACTCGCCGAGCAAGGCGTGCGCTTCGACCGCTGGCAAGCCGCGGCGAAGATCCAGCCCGGTGCCACCCAGGAAGAAGTGATCAGCGCCTATCAGCAGCAGATCGACAAGCTGATGACCGAACGTGGCTACATCACCGTCGATGTGATCAGCCTCAACAGCGATCACCCGCAAAAAGCCGAGCTGCGCGCCAAGTTCCTCGAAGAACACCGCCATGGCGAAGACGAAGTTCGCTTCTTCGTCGCCGGGCGTGGCCTGTTCACCTTGCACATCGACGATTATGTCTACGCGGTGCTGTGTGAGAAGAACGACCTGATCTCGGTACCGGCTGGCACCAAACACTGGTTCGACATGGGCGAGAACCCGCACTTCGTGGCGATTCGCCTGTTCAACAACCCGCAAGGCTGGGTCGCCAACTTCACCGGTGAAGACATCGCCGGGCGCTTCCCGCGTCTGGAGGACTGAGCCGATGTCGATCAAAGTCATCCTCACCGACATCGAAGGCACCACCAGCGCGGTGAGTTTCGTGTTCGACGTGCTGTTCCCATATGCCGCCAAACACCTGCCGGAGTTTGTGCGCCAGAACGCCGAGCGCGCCGATGTGGCCGAGCAGATCGCCGCCGTGCGCCGCGACAGCAACGAGCCGCAGGCTGACGTTGAACGGGTTGTTGAAATTCTTCTGAGCTGGATCGCCGAAGACCGCAAGGCCACGCCGCTCAAAGCACTGCAAGGCATGGTCTGGGAGCAGGGCTATCAGGCCGGGCAGTTGAAGGGGCATGTTTACCCGGACGCCGTTGAAGCGCTCAAGCGCTGGCATCAGGCCGGTTATCAACTGTTTGTGTATTCGTCGGGGTCGATCCAGGCGCAGAAGCTGATCTTCGGTTGTTCCGAGGCGGGGGACCTGACGCCGCTGTTCAGCGGTTATTTCGATACCACGTCGGGGCCTAAACGCGAAGAACAGTCCTATCGCAACATTCAGCAAGCGATTGGCGCCGAGCCGCAGGCCATTCTGTTTCTGTCCGACATCGTTCAGGAACTGGACGCCGCGCAGGCTGCCGGTTTGCAAACCTGCGGCCTGGCTCGCGACGGTGGCGAGCTGCAAGGGCATGTCACCGTCGACAGCTTTACCGGGATCGAACCGGAAGCCTTCTAAACACAAAAACTCCCTGTAGGAGCTGCGGAACGCTGCGATCTTTTGATCTTGATTTTGGTTTTAAAGATCAAGATCTCAAAAGATCGCAGCGTTCCGCAGCTCCTACATAAAAACCGCGTACAAAAAACAGGCCGGGCAGTGAAAGCTGCCAGGCCTGTTTTGTTTAAAGCTTCGAATCAGTTACAGCGAATGATACGTCGGCAGTGCAAAGCGCTGCTGGCTCTGCAGCATCGCAATTTGCGGCAGCTCGCTGGCTTCTTCCGCGAGGTCACGACGAATCGCGCTGATCGCCCACGACAGTTGGTCGGCGTTGTGCATTTGCTGGTACGTCAGGGCGCGCTTGAACACTTTGCCTTCGCTGCTGCGCAGGGTCAGCAGGATCCCGCCATCGGGACGTGGCGCAGTGGTGACGTTGAAGTTGGAGAACAGCGAGGTAAATTTTTCTTGGATCAGGCTCATGTCTATCAGCTCCTTATGCACTTGAATGGCAAGCATGCAGAGGAGGTTGCAGCGATTGTGCCAGCATTTCGAAAATTATAATTCGTTATAAATCAGTAGCTTATGATTCGTGAATTTTGCAAGGGTCGTGCAATCTGCATGAATGGCCATCGTGCATCCTGCATTTTGCGGGATCGTCGTCGACACGATGGAACCTATTCGCTGGGCCATGATCCCCGCTGTCGTCCCTGCGGCTGCGGATACAAAACATTGCAAAAACCGCGTGTACAGGCCGAGAAGCGCTGACGTATTTTCGGTCTCGACCTTTGCCCACAACGCAGGGTCATGCCCATAGCCCGAACAATAAAAAAACGGCCAGCAAGGTCGAACGGGGAGCCTTCATGAGTCACGCGCCAAGCGACACGATTACCTGGGGCATGATGCTCCGCAAGCTGCCGATGATCGCCAGGGCCCTCCCGCGAGTGGTCAAGGGCATGAAGGTGGCTAACGTCAAGGACCCGACCCAGGCCTGTGGTCTTGGCTGGACCTTCGAACAAGCGACCCTGCGCAATCCCGAAGGCATGGCGTTATTGCAGGGCGATGTCCTGTTGACCTATGCGCAGGCCAACCAGTGGGCCAATCGCATCGCCCACTATCTGAGCGAGCAGGGCATCGGCAAGGGTGACGTGGTTGCGGTGTTCATCGAAAACCGCCCGGAACTGCTGGTGACCATTCTGGCGCTGGCCAAGCTCGGCGCCGTCAGCGCGCTGCTCAATACCTCGCAGACCCGCGATACGCTGATTCACAGCGTGAACCTGGTGGCGCCAGTGGCGATCGTGCTTGGTGAGGAATTGCAGCCGGCGTTCGCCGCGATTCGCGAGCACGTGTCGATCGCCGCGCAGCGCACCTGGTTTATCGCCGACGGCGACACCTACAGCCACCCGGGCATTGCGCCCGAAGGCTACGTCAACCTGATCAGCGCCAGTGCCGATGCCTGCGCTGACAACCCGACCAGCAGCCGCGAAGTGTTCTTCGACGATCCGTGCTTTTACATCTACACCTCCGGCACCACCGGCCTGCCCAAGGCCGGCGTGTTCAAGCACGGCCGCTGGATGCGCAGCTCCGCCAGCTTCGGCATGATCGCCTTGAACATGCACCCCGACGACGTCGTCTATTGCACCTTGCCGCTGTACCACGCCACCGGCCTTTGCGTGTGCTGGGGCTCGGCGATCAACGGTGCCTCCGGGTTCGCGATCCGCCGCAAGTTCAGCGCCAGCCAGTTCTGGAACGACGTGCGCCGCTATCGCGCGACCACCATCGGTTACGTCGGCGAACTGTGCCGCTATCTGGTCGATCAACCGGCCAGCGCCGACGACAGTCGTCACGAGGTGCGCAAGATGATCGGCAACGGCTTGCGCCCCGGCGCCTGGGCCGAATTCAAGACCCGGTTTGCCGTCGAGCACATCTGTGAGTTGTACGCAGCGAGCGACGGCAACATCGGCTTCAGCAACATCCTCAACTTCGACAACACCATCGGTTTCTCGCTGATGGCCTGGGAACTGGTGGCGTACGACCACGACAGCGGTCAGCCGTTGCGCAGCGCCGACGGCTTCATGCGCAAGGTCGGCAAGGGCGAGCAGGGCTTGCTGCTGGCGCGGATCGACGAAAAAGCCCCGCTGGACGGCTACACCGACCCGCAGAAAACCGCCAAGGTGGTGCTGCACGACGTGTTCAGCAAGGGCGACCGCTTTTTCAACACCGGTGACCTGCTGCGCAATATCGGCTTTGGCCATGCGCAGTTCGTCGATCGCCTCGGCGACACCTACCGCTGGAAGGGTGAAAATGTCTCGACCACTGAAGTGGAGAACCTGTTATTGCAGCATCCGCACATCTCCGAGGCAGTGGCCTACGGTGTGGAAGTGCGCAACACCAACGGCCGCGCAGGAATGGCCGCGATTACCCCGGCCGAGTCCCTGGCGACCCTGGATTTCGCCGAACTGCTGGCATTTGCCCGTCAGCGCATGCCGGCCTATGCGGTGCCGCTCTTTCTGCGGGTGAAGGTGAAGATGGAGACCACCGGCACTTTCAAATACCAGAAGACCCGCTTGAAAAACGAAGGCTTCGACCCCGCTCAGACGGGCGATGACCCGATCTATGCGTGGCTGCCCGGCACGCAGACTTACGTGCAGGTGACGGACGACGTGTTGGCCGATATTCATCAGGGCAAGTACCGCTATTGATATTGGCTATGGCATGACTTGAGAAAAAGGGGGTGACAGCTATCGTCGCGCTCGGGAAACTGTCGGCTTTGCGAATAACCGAAAGTGGAGTTGCCCATGTCTGACCAAAGCCGCCAGATGACCCCTGAAGAAGCTGCCGAATTCACCGAGCAGGTTTTCAACAAGGCTCGCGACGGTGATGCGCTGATGCTCGATCGGCTGATCAGCGCCGGTTTGCCGGTGAACCTGAAAAACAGCAAGGGCGACACGCTGCTGATGCTCGCCAGTTACTACGGCCACGTCGACGCGGTGCAAGTGCTGCTCAAGCACAAGGCCGACCCGGAACTGCGTAACGGCAACGGCCAGAGCCCGATTGCCGGCGCGGCGTTCAAGGGCGATCTGGCCGTGGTCAAGGCGCTGGTGGAGGCGGGCGCCGAAATCGAAGGTTCGTCGTTCGATGGCCGCACTGCGCTGATGATGGCGGCGATGTTCAATCGGGTTGAAATCGTCGATTACCTGATCGGCAAAGGCGCCGATCCGAAAGCCAAGGATGCCAACGGCATCACCGCGCTGGATGCGGCCCGGACCATGGGCGCGGTCGACACCACGGCGCAACTGGAAAAACTGCTGGCCTGATAAAGTCAAAAGATCGCAGCCTGCGGCAGCTCCTACATGAATGCGTTCGCCATCCATTTGGTGAACGAACGCTAAACCTGTAGGAGCTGCCGCAGGCTGCGATCTTTTGCTTTGTGCGCTATCCTCCGCGCCCTCATATTTACCTTCCACAGGATCCGCTCTCATGAAAGCCGCACTCGTCGAACTCATCAGCAAAATCAGCTCCGGCTGCATGGGCGAGGACGAGATCCTGAACGTGGCCGATGAAGCCGCACAGGCCTACGCCGATGCCGAGGCTTTCCTGGCGGCCAACCCCGATATCAACTACGACGACACCTTCCCGATTCCGCTGGGCGAGTGGGTCGTGGTCGGCAGCCTGCCGGAGACCGTGCTGTTCCAGGCCGACACCTACGTTGACCTGTTCGCGCAGATCGTCGCGTCGTTCGGCCCGGGCGTCGATTTCAACCTCAAGCCAAAACAACTGGCCAAGACCGAAGCGCTGACCGCACTCAACCGCATTCAGGTGCAGATGAGCAGCCTGAACAAGGAAAACGGCGGTTACACGCTGATGAACTTCAGCCAGTTGCTCGACGACGAGCTGCAAGTGGTGCTGGTGTACGGCAACGACGTGCCACGGGTGCAGGAACTGTGCGCCGAAGTCGGCATCGCTGCGGCGCCGTCGCTGGAAGCCCTGAAGGTTGCCGTTCACGTCTGAGCGCAATAAAAGGGAACCCTGCGCGCGACCGTCTATCCTAAAAGTGCATGCCACTATTCTGGAGTGACACCATGGGTTCCACGTTCAACGGTCTGATTGGCCTGATCATTCTTGCCCTCGACATCTGGGCCATCATCAACGTGCTGAAAAGCGGCGCAGAGACCGGGATGAAAATCCTCTGGGTCCTGCTGATCATCCTCCTGCCAGTGCTGGGCCTGATCATCTGGGCGATCGCCGGGCCACGGGGCAACGTGCGGATCTGAGCCTGAGAACAGCGCAATACCCTTTGCAGGAGTGAGCCTGCTCGCGATAGCTATTTCCCAGTCAACGAATCTGTGACTGAAAAACCGCTATCGCGAGCAGGCTCACTCCTACAGGGTTCGACCTGTCATCTTCGGCGACGTAGAATGCGCGCCTTTCCCGGGCAATCGTCCCCACGATCGACGCCCGCGCATTCATCGGAGCACTTGACCATGACCGTCACCAAGACCAGCGAATACCTGGAAACCCTTTACGAAGGCTACGGCCAGCGTTTTCGCATGGAAAAACTGCTGCACGAAGTGCGCACCGAGCACCAGCACCTGGTGATTTTCCAGAACCCGCGCATGGGCCGGGTGATGGCGCTGGACGGCGTGATCCAGACCACCGAAGCGGATGAGTTCATCTACCACGAAATGCTCACCCACGTGCCGATCCTCGCCCACGGCACCGCCAAGCGCGTGCTGATCATCGGCGGCGGCGACGGTGGTATGCTGCGCGAAGTGACCAAACACGCCAGCGTCGAGCACATCACCATGGTTGAGATCGATGGCACCGTGGTCGACATGTGCAAGGAATTCCTGCCGAACCACTCCAAGGGCGCCTACGACGATCCACGGCTGAACCTGGTGATCGACGACGGCATGCGTTTCGTCGCCACCACCACTGAAAAATTCGACGTGATCATCTCCGACTCCACCGACCCGATCGGCCCGGGCGAAGTGCTGTTCTCGGAAAACTTCTACCAGGCCTGCCATCGCTGCCTGAACGAGGGCGGCATCCTCGTGACCCAGAACGGCACGCCGTTCATGCAAATCGACGAAGTCAAAACCACCGCCGGTCGCTTGCGCAGCCTGTTCCCGGACTGGCACTTCTATCAAGCAGCCGTGCCGACCTACATCGGCGGTTCGATGACGTTCGCCTGGGGCTCGACCAACCCGGCCTACCGCAAGCTGAGCCGCGAAACCCTGCAGCAGCGCTTCATCGGCAGCGGCATCGTCACCCGCTACTACAACCCGGAAATCCACATCGGCGCGTTCGCGTTGCCACAGTACGTGCTGCAGGCGATCAACAAGCCAAGCAACGACTAAAAGCACTGCAAAACCTCTGTAGGAGCTGCCGCAAGCTGCGCTCTTTTGATCTTGTTTTTAAAAATCAAAGTCAAAAGATCGCAGCCTGCGGCAGTTCCTACGGTCGATGTCTTTTTTTCATGGTCGCCCGCTGCAATCCTTTTGAACGATCAATCTCGCCAAAAGTCGAGATAGTAGTAAGCCCATTTGCGGGTTTGTTCGAGGAGGCACCGATGCAAAAGTGGAAAGTCACTTTCGTGGACGATCATGGTGAAATTGTCGATGAGGTGTTCGAGCGCGCGGAATGCCCCAGTGATGACGAGGCCGCACGCCTGATCAAGGAACGGCTCCTGCCCGTCGCCGCCGAACTGGACATGAACGATCTGGAAGGTCGTACCGCCGATGCCGGGGTGAAAAGCCTGAAAACCCAGAACAGCATCGAAATCCGCAGCATCACTCCTATCTGAAATTCTTCTTGTCACCTGCTGTGCCAGGCCTTGGCAGCGCCTCTATCTTGGGGCTACTCTGCAAGTGAGATCAGCGAACCAATCGCTAAGGTCTGGTCTTGTCAGCTACATGCTTGTTTCCCGCCGGCAACCCGGTTGCCGATGTACTTTGGCCTGTAAGGCCCGGGGCGGGAATACGGAAAGTCTATCCATCTATCCGAGGGGGACGATTCATGAGCACAGCCTATCAAGAAGACATCAACAGCAATGTGCTGCGCCGCATGAAAGAAGGCGGTTTCGACTTTTCCCGATTCCATCCCATCGAGTTCTACGCCATTTTCCCGGACGAGGAGCGGGCGCGCAGGGCGGCAGGCAAATTTCGCGGTGAGTCCATCAATGCCCAGGTCAGTGCGCGCGACGATGGTGCCTGGTCGCTGGAATTGAGCAAAGTGATGTACGCAACCTATGACGACATTGGCGATTTCGAGCAGGGTTTCTCTGCCGTGGTCGAGCCGCTGGGCGGCATCATCGAAGGCTGGGGCGTGAAGCAGGAGGTGCGCAGTCGCTACCGTCTGAACTGATCTCTTGCATGAACGTAAGCAACGGCTGGCCTTTGGGTCGGCCGTTGTTGTTTTTGAAAATCAAAAGATCGCAGCCTTCGGCAGCTCCTACAACCCATCATCTGTAGGAGCTGCCGAAGGCTGCGATCTTTGGCTTTTGCTTTCAAAACGTTTCAAACAGGCAAAAAAAAGCCACCGGAGAGGGTGGCTAAAGGGAAGACCGATAAGGAGAGGAACCGGTCAGGGTTAAGGCTTTGCGGGCTGCGTTGGTAGTGCGGATCAGTGGGGCTGAAGACTTCTGCGTAGAGGTTCGTTCAGCGAATGCACGGATTATCCGTAGCTGACGCCGAGCAGTGAAATCAACTCTGACTATGCTGGTGATAGGCGACCGCACTGCGTCGCAATGAGGCGGGGGCGATCAGGTCGGGGCATTTGCCGCACAGGAATGGTGCGGTGTTGCTGACGTGAATATCCAACCGATTGAAATCAAAGCGTTTATGCCGATGGCACGGGCCTTGCGAAGGCCTGTAGGTCCGGGTGACAAGGAGTACGGCATGATCCGCACCTATTTTGATGAAATGTACGATGCCGGCGGCCAGGTCCGCCCGCATTACCGGGAGTTCGCCCGCTGGCTGGCCGATACGCCTGACGAGTTGCTGGCACAACGGCGACGCGAGGCCGATCTGCTGTTCCACCGGGCCGGGATCACCTTCACGCTCTATGGGGACGAGCAGGGCACCGAGCGCCTGATTCCTTTCGACACCATTCCGCGCAGCATTCCCGCCAGCGAGTGGCGGATCGTCGAGCGCGGCTGTATCCAGCGGGTCAAGGCGTTGAACATGTTCCTCGCCGACCTCTATCACGAGCAGCGCATCATCAAGGCCGGGATCATCCCCGCCGAACAGGTGCTGGCCAACGAGCAGTACCAGTTGGCGATGCAGGGTCTGGACCTGCACCGGGACATCTATTCGCACATCTCCGGCGTTGATCTGGTGCGCGATGGCGACGGCACTTACTACGTGCTCGAAGACAACCTGCGCACTCCCAGCGGCGTCAGCTACATGCTCGAAGACCGCAAAATGATGATGCGTCTGTTCCCCGAGCTGTTCGCCGCCCAGCGCATCGCGCCCATTGACCACTACCCCAACCTGTTGCTCGATACCCTGAAGAGCTCCAGCCCAATCGATAATCCGAGCGTGGTGGTGCTGACGCCCGGACGCTTCAACAGTGCGTTCTTCGAACACGCCTTTCTGGCGCGGGAAATGGGCGTCGAACTGGTGGAGGGCGCGGACCTGTTCGTGCGTGATGACAAGGTTTTCATGCGCACCACCGACGGGCCGAAAGCGGTGGACGTGATCTATCGGCGTCTCGACGACGCGTTCCTCGACCCGCTGGCGTTCCGCCCGGACTCGATGCTTGGCGTGCCGGGGCTGTTGTCGTCCTATCGCTCCGGCAACGTGGTGCTGGCCAATGCCATCGGCACCGGCGTGGCGGACGACAAATCGGTGTACCCGTTTGTCACCGAGATGATCCGTTTCTACCTCGACGAAGAACCGATCCTGAAAAACGTGCCGACCTGGCAGTGTCGCAACCCCTCGGAGCTTTCCCACGTGCTGGCCAATCTGCCGGATCTGGTGGTCAAGGAAACCCAGGGCTCCGGCGGTTACGGAATGCTCGTGGGGCCGGCGGCGACAACGGCGGAAATCGATGCGTTCCGCGAGCGAATCAAAGCCAAGCCCCACGCGTACATCGCACAGCCGACGCTGTCGTTGTCGACCTGTCCGACCTTTGTCGAAAACGGCATTGCGCCGCGCCATATCGACCTGCGCCCGTTCGTCTTGTCCGGGCGTGAAACCCGGGTTGTGCCCGGCGGTTTGACCCGTGTCGCCCTGCGTGAAGGCTCCCTGGTGGTGAATTCCTCCCAGGGTGGCGGAACCAAGGACACCTGGGTGGTCGAGGATTGAAGGAAGCTTGCCATGTTAAGTAGAACTGCCTCGGATCTGTACTGGATGTCGCGTTACCTGGAGCGAGCGGAAAACCTCGCGCGGATGCTCGATGTCAGCTATTCGCTGTCGCTGATGCCGCAGGACGGTCGCGGCGACGGTCTGCACGAACTGGCCATGCCGCTGTTGATCACCGGCACCCTCGACGATTACCTGGAGCGTCACGGCGAGCTGCACGCCGAACGCCTGCTGCACTTTTTCGCCCTCGATGCGGCCAACCCGGCGAGCATCTACAGCTGCCTCGGCGCGGCGCGGGCGAGTGCGCATGCGGTGCGCGGGCGGATCACCGCGGACATGTGGGAAAACATCAACGCCACCTGGCTGGAGATTCGCGGGATCGCCGAGCAGGGCCTCAGTCGTTACGGCATGAGCCGTTTCTGCGAGTGGATCAAGGAGCGTTCGCACCTGTTCCGGGGCGCGTCCTACGGCACGATCATGCGTAACGATGCGTTCCGCTTCATTCGCCTCGGCACCTTCATCGAGCGCGCGGACAACACGCTACGACTGCTCGATGCGCGCTACGAAATGGCCGGCGATCAGGCCGAAGCCGTCAGTGACGGCACCGCCCACGCCTATTACCAGTGGAGTGCGTTGCTGCGGGCCCTGTCGTCGTTCGAGGCCTACACCGAGATCTACCGCGACGCCCCCGGTGCCCGGCATGTCGCCGAACTGCTGCTGTTGCGCGCCGATGTGCCGCGCTCGCTGCGCGCCTGCACCGAAGAAATCGACCAGATCCTCGCGCAACTGCCAGGGGCCAACGGTCGTCCGGCACAGCGCCTGGCCGCCGAAATGGACGCGCGCCTGCGCTACACCGGCATCAACGAAATCCTCGCCGAAGGCCTGCACGCCTGGCTCACCGAATTCATCCCGCTGGTGCGCCAGTTGGGCAATGCCATTCACAGTTCATACCTGGAGGCTGCATGAGACTTTCCATTAGCCACGAGACCACCTATCACTATGAAGATCAGGTGCGGGCGAGCATCCAGTATCTGCGACTGACCCCGCACGACAGCGAGCGTCAGCACGTGTTGAGCTGGCAGCTCGACTTGCCGCGCCCGGTGCGCGCCCAGCTCGATCCGTTCGGCAACATCCTGCATGTGCTGACCATGGACGAGCCGCACGAAGCGATCATCATTGGCGCCCGGGGCCAGGTCGATATCGACGAATTGCGCGAGGCCGAGCATGAAAGTCAGTCGGCGCTGCCGTTCCTGCGTTTTACTCGCCTGACCGAGGCCGACGAAGCGTTGCGGGCGTTTGCCGACAAATCCTGCAAGCAGCGACGTGATCGCACCGCGCTGATCGACTTGATGCACGGCTTGAACCAGCACATGACCTACACCCCGGGTTCCACCGAAGTCGACACCAGTGCGGCCGAAGCCTTCGCCGGGCGCGCCGGGGTTTGCCAGGACCACACCCATGCCTTTCTGGCGTGCGCGCGCAGTCTGGGGATCCCTTCACGCTATGTCTCGGGTTATCTGTACAGCGAGGATTGCGAGCACCTGGCCAGCCATGCCTGGGCCGAAGCGTGGCTGGATGACGCCTGGTACAGCTTCGACGTGACCAACGAACTGGCCCGGCCCGAACGCCATCTGAAACTGGCGGTGGGCCTGGATTACCTGGATGCCTGCCCGGTACGCGGCATGCGCCGGGGCGGGGGGAGCGAGCAGATGCATGCGAAGGTGTTTGTCTCGCCAACGCCGGTCATCTCCGTGCAACAGCAGTAAACACCATCCCCCTGTAGGAGCTGCGGCACGCTGCGATCTTTTGATTCTGTTTTTTACAATCAAGGTCAAAAGATCGCAGCGTTCCGCAGCTCCTACAGGAAGTGGTGTTGCAAAGAGTTTTTGAACAAGCTCAGGGCTTAACCTTGCGCCCGGCCATGTGCTGCAAATAGCCAATCAACTTCTGCAAATCCCCATCCGGCAACACCTCCGGGGAAAATCCCGGCATCTTCGCCTGTGGCCATTGGCGAAGACTCTGCGGATCGCGAATATAGCGTTTGAGGAAGTCCGCACCGAAATACTCGGTCGGGTTATACGGAATATTCAGATCCGGCCCGAACTGCGCATCCCCCGCACCGTTCAAGCGGTGACAGGCCAGGCAGTTTTTTTGAAACAGCGCAAAACCCTGATTCACCGGGTCATCGGCTTTCAGCGCAGGATCCGGCAACAGGGCAGGGAAACGCGCCGCCACTGGCGCGATGCGCTGGATGCTGGCCACTTCGAACGGCCACTGCTCCGGGCTGATATTGCCGGCCTGCGGATCGGTCCACACCAGATAGAACGGCCCTGCACTGTGCTTGCCTTCCGACAGCGGCGGCCATGGCTGCGCCGGGTCTTCGATCGCCAGCCAGGCCCGCGCGCCCTTACTGTTGAGCAGCGGTGCAGCGCTCAATTCTGCGGCAAACCCGTCCAGCGCCACCGCTTGCAAGTGGTCGTCCGGCTTGATGCCGGTGAGCAGCGCCGCCACGGGAATGGCGCGATAAGTCATGTCCTTCTTGTAGGACACATCGTTCTTGATGGTGAGGGTTTGCACCTGCGGATGCTTGAGCAATTCCTCGGTCTGCCAGGTGCGACTGTTGGCGCCCAGCTGCAGATTCAGCTGGGCGGCAGACAAGGGCATGCTCAGCAGCAAGGCCCAGAACACAATGAGCGTTTTCAAATGATCGCCGTCCATGTCGTGGAAGTGCGCAAAGGTTGGCACAGCCACGCTGGCCCGGGTAGCGGGGCCAGTCACATTTTTTGTGGCGATGACGAGCGCCTGCCGCTTGAGTCAGCCGAGCACCTTGGTCAGGTTCGGCAAAATCAACAACAGCGTCGTGGCGAAAAGAATGAGCCCTGCTTGACGAACTTTCGGTTGTTTGAACATGGCTTGACCGCCTTTATTGTTATTTCCTGATGTCTGCCTGCATATCCATGACGGCAAACGCTGCACTTCCTGTTGAAGAACGTCGGCCCCGGCAAAACCCGACGACTCTGACGTACATGTACTACCTTAGAGCCCGCGTCACGCGCGGCTTAGATCCATTTCGTATGTATTTGCTGCCGATAGCGATAAAAAAGGCATGAGGCGTATTGCCAGCTTCTTTGCCGCCCGCTTGCTAGACAACTCGCCGACCTGAACCGGTTCACCCAGTGGTGGATGACCGTCCGTCTGAGCGTGCGCGTCAACGTCATTGAGCGCTGTGGTCATTGAATCCTCGACCACGCGGGACAACAGTGACACCACGAATTTCACTCACCGCACAGGTTCGAGGACGTCATGACCCAAGCTTTGATTTTCGATGCGTTACGCACGCCCCGCGGCAAAGGCAAGGCCGATGGCGCGCTGCACAGCGTGAAACCGGTGAATCTGGTGGCGGGGTTGTTGACCGCGCTGCAAAGCCGCACCGCGCTGGACACCAGCCAGGTCGATGACGTGGTGCTCGGATGCGTCACGCCGATTGGCGATCAGGGCTCGGACATCGCCAAGACTGCGGTGCAAGTGGCGGATTGGGACGTCAGCGTGGCGGGCGTACAAATCAACCGCTTCTGCGCTTCGGGTCTGGAAGCGGTGAACCTCGGAGCGATGAAAGTCCGTTCCGGCTTCGAAGACCTGGTGGTGGTCGGCGGCGTCGAGTCGATGTCGCGGGTGCCGATGGGCAGCGACGGTGGTGCCTGGGCGCTGGACCCGCAAACCAACCTGCACAGCCACTTCACCCCGCAGGGCGTTGGCGCGGACCTGATCGCCACCCTTGAAGGCTTCAGCCGTGAGGATGTTGATGCCTACGCGCTGCACTCGCAGCACAAAGCGGCGCGGGCACGGGCCGACGGTTCGTTCAACAAGTCGCTGGTGCCGGTGCAGGATCAGAACGGCATCATCCTGCTCGACCACGACGAATTCATTCGGGCCGAATCGACGATGGAAGGCCTCGGCAAACTCAAGCCGAGTTTCGAAATGATCGGCCAGATGGGTTTTGATGCCACGGCGTTGCGGGTCTACAGCCACGTCGAGCGGATCAACCATGTGCATACGCCGGGCAACAGCTCCGGGATCGTCGACGGTGCGGCGCTGATGTTGATCGGCTCCGAAGCCAAGGGCCGTGCACTCGGCCTGCAACCACGGGCGCGAATCGTCGCCACGGCGGTGACCAGCACTGACCCGACCATCATGCTCACCGGTCCGGCACCGGCTACGCGCAAGGCGTTGGCCAAGGCCGGTTTGCGCGTGGAAGACATCGACCTGTTCGAGGTTAACGAGGCGTTTGCTTCGGTGGTGCTCAAGTTCATCAAAGACATGGCAGTGGACCCGGACAAGGTCAACGTCAACGGCGGCTCCATCGCCATGGGCCACCCGTTGGGCGCCACCGGTTGCGCGATCCTCGGCACCCTGCTCGATGAACTGGAAACCCGACGCCTGCGTTACGGCCTGGCGACGCTGTGCGTCGGCGGCGGCATGGGCATTGCCACCATCATCGAACGCCTCTGAGCCCCGAATTCAAGGAACCTTGTTATGAGCGAAGCCATTCGTTACGAAAAAGGCCAGGACGGCATCGTCGTGCTGACCATCGACCTGCCGGGCCAGAGCGCCAACACCATGAACGCTGTGTACCGCCAGGCCATGGGCGCCTGCGTTGCGCGTCTGCTGGCGGACAAAGACAGCATCACCGGAGTCATCATCACCTCGGCCAAGAAGACCTTCTTTGCCGGCGGCGACCTCAACGAGCTGATCAAGGTCGGCAAGCCCGAGGCCAAAGCCTTTTACGACCGGGTGCTGAGCCTCAAAGCTCAGTTGCGCACCCTGGAAACCCTCGGCAAACCCGTGGTCGCCGCCATTAACGGTGCGGCGCTCGGCGGTGGCTGGGAAATCTGTCTGGCCTGCCATCACCGGGTGGCGCTGGACGATGACTCGGTGCAGCTCGGTCTGCCGGAAGTGACCCTCGGCCTGCTGCCAGGTGGCGGCGGGGTGGTGCGCATGGTGCGCATGCTCGGCATCGAAAAAGCCCTGCCTTATCTGCTCGAAGGCAAGAAGGTACGCCCGCAACAGGCGTTACAGGCCGGTTTGATCGATGAACTGGCGGCGGATCGTGACGAGCTGCTGAGCAAGGCTCGCGCATGGATTGTCGCCAACCCGACGGCTGTGCAGCGTTGGGACGTGAAGGGCTATCAGATCCCCGGCGGCACACCGTCGAATCCGAAGGTCGCGCAGATGTTGGCGATTGCGCCGTCGATCCTGCGGGCGAAAACCCAGGGCACGCTGCCGGCGCCAGAGAAGATTCTGTGCGCGGCGGTGGAAGGCGCGCAGGTGGACTTCGACACCGCGCACCTGATCGAAACCCGTTATTTCACCGAACTGACCACCGGGCAGATCTCGAAAAACCTGATCGGCACCTTCTGGTTTCAGCTCAACGAGATCAATGCCGGTGGTTCGCGCCCGCAGGGTTTTGAGCCATATGTCACGCGCAAGGTCGGCGTGCTGGGCGCAGGGATGATGGGTGCCGGAATTGCCTTCGTCAGCGCCTCGGCCGGTATTGACGTGGTGCTCAAGGACATCAACCTGGCGGCGGCCGAGAAGGGCAAGGCGCATTCGGCTGCGTTGCTCGACAAGAAAGTCGCCCGGGGCCAGATGACCGCCGAAAAACGCGACGCGGTGCTGGCGCGGATCCAGCCCAGCGAGAACGATGCCGATCTGGCCGGCTGCGACTTGATTATCGAAGCCGTGTTCGAGGATCGCGAGCTGAAAGCTAAGGTCTCGGCGGCGGCGCAAAAAGTGGTCGGTAGCGATGCGGTGATTGCCTCCAACACCTCGACCTTGCCGATCACCGGGCTGGCGACGGCAGTGCCGGACCAGCGCAAGTTCATCGGCCTGCATTTCTTCAGTCCGGTGGAAAAAATGCCGCTGGTGGAAATCATCAAAGGTGCGCAGACCAGCGATGAAACCCTGGCGCGGGGTTTCGACTTCGTTCTGCAAATCAAGAAAACCCCGATCGTGGTCAACGACAGTCGTGGCTTCTTTACCTCGCGGGTGTTTGGCACCTTTACCAACGAAGGCATCGCCATGCTCGGCGAGGGTGTGAGCGCGCCGATGATCGAGACCGAAGCGCGCAAGGCCGGGATGCCGGTCGGGCCGCTGGCGATCTCCGACGAAGTTTCCCTCAGCCTGATGAGCCATATCCGCCAGCAAACGGCCAAAGACCTGCAAGCAGAAGGGAAACCGCTGATAGAGCATCCGGCGTTCGCCGTGATTGACTTGCTGCTCAACGAATACAAACGTCCGGGCAAAGCCGCCGGTGGTGGTTTCTACGATTACCCGGCCAGAGCTCAGAAACATCTGTGGCCGGAGTTGAAGACGCGCTTCGAGAAGGCGGACGGGCAGATTTCGCCGAAGGATGTGCGTGATCGTCTGCTGTTTGTGCAGGCCCTGGAAACCGTGCGCTGCGTGGAGGAGGGCGTGCTGACCTCGACGGCGGATGCCAACGTCGGCTCGATCTTCGGCATCGGTTTTGCGCCGTGGACCGGCGGTGCGCTGCAGTTCATCAATCAGTACGGCGTGCAGGACTTCGTTGCGCGCGCGCAATACCTGGCCGAGCAGTATGGCGAGCGCTTTGCGCCACCGGCACTGCTGCTGGAGAAAGCGGCGAAAGGCGAGTTGTTTTAAGTGATCGGATGAACGCTGCGGGGCTTGCCTTGCCTGGGTGTTTCAAGGCAGGCTCTGGGGTGTTCATTATTCCCATCACGTGTCAGGTATTTTTTATGTCGCTACGCATCTGCATTCTGGAAACCGACATCCTGCGTCCGGAACTGGTCGATCAATATCAGGGTTACGGGCAGATGTTCCAGCGCCTGTTCTCGCAGCAACCGATTGCCGCCGAGTTCACCGTGTACAACGTGATGCAGGGCGAATATCCGAGCGATGATCTGACCTTCGACGCGTACCTGATCACCGGCAGCAAGGCCGATTCGTTCGGCACCGACCCGTGGATCCAGACCCTCAAACAATACCTGCTGACGCGCTATGAGCGCGGCGACAAGCTGCTCGGCGTGTGCTTCGGCCACCAACTGCTGGCGCTGCTGCTGGGCGGCAAGAGCGAGCGTGCCAGCCAGGGCTGGGGTGTCGGCACCCACAACTACAAACTGGCGGCCAAGGCGCCGTGGATGAGCCCGGTGCGTGAAGAACTGACGCTGCTGATCAGCCACCAGGATCAGGTCACCGCGCTGCCGGAAAACGCTACAGTCATCGCCTCCAGCGATTTCTGCCCGTTTGCCGCGTATCACATCAACGATCAGGTGCTGTGCTTCCAGGGCCACCCGGAATTCATTCACGACTATTCGCGGGCGCTGTTGGATCTGCGCCAGGAAGCGCTGGGCTCTCAGATCTACTCCAAAGGCGTCGCCAGTCTGGAGCAGGAGCACCATGGCACGACCGTGGCGGAATGGATGATGCGCTTTGTGGCGCACAAACCAGAAGCGGCTTAACAGCAGATCAAAAGATCGCAGCCTGCACCTCCTACAGGGTGTACACCATCCCAATGTAGGAGCTGCCGAAGGTTCGGGCCGCGTTCGGACGATCTTTTGCTTTTGCCTCTCTATAACCATCCCGATTTCTTGAAACTCG
This sequence comes from Pseudomonas serboccidentalis, assembly GCF_028830055.1. Classification (NCBI taxonomy): domain Bacteria; kingdom Pseudomonadati; phylum Pseudomonadota; class Gammaproteobacteria; order Pseudomonadales; family Pseudomonadaceae; genus Pseudomonas; species Pseudomonas serboccidentalis. Next base: position 2,264,070 of record NZ_CP101655.1, read on the forward strand.
CCCACAAACTCACACACCCCACCGTGATAAACCCCAGCACGCCGAAGTAGCCGTAGTGCCAGCTCAGCTCCGGCATGTTCTGGAAGTTCATCCCGTAAATTCCCGCCACCGCCGTCGGGAACGCCAGAATCGCTGCCCACGCGGCAAACTTGCGCTGCACCACACTTTGCCTTGAGGCCTCAAGCAACACGCCGACCTCGATGGTCTGGCTGGCAATGTCCGCCAGGGTGGTCAAGTCTTCCATTTGCCGCGTGACGTGGATCTGCACATCGCGGAAGTACGGACGCATGTTCTTGTCGATGAACGGGAAGCTCAGCTTCTGCAGCTCCTCACCGATCTCCACCATCGGTGCCGCATAACGGCGCAGGCGCAGGACATCGCGGCGCAGGCCGTGAAGTTTCTGGATGTCATGCTCGTTCAACGCACTGCACAGCACGTTGCGCTCCAGCTCATCGATCTCGGCATGAATCGCTTCGCCCACCGGCTGGTAGTTTTCGATCACGAAATCCAGGATCGCATAGAGTACGAAATCTTCCCCGTGCTCCAACAACAGCGGACGCGCCTCACAGCGTTGACGGACATGCGCGTAGGACGCCGAGTGGCCATTGCGGGCGGTGATGATGTAGCCCTTGCCGGCGAAGATATGCGTTTCGATGAACTGCAAAATCCCGTGCTCGCGAATCGGCGAGTAGATGACGATAAACAAAGCGTCGCCAAAGGTTTCCAGCTTCGGCCGACTGTGTTTTTCCAGGGCGTCTTCGATGGCCAGTTCGTGCAGGTTGAACTGGCGTTGCAGGTTGGCCAGTTCCTGAGCGTCCGGCTCTTCGAGGCCGATCCAGACAAAGTGCCCGGTTTTGGCGGCCCAGGCGGCGCCCTCATCGAGGGTAATATTGGTGACTTTCTTACCGGCGCTGTAAACCGCAGCAGCAACAACTCGACCCATGGTGGTGATTCACTTCTTCTTGGCAGATGGCAGGGAGTACAAGGCTTCAGCTTAGCTGCGTCGCTGCTTGAGAGTCAGGTGAAATCTGCACAGTTCACCCGGCAAAAGAAAACCCGCACGAGGCGGGTTTGTTTTTCACGCAGCCTGTAGCTGCTGATCCATCGCGGCGATGCATTCGCGCATCTGTTCGCGGCACTGGGTCATGAGCATGGGCATGTCATCCATGGTCAGCCCGGCTGTAGGAATGGCCGGCAGCGAGCGTATGAGAATTTCCCCGCTGCGCCAGCGATTCAGGCGCATGTGTTTGATGTAGCTGCTGACGCACACCGGCACGATCGGCACGCCGGCGGCAATCGCCATCTGGAACGCGCCCTTTTTAAACGGCAGCAGCTCTTCACCGAGGTTGCGCGTGCCTTCCGGGAACACCCAGATCGAGGTGTCTTCGTGCTGCAAGGTGTGGGTCGTGGTGAGCATCGACTTGCGCGCCTTCTGCGCATTGCCACGATCGATCAACACATTGCCGGCCAGCCAGAACAATTGCCCGAACAGCGGCACCCATTTCAGGCTTTTCTTGCCGATGCACACGGTACGCCGGGGCACCACGTTGCCGAACACAAACAGGTCGTAGTTGGACTGATGGTTGGCGATGATTACGCAACTGTCGGGCTTGTTCATCAACGGGCCGACATCGGCCTTTACCCGCAGGCGCAGAATGCACATGGCCGGAAGCGCGTAGAGGCGGGCGCACAGACGGCTGTTGTCCGGGTTGAACGGACGGCACAGGCCGAGGATCACTCCCAGTACACCGGCCAGAATAAAGTGCAGGCCCATCAACAACATACGAAACACAAACAGCATTTTCAGGCCCCACCGGGACAAAAGGTGGCGCAGTGTACGGATGTGCACTGTTTTCGGCAATTGCTGCTATAGAGTCCGGAGATAGGCGATGTTTAAGCGCATGTTTCCGGAGTGTGCGTCAGACGCGTCCTAGAGCCGTTGACGATTCATCAACTGAACGCGCAAGAAAAAGCCCGACACGACGGTCGGGCTTTTCTTCGGCTCGGGCAACGAGGGATTAGCCCAGGTGCTCCTGGTCCTGGATGATCGCGTTGTCGAGGGCCTCAAGCAGCGCCTTGCGCACCTTGAGCTTGGTGTTCTTGTGCGCGTTCATGTTGATCTTCTTCAACTGACGCGCGGCGGCCAGGGCAGCGCCTTGCAGTTCTTCGGCAGCGACCACCTTGTCGAGGAAACCGGCATCCACAGCGCTCTTCGGATCAAACATCTCACCGTTGATCACCGAACGGTGGAACGCCGAACGACGCAAGCGATCACGCGCCAGCTCAATGCCGGCGTGGTGCATGGTCATGCCGATCTGCACCTCGTTCAGGCCGATGCTGAACGGACCGTCGACGCCAATGCGGTAGTCGGCAGACAACAACAGGAACGCGCCCTTGGCCACCGCGTGCCCAGGGCACGCAACGATCACCGGGAACGGGTGAGAGAGCAGGCGACGCGCCAGGGTCGACCCCGCAGTCACCAGCGCCACGGCTTCTTTAGGGCCGGCGGTCATCACCTTCAGGTCGTAGCCACCGGACAGAATCCCCGGCTGACCGGTAATGATCACGATGGCACGATCAGTCACCGCCTGATCCAGCGCCGCGTTGAACGCCGCAATCACGTCAGGGGAAATGGCATTGACCTTGCCGTTGTTCAAGGTCAGGGTCGCGATGCCGTCTTCGAGGTGGTAGGCAATCAACTCACTCATGACGCAATTCCTTGTAAGAAAGATGGGCAGACGTTACTCACCACCGTAGGCCAGGTAAAGCGCCGTGACTGACTCGCCGGTCACCGTTTCCCGGCTCGCCCGGCGTAGCGCGCCGTTCTGCTTCTATATAGAAGGGGTGCCGTTACCAGAGAATGGCCGGTTTGCCATCGGCCGCCGGTGGGTGAAACGCCTTTTTGTCTTAAGCGCATGAAAATTCTGAAAAAAAGTTTGCCATCAGAAAAGCTTTCGACTACATTAGCGCGCCTCGACAGACAGAACATGTTTGAAGAGATACGGTGAAGTGTCCGAGTGGCTTAAGGAGCACGCCTGGAAAGTGTGTATACAGGAAACTGTATCGAGAGTTCGAATCTCTCCTTCACCGCCAAATTAAGTACACAAAACCCCTGATTTCGAAAGAGATCAGGGGTTTTGTGGTTTCTGGCATCTGGATTTCAATCCGCTAAGGAAGTCATGCACGCAAGTGCTCAGCCTGATTTGCCATAGCGCATTACAATCGTCGTTTTATCAGTAGAAAAAAGGACTGTTCCCATGATCATCTCCACCACTCACGCCATCGAAGGCCGACAGATCACCGCGTACCTGGACATTGTCAGCGCGGAGTCGGTGCAGGGCGTCAATGTGATCCGTGACATGTTTGCCGGCATGCGCGACTTTTTCGGTGGGCGCTCGCAGACGCTGGAGCGTGCATTGAAAGAGGCGCGGGTTCAGGCGACTGACGAGATCAAGGAGCGGGCGCGGGCGTTGCAGGCGGATGCGGTGGTCGGGCTGGATTTCGAGATCAGCATGCCGGCGGGCAAGGGCGGCATGGTTGTCGTGTTCGCGACGGGTACGGCGGTCAAGTTGCGTTGATGCAGTTGCCGGTTCAAACGAGCCCATTCAGACGATGAATGGGCTTTTTGCTTTTATTGCTTAAGTTCAGCCCCGTGGTTTGAGTGCGCGGGCCACAGGGCGTTTTAGGTGAGTGGTGTGTTGAATTGGCGTAGGCCATTCGTCGGCCATCAGCGGATCTGAACCACAAGTCCAGGAATGACCGGCTAGTCTCAAAAGTCTTGGAGGTCGGTATTTTTTCAGGCAATAGGGTTTTGCCGGTATCGATCCATTGGAAAAGGGCGAAGGTATGACTGATCCGTATATCGAAGACGATGGAGCCGAATTTTCATTCAACAACTGCGTCCGCTGCGGCCAGACGGAGTACCAGGCGGGCTTTGGCGAGGATCCGGTACTGACCGGCAAGATCAAGTCCACCGCGCCCAAGGGGCCGAAAGCCAAGTTTCTTCCGAAGGTCTCGACTCGGTCGAGAAAGTAATCGGCGACCTCACAACCCCGTCTATAAACGGGGTTTTTTATACCTGAAGTTTATGAAGGGAAATCTCCTACAAGCGGTAGAGCATGTTTTGGTTTTTTTCACAAACTTTTCACGTCCACGGACGTAGGGTGAAGCCATCCGTTAGAAAGCAAGTCTCCAGCCCGTCTCCCCAGCGGGCTTTTTTTTGTCTGCGATAAAACCTTTTGCGCAATCGCTGTCCAATCGGCGCCAAGTGCGTGATGGCAGGTGATTTTGTCTGGACTTTAGCGCGCCGGCAGCATTCAATCTCGGCCCCTTTTGATCTCCCTATTTTTGAGGTTTTTGTCATGCGTCTAACATTGCCTGCTCTGGTTCTGGGGCTTCTGGTTGCTCAAGGTGCGGTGGCCGGCGAAGGCACTGCTGCACTCGGCGGTGGTCTGGGTGGTGCGCTGGGTAATGTCGTTGGCCAGAAAATGGGCGGCAGCACCGGCGCAGCGATTGGTGCCGGTGTCGCAGGCGCGGCGGGCAGTGCGATGGCTGCCGGTAAGGGTAGCCGGACTAAAGCGGCCATCGGTGGTGGTGTCGGCGCGGCCGGTGGTTCGGTGATCGGCAACAGCCTGGGTGGCAAGAACGGCGCGACCATTGGCGCCGGTCTCGGCGGTGCAGCCGGTGGTGCTGTTGGCGCCAACCTGTCCAAAGGTCACAAGCGTCACTGATAGCGAACGCTTGTCAGAAAAAGCCCGGCTCGATGCCGGGCTTTTTCATGGCTGAACGTTTTCCCGAAAAATGTCTCCAATTTGACATAGGCCCTATGGGCATAATGTCCCGATTCGGGAACTGTGAGGTTCAAATGCGTTTGTCATTGTCTGCACTGTTTTTCGGATTATTGATCGCTCAAGGCGCGATGGCCGCCGGAGATGGCAGCGCCGCCGTGGGTGGCGGACTGGGCGGTGTGCTCGGTAATGTGGTCGGTGGCCAGCTCGGCGGCAGCACCGGTGCGGCGGTCGGCGCGGGTGTCGGTGGCGCGGCGGGTAGCGCGGTCGGCGCGAATAAACACAATCGCACGGAAGCCGCCATTGGTGGTGGTCTCGGCGCAGCCGGTGGTTCAGTGATCGGCAACAGCCTGGGCGGCTCCACCGGCTCAGCCATCGGTGCAGGATTGGGCGGCGCGGCCGGTGGTGCGGTGGGCAACAACCTGGGTGACGACGGCGGGAAGGGGCATTCCGGCGGTGGACACAAGCACAACAAGTACAAACATAAAAACCGCCATCATTGATTGAACATCGAAAAGAAACCCGGCCTGGCGCCGGGTTTTTCGTGTCTGGCGGTCTGACGCTGGAACGATTGGCCGTGGAGCTTTTCGAACGTTATACAACCCACCAGACGCAGAGGTTTGCCATGACCCCCGAAACTGAAGGCAAGGAAGAAAAAGGCCCGAGTGGTCTGCCGTATATCAATGATCCGGGGAATGAGGATCCGGGGTCGCTGATGGATGATGCGACGGTGCCGTTAAATGATGCGGATGAGGCTTTGGATGAGGATTATGAAGAGGATGAGGATGAGCAGTGATTGTTTGTTCTTTTGATCCTGCTTCGTAGTGATGCTTTTCGAGTCTTCAGGGCCTGCGGTTCTTTCAGGCCCTTTGGGAGGTGCGAGATGGGATGTGAGCAGAAGGACCACGATGTCTGTGATATGCCTGAGTACTACTTAAATAGCTGTGGAAGTTCCTCATTTGTCATTTGCAAACCTCGATTTCAATTCCCGGTTTTCGTAGAGTTTAAATATTCGCATTAATCTATTTCCTCTAACCCTCCATTCAGAGCCGCTAGCACGTGCATTAACCAAGCTCGGCCTGACTCCCACTCATTCCAGTAGCAGTAGTAGCAACTGAGCTCTTTCAATAAATACTCCCTCAGAACAAGCTCTTCCTTATTCTGCTTAAGCAAGAAGCGTAATTCTTTATTAATCGAAAGCAATGTCTCCGTATCCGAAGCTTGCAAGAAATCAGCTATGACTTGATCGGGAGTATCATGCTCTACCATCCAATCTTGATGGAAGTAAGATCCGAAAAAATCTTGAATTTCTGGGAATTCGTAATTCATAGTTCTGGAAATCCGGTTAATAAATAATATCCCAAAGGCAATGTTGGGTCTTTTTTTAGTACTAAAAGAATCTTCGACGCCGTTTGTGAATGGGGAGAGCCATTTAGCATACTTACTCCCACCGGTTGATTGAAATGATGGGTGATAGTGGTTTTGCTTCTACTGCTTGTTAAAAGTCTTCTCACTTTTTGCATGTTCAAACTTAATGCTTCCGATACCGCAGCCTCAGCTGCGGCACGATCTGAAAATGTAGACGCTGCTGGAATATTGGGTTCTGCTTTTAGTCTTTGGGCCAACTGCGAGTCAGTTCTTCCAATATGTTTGGCAATCAGGTGGCCGCCTTGAGCTTCATGCGTGGCCAATCCACCCCCAGGAACGATCTCACTATATGGCCCATCAGCCTGTATTGCTCCCGGACACGGGGTGCATGCCAACCCCAACGGATCCACCCACCCCGTCGGATTCGGCGTGTACTGGTATTGGTTTAGTCCTCCAGCCAGCTTCACCGGATCCGGCGTCAGATACCGCCCCAACCTCGGGTCGTAATACCGGTGCCGGTTGTAATGCAGCCCGCTCTCCGCATCGAAATATTGCCCCTGAAAGCGCAGTGGCTGGTCCAGGTCCTCGCCCGCCAGGGTGATCGCCGAGACCTTGCCATAGGCGTCGTACTGCGCCGACCAGACGATTTCACCGCTGTAGTCGGTGAGTTCCTGCGGGGTGCCGAGGTGGTCGAGTTGGTAGTAGAACGGGCAGGCTTTTTTCGGGCCTTTGCCGTCGAGCAAGGCCAGCGGCCGAAAGGTGCCGGGTTCGTAGACGTAGCTGCGGTGGTGGCTCTGGCTGCTTTCGGCGACGAGGTGGTCGCCTTGCCAGAAGAACTCGGTGCTCTGGCCGTCGATGGTTTTGCGGATGCGTCGGCCGAAGGCGTCGTACTGGTAGGACGCGGTGTTGCCGTCGGGGCGGGTCAGGCCGATCAGGCGGTGTTGGCAGTCGTAGCGGTATTCGGTGACCAAGAGGTGATCGCGGCCACGACGCTCGCGGATCAGGTTGCCGAAGGCGTCGTAGTCGTAATGACGGTCGCCCTGCATCAGCAGGCGGTTGCCCTTGATCCGGGTGGGGCCGGGCCGGTCCTGCATCAGCAGGTTGCCGGCCGGGTCGTGGGCGAAGGATTCCGGCAGTTCGTCGCGCGAGTGGCGCACACGGATCAGCCGGTCGAGGGCGTCGTAGGCGTAGGTGCGCTGGCCGTGGCGGGTGTCGGCAATGTGCTCGAGGTTGCCGTTGGCGCTGTAGGCATAATCGCGGCGATACAACGCTTCGTGCTGATGGCCTACCGCGTGAGCGAGTAAACGGCCCTGATCGTCGTAGGCATAATCGCTGCGCAGCAGGCCTTGTTGCCGTTGTTGTTCGCGACCGGACTGATAGACGTGGCTGGTCAGCCGCGCGCCATTAAGGTCGATGGCGGTCAGCGCGCCGCCCTTGGCGTAGTGGTAATCGAGCTTGCTGTTGTCCGGCAGACGCTGGCGTTTGAGCTGGCCGCAGGCGTCATACGCATAACGCAACGTGCCCCAGCCCTGATGTTCGGTGATCAACCGGTCCTGCCGGTCGTATTCGAACGCCAGTGGATGTTTCTGGCCGTCATCAACCCCGGTCAATCGGCCCAGACGGTCATAGCGATAAGCCACCTGAACCCCGTCGGGCAGGGTTTTCAGCAGCAGGCGCCCGGCCGCATCGCGCGCGTAAGCGGTGACCAGCGTCGAGCCGTCATCACCGAATTCGGTTTTTTCCAGCAGATGCCCGTTGCGGTCATAGGCGTAGGCGGTGCGCCGGCCGTCGAACCCGGTTTCCTGTCGGATCAGTCCGGTGGGCGTGTAGTCCAGTCGGTACTTTTCCCCGGACTCGTTCTCGATTTCTGTCAGCAGCAGTTGCGCATGGTCGTAGCGATACTGCACCCGGGTGCCGTCGGGATTGATCTTGCGCGAGACCAGGTGCAGGTCGTCGTCATACTCGTAACGGGTGATGCGCCCGAGTTCGTCACGCTCGGCAGTGACCTGGCCGTAAGCGCCGTAGCTGTAGGCGCGGGTGGCGCCGGTGGGCAACGTCGTCTGGAGCAGTCGGCCAACGGCGTCCCACTGCTGGCGGGTCATCGCGCCGTGTTCGTCGCAAGAGGTAATCCGTCGTCCCAGCGTGTCGTAGGAAAAACGCCGCACGCCACCGTCGGGCAGGGTTTCTTCGGTCAGTTGGCCGAGGTCGTTCCAGACCAACTGATGCCGACTGGTGTCCGGGTAACGGATCGACAGCAACTGCCCACGGGTGTCGTAGTAGTAATAGGTGACCAGCCCGTCGGGATCGACCGCCTCGGTGACATCCCCCTCGGCGTTGCGCCGAAACGTCCAGACCGCCTCGCCGCGGGAACGGCTGTGCAGGAAACCGTTGCGATACTCGTAGGACGTTGGCTCGTCTTCCGGCGGAAGCAGCGCGATCAGCCGTCCGACTTCGTCGTAGCGGTATTCGGTGACCGCCCCCAGCGGATCCTGCTCGGCGATCAACCGTCCGGCATCGCCATAGGCCTTGAGGTGCTCACCACCATCGGCCTCGACCTTGCGCACCAGCCGCGCCCGATCGTCGTGGACGTAGGTTTCTGCGCTGCCGTCGACGTAGTGCACCGCCACACTGCCGTCGTCGGCCCAGACGTAACGGCTGTCCATCTGCGAGAACGACGCCCAGTGCCGTACGCAACGCGCGGTTTTGCCGGCGCGCTCCCACTCCCAGAAGAAACTCGCCCCGCCCGTCAGTTGCCGCTGCAGGATGACGTGCTGATCGTCGTAGTCGTAATGCTCGCTGTCACCGACCGCATTGGTTGCTTCGAGCAGGCGCTGGCGGGCGTCGTAGCGGTAGCTGACGAGGGTCTGTTCGGTGTGCCAGTCGCTTTCGCGCCAAACCTGATAATCGACGCCGATCAGATGCGCCCGCTCGTAACGCAACCCCAGCGACCGACCCGCACCATTGTCCAAGCGAACAATGCGCTCCTGATGATCACGAGCAACCTGCAGGCGATTGCCATACGCATCACTGATCGCCGTCAGCCGCCCGGCGCGAAAGTGATAAAACCGCGCCGCGTTCCCCGCCAGCGCCAGGATCAATTCCTCCGGTTCATCCCCGAGAAAAATCGCCGCCCGCGACAAACTGTTGTGAATCGCCGGCCGCTGAACACTGGGCATGGGAAACCGTGTGCGGCGGTTCTCGTGGTCGACCCAGACCACCGCATCGCCATCGAAGACCAGCCGATGCGCCAGCGAATGGCTCCAGCCAAACCCCAGCCCGACATCGATCTCAACGGCGCTGGTGCGATACAGGCGGGTGAACTCGAACGGCAGCACCCCGTCGAGCGAACCATCGGTCAGGGTCAGCAGTTCTTCACCGGTGACCATCGACACCGGGCAGCCGTTGGTGCAGGTCAGCGGCACGCAATCGGCGCTGTCGCCGTTGGGGTTTTTTGCTTGATCGGGTGAGTCGTCGTGGGGTTTGTGCCGCTCCATCCGGGTCGTGCCCCGGGACTTGTCTCGCGCCATGGGCGCCGGGTTCGGTACCGTCAACACCACCGAATCCGCCTGGCGAATGTTCAGCGGGATCGCCGGCGTCGGCCTCATCGGCACGTCGCGCGCATTGATCATCAACGGCTTCAACGTGGCCGCATGTTTGTTCAGATCGGCAGTGGAGGGCAGTTCGGCCAGGCGCAGTGCCGCCGCTGCCAGCCATTGCCGCGCCCGAGGCGACTTGATCTTGTTCAGCACCTTGCTGCTCAATTTCACAGGCACGCCAACGCCGCCGGTAATCCGCATCAGCAGAAAACTGATCAACAGCTCGACCCGGACTTCGGCCACCACTTCCGCCAGATACTGCGGCGGCAGCATCTTCAACCAACTGGTAAACGCTGCCAGATGGATAAACAGCAACGGCTCGTCACTGAGGATCAGCAAGCCACTGGCGATGGCTTCACTGGAGGCATTGAGCAGCGCTTCCAGTTCGACCTCGGTCAGGTACTGCAGCAGTTTTTCACTGTTGGCCTGCAGATCGGCGAGCAGGGCGAACAGCTGTTTAACGTCGTCCCAGATGTCGTGCAGGGCCTTCTCGAACCCTCGCCAGTCAGCCTGTTGCAACTGGCGGTAACGATCACCGAAACCGGTGCCGGAAAACTCCGTCCACTGCGGCTGAAACCCGGCCCACTCGTCGCGAAGCCAGCCCTCCAGCCCGTCCAGAATCCCTTCGTAGGACGCGTACAGCGCTTGGATATGGGCGGTGGAAACATCGGGAAAGAAGGTGATGCGATAACGCTGGCCCCGGTCGCAGTCGCTGACTTCCAGAATGCCGCTCGGGCCGATGGTATGGCGCAGCGGTGCACCGAAACTCAGTACCCCGTCGACGTCGGCGATCACCGGTTCGAGCATCACCGGGGTATTACCGATCGGTACGAAGCGCGCCGCCTCGAACATGTGCACCAGGGTTAACGGGCCGCTCGCCGGGCACATGACCACCGAGGTCTGGATGGGTTGGCGGGATTTGACGGGAGCGCTGAGGTGCAGGTCGTTGCCGACCCTGAACACCTGTTCGACATCCAGCGCCGTCCCGGTCCAGAACTGCTCGGCCCAGGCCTCGTAGTGGTTCAGGCTCAGGCGGAACTCGCGAATCAGCGTTTCGACGTCCGGGTGTTTCGGGTTCAGGGCGGCAACCACCAGCAGGCCGATGCTGTTGTTCAGGGCCAGAAGCCGATCGGTTTGGAACATTCGCAGGCACTCGCGCACGTGAAAGAGGTGCGCGGACTTTGCGGGGGATCAAACGGGAAAGAAGTCGGGCAAGTAGGCATTGGCTGTAGGGCATTTCGCTAAATATCCGCGCACCATTCAACGGCCCGCCGACATTGCCCGTTGCTGAATGTTCGTTGGCCTCGCTATGCTGCTGAACCCTTTAATCCGATCCGGGCAGCGGCGCCGACCGTGCTGCCTGGGATGTTTTTGATAACGGATCCGATGATGAATGCACCGATGAAGACGTTTGGCCCGATCAAGGCCGTGATTTTCGACATGGATGGTTTGTTGCTGGACACCGAAGGCATCTACACCGAGGTCACGTCGCTCATTGCCCAGCGTTACGGGCGGACTTTCGATTGGAGCGTTAAACAGAACATCATCGGGCGTGGCGCCAATGACCTGGCCAACTACGTGGTGCAGGCGCTGGACCTGCCGATCAGCGCCGAAGAGTTTCTGGTGATCCGCGAGCCGCTGATGCGCGAACGTTTTCCCAAGGCGCAGGCAATGCCGGGTGCGGAGGAGCTGATTCGCCACCTCAAGGCGCACAACATTCCGATCGCCGTGGGCACCAGTTCGTCGCGACAGTCGTTCGGCCAGAAAACCACCTTGCACCGCGACTGGTTTGCGCTGTTCGATTTCATCGTCACGGCGGACGACCCGGAAGTCGGCGCCGCCAAACCGGCGCCGGACATTTTCCTCACCGCCGCCCGGCGTCTGGGCGTCGCGCCTGAAGATTGTCTGGTGTTCGAGGATTCGCCGTTTGGCGTCACTGCGGCGAAAGCGGCGGGGATGACCGCCATCGCGATTCCCGACGCGGCCATGGCCGATGAAAAATACGCTCACGCCGACGGGATTCTGCGCACGCTCAAGGCGTTCACCCCGAGTGCCTGCGGTTTGCCGGCGCTGGAATGGGCCTGATCGCTCAATAAACACCATGAAAAAACGCCGCCCTCGGAACCGAGGCGCGGCGTTTTTTGTACCCGGGATTCAGCGCATCAGGCGCCGAAGCCACCGTCGATGGTCAGGCTGGCACCGGTGATGTAACCGGCTTCCGGGCCCACCAGGTAGGCGACGAAACCGGCGATTTCATCGGCAGTGCCGTAACGACCCACCGCCATCAGCGGGATCAGGCTTTCAGCGAAATCGCCATCGGCCGGGTTCATGTCGGTGTCGACCGGGCCGGGCTGCACGTTGTTGATGGTGATGCCGCGTGGGCCGAGATCCCGGGCCAGGCCCTTGGTCAGGCCGACCAGCGCCGATTTGCTCATCGCGTACACACCGCCGCCGCCGAAGGGCATGCGGTCGGCGTTGGTGCTGCCGATGTTGACGATGCGCGAGCCTTCGCCCATGTGCTTGGCGGCTTCCTGAGAAGCAATGAACACACTGCGCACGTTGATTGCCAGGGTCTGGTCGAAGTCTTCCAGTTTGAAATCTTCCAGTGGCGCGATGGCCAGCACACCGGCGTTGTTCACCAGAATATCGAGGCGGCCAAAGGCTTCGACAGTGGCGCTGACAGCGTTGCGGATCGCCGCTTCGTCAGCGCTGTCGGCTTTGATCGCCAGGGCTTTGCCGCCGTTGGCGGTGATGCTGTTTTGCAGTTCTTCGGCCTTGGCGGTGGAGCTGACGTAGGTGAACGCGACAGCGGCGCCTTCGGCAGCCAGACGTTTGACGATGGCGGCGCCGATGCCACGGGAACCGCCTTGAATCAGAGCGACTTTGCCGCTGAGGTGTTGAGTGGTCATGTTCGATCTCCAGGAAGTTGAAGGCGAGGTGCCTTGGTGTTGGAGCCGAGTATCGGCCTTGCATCGACAACCGTGTAGCCCATGATTGCTATAGTCTGTGTAAACCAAAAGTTTATAGTGGCGATCATGGAAACCTTCAGCAGTATCGAATGCTTCGTGCGCAGTGCCGAAGTCGGCAGCTTTGCCGAGGCGGCGCGGCGCTTGAGCCTGACACCCGCAGCCGTCGGCAAGAGTGTGGCGAAGCTCGAGGCGCGGCTCGGTGTACGGCTGTTCCAGCGTAGTACACGTAGCTTGACCCTGACCGAGGCCGGTCAGCTGTTTTTGAGTCAGGTCAGTAGCAGCCTGACGACGATTCAAAATGCTGTGGCCAATCTGGCCAGTGTCGAAGGATTGCCGGCGGGCACGCTGAAAGTCAGCATGGGCACGGTATTCGGGCGTTTGTACGTTGTGCCGTTGCTGGAAGAGTTTTTACGTCGGTTTCCGGCGATCAACCCTGACTGGCATTTTGATAACCGTCAGGTCGATTTAATTGGGCAGGGTTTCGATGCGGCGATTGGCGGGGGATTCGAATTGCCCCAAGGCGTCGTCGCACGCAAATTGGCACCCGCGCATCGAGTGTTGGTGGCATCTGCTGACTATCTGGAAAAACATGAGGCGATTGCCGAGCCGGATGACCTGCAATATCACGACGGCATCCTGATTCGTTCGCCGCAAACCGGTCGAGTACGTTCCTGGCAGTTGATCAGTAACGGCAGTCAGCTCTGTCAACCCTTGACCCTCAAGACGCGAATGACCATGAGCGACTCCGAAGCCGCCTGCGCCACAGCAGCACAAGGGCTGGGGGTTGCGCTGGTCAGCATGCCGTTTGCCGTGGGTTATCTCGAGGCGGGCACGTTGCAACGTGTGCTGCCGGATTGGTACGTCGATGACGGCAACATTTCGATCTACTACGCCGAGCACAAATTGCTGCCGGGCAAGACTCGGGCGTTTGTCGATTTTGTGATTGAGCAGTTTGCGGAGCGGGGGTTGGCTCGGCGGTTCAGTGCTTTCTGAGTTTGGCTTTTGACCGGGTTGCGGCCATCGCGAGCAGGCTCACTCCTACAGAGTTCGGTGTTGCTCACAGATTTCGGGTACGACACTAACCCTGTAGGAGCGAGCCTGCTCGCGATGAACGATAACGCGGTCTACCGGGCAAACCGCTCCGCCCAGCCGATGATCTGTTTCGGCCGTGGCGTCGCGTAAGTGCGCACCTTGGATGTCGACAACCGCAACCGCACCAGCGATTCGGCGATGGTCACCGCCGCCGTCACGCCATCGACCACCGGCACTCCGGTGCGGCGACGAATCTGTTCATCCAGCCCGGCCATGCCGCCGCAGCCGAGGCAAATCACCTCGGCCTTGTCCTGAGTCACCGCCAGTTCCGCTTGTTGCACGATGGCTTCCAGCGCCCGTTGCGGCTCGTGTTCCAGCTCCAGCACTGCCAGACCACTGGCCCGCACCGAAGCGCAGCGATCCCACAGACCCGAGAGTTTCAGCCGGTCTTCGATCAGCGGTACGGTGCGATCCAGCGTGGTCACTACCGAATAGGCGTGGCCGAGAAACATAGCGGTGCTCGCCGCCGCGTCGGTGATGTCCACCACCGGCACGTTCAGCAGTTCCTGCAAGCCTTCGCGGCCGTGTTCGCCGTAGCCGGCCTGAATCACCGCGTCGAACGGTTGATCGTAAGACATCACCCGGTCCATCACGGCGATGGCCGCCAGGTAACTTTCGAAATTGCCTTCCACCGAGTCGGCGCCGAAGAACGGCGTCAGACCAACAATCTCCGTGCCGGGTGAAGCGATCGCCTGCGCCGAGCGGGCGATGGCCTGGGTGATGGATTCGGTGGTGTTGACGTTGACCACAAGAATACGCATGAGAAGTCCTTATTGCGGGCAGTTCAGCGGCCCGAAACCCGGGCCGCGAGGAAATTAGTGGCTGACGTTGTCGACGGCGATGGCTTCGCCACTGACGTCGGCGTAGTGCGGCTGACGCTTGGCAATGATCAGGTAGAGCAGGGCGGCGATGCCGGCGCCCACCAGCCAGGAGAACGGCGAAATGCTGTGGAAGCCCGGCACCAGCGCCAGGACGATGGCGATCAGCGCCGCAGGAATGAACGCTGCCACGGCGCGGAAATTCACCCCGCGGCTGTAGTAATAAGCGCCGTTGGGATCTTCGCTGTACAACTGCGGGACGTGAATCCGGCCTTTGCGGATCAGCCAGTAGTCGACCATGATCACCCCGTACAACGGGCCGAGCAGGGCGCCGAGGCCGGACAGGAAGTACACGATCACCAGTGGGCTGTTGTAGAGGTTCCACGGCAGGATCAGCACGGCGATGGTCGCGCTGATCAGCCCGGCGCGGCGGAAGGTCAGGTACTTCGGCGCCAGGTTACTGAGCACGAAGGCCGGCGCGACGAAGTTGGCCATGATGTTCACTGCCACGGTGACGATCAGGAAGGCCAGGCAACCGAGCACCAGAAAGAACGTGTTGGGAATCGACGCAATGATTTCGGTCGGGCTTTCGATGATCCGCCCGTTGATCTGAAATTGCGCGCCGCACAACAGCACGGTGATGGCGGCGAACACCAGAATGTTCACCGGCAACCCCCAGAAATTACCGACCTTGATGGTCTTGCGGCACGGCGAAGAGCGCGCGAAGTCGCAGAAATTCAGGATCAGCGTGCCGTAGATCGCCAGCCACAGGGCGCCGCCGGCAAAGATGTTGCGCCACATCTCGCCGCCGGTCAGCGGTTCGCGGATCGACCAGGCGATGGTCGCGTTGGCCTGGGTGTACATCCACGCGGCGAGGGCGGCGACGGTCAGCAGAATCACCGGCCCGGCAAAGGCTTCGTAACGGCGGACCATCTCCATGCCGTACGCGAGGATCGCCAGTTGCACGAACCAGATCGCCACGAAACACACCCAGCCCAGGGTCGACAGGCCGAGGATCGAGTTGTGGTCGTACTCGGCGAAGCCGGGGTGGATCGCCGTCAACAGCACGCGAAACACCACCGATGCCAGGTACGTCTGTATCCCGAACCAGGCGATGGCGATCACCGCCCGGATCAACGCCGGAATCTGCGCGCCGTGGATGCCGAAACTGATCCGGCTGATCACCGGAAACGGCACCCCGGTTTTTTGCCCCATGTAGCCGGACAGGTTCATGAAGAAGTACACCAGCGCCGCGCCGATCCCCAGTGACAGCAGGATCTGCCAGCCTCCCAGGCCCAACGCATACAGACCGATGGCGAACGAGTAGTTGGCGATGTTGTGCACATCGTTGGTCCACAGGGCGAAGATGCTGTATTTGCCCCAGCGCCGACCTTCGGTCCGGGTCGGTGCCAGGTCGCTGTTGTGCAGACGGGGGCTCAGTTGTAACGGTTCGGTCAGGCCATCGTGGGGCAAGGGCTGGTCGAGGGCAGAGGCGGGCAGATTCAGCGCGATGTTGTTGGAGAGGCTTGTACGCATTCCGGCAGGCTCCTGATGGGCGGGGCCGCGATGACTGTGCATGAGCCCGGGGCTCGACAAATCTTCGTCGCGGCCAGCAAACATCACTGGTTACGGGGCATCTGCAGCCTGTACGGGATAGGGCGCTTCAGGCTTGCGGATCGAAAGTGTCAGGTCATGTTTTGCGGTTTTGTATACAAAACATGTATGCACTAAAGCCAGATCTGTGCCAGATGCTGATCTATGTGCAGCCGGGCTCATTTCGAAAAGTTATCGATGAGGGCTAAGCTTTTGAAAACAGATGGTTATAAATTGACCGATTGAACAGCTATTTATTTTTTGCGGGAGATTTTGGCGAATGCCGAAAGGAAGGGACGTTCAGAAGGGATGTAACTTTTCAGGGCGAGCAAACAAAAAAGTGCACACATAAATGGCACTGATGGTGACATTCGTGTGTACACATTCTTGAAGATCAGAAGATCGCAGCCTGCGGCAGCTCCTACATGGGAATGCGTTCTCCTGTAGGAGCTGCCGCAGGCTGCGATCTTTTAGCTGTTGGACTTGCTGATGATATTCCCCGCATGCAACCCACATTCTTTCTGCGTCGCTTCTTCCCACCACCAGCGGCCTTCGCGCTCGTGCTGGTTCGGCAGGACCGGGCGGGTGCACGGTTCGCAGCCGATGCTGATGAAGCCGCGTTCATGCAGGCTGTTGTATGGCAGCTCAAGCATGCGGATGTAGCCCCAGATCTCTTCGCTGGTCATTTGCGCCAGCGGGTTGAACTTGTACAGGGTGCGTTCCGGGGTGGAGAACGCGGTGTCGATTTCCAGCACCGCCACGGCGCTGCGGGTGCCTGGGCTCTGGTCGCGGCGCTGGCCGGTGGCCCAGGCTTTGACGCCAGACAATTTGCGGCGCAGCGGTTCGATCTTGCGGATGCCGCAGCATTCGCCATGGCCGTCCTTGTAGAAGCTGAACAGGCCTTTTTCCTTCACGAACGGTTCCAGTTTCGTGTAGTCCGGTGAGACGATTTCGATATCGATCTTGTAGTGCTCGCGCACTTGCTCGATGAAACGATAGGTCTCCGGGTGCAGCCGGCCTGTGTCGAGGCTGAACACCTTGACGTTCTTGTTCAGCTTCCAGGCCATGTCCACCAGCACCACATCCTCGGCGCCGCTGAAAGATATCCACAGCTCATCGCCGAACTCGGCAAACGCGAGCTTCAGGATGTCCTGCGCGGATTTGTTGGCATAGGTCGTGGCGAGTTCCACGACATCGAACGTTGGGCTCATCAGGGCGGCTTCCTACAGGTCGGTGGCGCTGGGCGCTCTATATGGCGGCGATGTTAACAAAAAGCAGCGGGGTACGGGGTGCCCGCTGCGTTGCGCCGTTGCCGGGGAGTCGCTAGAGTTCGGGC
This sequence comes from Pseudomonas serboccidentalis, assembly GCF_028830055.1. Lineage (NCBI taxonomy): Bacteria > Pseudomonadati > Pseudomonadota > Gammaproteobacteria > Pseudomonadales > Pseudomonadaceae > Pseudomonas > Pseudomonas serboccidentalis. The sequence continues at coordinate 2,281,629 of NZ_CP101655.1, forward strand.
TCGCTCGACTCAATAATCAATACAAACGGGAGTGTCTTGTGGAAATTGCTTGCCTGGATCTTGAAGGGGTACTGGTACCGGAAATCTGGATCGCCTTCGCCGAAAAAACCGGAATCGACTCCCTCAAGGCCACCACCCGGGACATTCCCGATTACGACGTGCTGATGAAGCAGCGTCTGCGCATCCTCGACGAGCATGGCCTGAAGCTCTCGGACATTCAGGAAGTGATCGCTACGCTCAAGCCGCTGGACGGCGCAGTGGAGTTTGTCGACTGGCTGCGCGAACGCTTCCAGGTGGTGATTCTCTCGGACACCTTCTACGAGTTCTCCCAGCCGCTGATGCGGCAACTGGGCTTCCCGACCTTGCTCTGCCATCGCCTGATCACTGACGACAGCGGGCGGGTGACCAGCTATCAGTTGCGTCAGAAAGATCCCAAGCGTCAGTCGGTCCTGTCGTTCAAGAGCCTGTACTACCGGGTGATTGCGGCGGGGGATTCGTATAACGACACGAGCATGCTGGGCGAGGCGGATGCGGGGATTCTGTTCCATGCGCCGGAGAATGTGATCCGTGAGTTCCCGCAGTTCCCGGCGGTGCACACGTTTGCCGAGTTGAAGCAGGAATTCATCAAGGCCTCGAACCGCGACCTGAGCCTGTAAACCCAATCCCTGTAGGAGCTGCCGAAGGCTGCGATCTTTTGATCTGGTTTTTTAAGATCAAGATCAAAAGATCGCAGCCTTCGGCAGCGCCTACACAGGATTGTGGTGGTCTAGAGGTTTTGCAGGGTGTCGAGCAGGACTTTGACCTTGGTAATCGACTCCTGATACTCCGCCTGCCAGTCCGAGTCGGCCACGATCCCGCCACCGCCCCAGCAACACACCTGGCCATCCTTGACCAGCAGACTGCGAATGGCGATGGAGCTGTCCATCTCGCCGCGTACGTCCAGGTACAGCAACGAGCCGCAATACAAACCGCGCCGGGTCGGCTCCAGCTCGTCGATGATCTGCATCGCACGAATCTTCGGCGCGCCGGTGATCGAGCCGCCGGGGAAGCTGCCGGCGATCAGGTCCAGGGCATCGCGGTCATCCGCCAGTTCACCGGTCACGCTGCTGACCAAGTGATGCACGTTGGGATAGCTTTCCAGACTGAACAACTCCGGCACCCGCACCGAGCCGATGCGGCAGGTGCGGCCGAGGTCGTTGCGCAGCAGGTCGACTATCATCAGGTTTTCCGCGCGATCCTTGGGGCTGGCCAGCAGTTCGGCAGCGTTGGCCGCGTCTTCGGCAGGCGTCAGACCACGGGGGCGCGTGCCTTTGATCGGGCGGGTTTCCACTTGGCGCTCGCTGACTTTGACGAAACGCTCCGGCGACAAACTCAACACCGCGCCGCCGTCGGGCAGGCTCTGGAAGCCGGAAAACGGCGTCGGGCAGGCTGCGCGCAACGCGCAATAGGCCAGCCACGGATCGCCCTGACACGGTGCGCGGAAACGCTGGGCGAAGTTGACCTGATAGCAGTCGCCGGCCTGGATGTATTGATGAATGCGCTCCAGCGCCTGGCGATAGTCATCGGCCGACAGGTCGGCGGTCATCGGCGTGTTCAGCTTGAACGGCGTCAGCGTCGCCGCGGACGGTTGGCTGAACAGAGCGATCAGCCGTTGCCGCTCGCTGTCGGCCATCGATGGGTGAAACACCAATTGGCTGGTGGCGGTCTGGTGATCGCTGATCAGCGCCCAGTCATACAGGCCGAATCGCGCATCGGGCAGTTGCAGATCGTCCCGGGCCTGGCTCGGCAGGGTTTCCAGATGCCGGCCGAAGTCGTAGCTCAGATAGCCGATCAGGCCGCCGGCGAAGGGCAGGTCATATTCCACAGGCAGCTGCGCTTCGCCCAGGCGGGTCAGATTATTGCGCAGACGTTGCAGGAAAACGCTGCCGCTTTCGTCGGGCAACACCGCCAGATGCTCCAGCGGCCAGGCGCTGAGCAGGTCATAACGACCACGGTTGGCACTCGGCCGGCCGCTGTCGAGCAGCACGGCACCGGGCGCATGGCGGATGGCCGCAAAGTAGTCGGCGGGGTTGGCGCGGTAGGGCAGCGGGTGTACGGAACAGGTCAACATGGGCGGGGCAGATCGGCCATTGAGGCGGGGTGGGGATTGTAGTCCTCTGCGGGAGTTGCTCCTAGAGGGGATGTCGGGGATGAGCAGATTGGGGGCCGGGTTGAGTCTTGTGGTGGCGGTAAGTCCGCTATCGCGAGCAGGCTCACTCCTACAATTTGGAATGCGTTCCCCTGTAGGAGTGAGCCTGCTCGCGATGGCCGCGATGCAGTTCCGGATCAGCCCTCGACCGGCGGAATATGCCCAAACATCTCCTGGGTAAACGCCACCCGTTCCTCAACCGACTCCGTCACCCCACGCGCCTTCAGGTCTTCCAGATGCGCCTCGACCGCGTGCGTGCGCTGAGTCAGCCCGCAATCGTTGGCAATCTGGATATTCAGCCCCGGCCGTGCATTCAGCTCCAGAATCAGCGGGCCTTTCTCCTGGTCCAGCACCATGTCCACACCGATATAACCCAGCCCGCACAGCTCGTAGCAGCCAGCGGCGAGTTTCATGAAACCGTCCCAGTAGGGCAGTTGCACGCCGTCCACCGCGTTGGTGGTGTCGGGGTGTTTGTTGATGATGTTGTTCAGCCAGGTGCCGCGCAGGGTCAGGCCGGTGGCGAGGTCGACACCGACGCCGATGGCGCCCTGGTGCAGGTTGGCCTTGCCGCCGGACTGGCGGGTCGGCAGGCGCAGCATGGCCATCACCGGGTAACCCATCAGCACGATGATGCGGATGTCCGGCACGCCTTCGTAGCTGATGCTCTTGAAGATCTGGTCCGGGGTCACCCGGTATTCGATCAGCGCGCGGTCGCGGTGACCGCCCAGCGAGTACAGGCCGGTGAGGATGCTGGAGATGTGGTGCTCCAGCTCTTCATGGGCGAGGATCTTGCCCGACACCGTGCGATAGCGGCCTTCGAAGCGGTCGGCGATCACGATGATGCCGTCACCGCCAGCGCCCTGGGCCGGTTTGATCACGAAATCGTTATGCCCACCGATGATCGCGTCGAGCTTGTCGATTTCCTTCTCCGTGGAAATCACGCCATACAGCTCCGGCACATGAATACCGGCGGCGATCGCGCGCTCCTTGGTGATGATCTTGTCATCGACGATCGGGTACAGGCTGCGCTTGTTGTACTTGAGCACGTAGTCGGCGTTCCGCCGATTGATGCCCATGATGCCCCGGGCTTCCAGGGCCTTCCAGGTCTTCCAGAAACCGAACATCAGGCGTCAGCCTTCTTCAGGAAAGCCTTGAAGCGCACCAGCTCGGTCAGGCGGTAGCCGCGATAACGACCCATTGCCAGCATGAAACCCACCAGAATCAGCAGGATCGCCGGGAAGGTGAAGACGAAGTACACCAGTTCCGGCACGGTCATGATCAAGTGCGCCAGCGAGGCGGCGAACAGCGTGCCGATCGCCACTTTCAGCGCATGGCTGGCGCCACGTTCTTCCCAGGTGATCGACAGGCGTTCGATGGTCATGGTCAGAATCACCATCGGGAACAGCGCCACCGACAAGCCGCGCTCCAGACCAAGCTTGTGACTGAACAGGCTGATCGCCGCGATCAGCACCACCACGAACGTCAGCACCACCGAGAGGCGCGGCAGCATCTGCAGCTTCAGGTGTTCCAGATACGAGCGTAATGACAGGCCCAGCGCGGTGATCACGGTAAACAGCAGGATGCCGAAGCCCAACTGCGTTTCGCGGAAGGCGAGGGCGATCAGTACCGGGGTGAACGTGCCGAGGGTCTGCAGGCCGACCAGGTTGCGCAGGATCAGGATCACCAGCACGCCGATCGGGATCATCACCATGATCATGAACGTCTGCTGGGTCTGCAGCGGCAGGCCGTACAGCGAGTATTCGAGGAAGTTGGCGTCGGTGTTTTCGTCGGTCAGCTTGGCCAGACGAATCGCGTTCATCTCGCTGTTGTTCAGGCTGAAGGTCACGTTGGCTTTCTTGCCGCCGTCGACGGTGATCAGGTTTTCATCACCGGTCCACCACAGCAGGCGGTCGGTCGGCAGGCCTTGTTCACCGGTTTCCGGGTTGAAGTACAGCCAGTCGTTGCCGTTGAAGCTGCGCAGCCACAGTTCCGGGGTTTGCGGCTGATCGGCGACGAGGCGGATGGTGTGGACCTTTTCCACCGGTACGTGGGCGATGGACAGCAACAGTTCGACGATCTTCGCCTTGTGCGGCGTCGACGGGTCGCCGGCCAGCAGCAGTTTGACGTTGTCGTCGTTGACGTTATTGACGCGTTTGATCGCCTCGCCAATGAAGGTCTCGACATCGGCCGAGTGCTGGCGGATCGGTGCGAGCAGGGCTTCGGCGGCGATTTTTTCCGGGCCTTCGATGGCGATGCTGTCGCGGAAGGTCGGACCTTTGATCTTGGTTTTTTCCGCGGTGTAACGCTTGGTCAGCACCAGACGGTAATAAAGGGTCTGGTTGCCCTTGGCCCGGCGCGCCGACCAGGTGACCTTGCGGTTGCCGTCGACGCGGTTGACCGCCACACCGTAGTTATTGGAGATGAAGCTTTCGTTGAGGCTGACGTAGTCGCGGCTCAGGGGCGGCACGAACATCTGGATCTTCACCGGATCCTTGGTGCTGGCGACGAACTCGACTTTGGCGTCGATGTTCCACAGGTCGTCGGTGGCGTCTTCGGTCACCGGGATGCCGAGCACGAAAATCTGATAGGCCGTAACCGAAACGCCCAGGAGCACCAGAATGGTGATCAGGATTTTCAGGTGGAAGGTTAGAGAACGCATGGAAATTACTCGGCGGTATGAGCGGCGATGGTGCAGGCGGGTTTGCCTGCAGCGTATTTAAGACTGGGGTCGACCAGCGCGTCGAAGCGTTTCAGGGCTTCGGAGCCGATCAAAAGCGGGTATTGGAACGCACTACGGTCGGTCAGGTTCACTTCGATGCTGCGTAACGCCGAACCCATGCAGATGTCCAGCTCGATCACCGGGCGGGCCGTGTACTTCTTGCCTTCTTCCGGGTCGTAGTCGCCGGCGCGGCGTTTGATCTTGCTGACCCGGGCCAGTGGCCGTTCGATCGGGTGCGAGTGCGCGGCGTCGATCGCCAGATAAAAGCGCACCCACGACTCGCCGTTACGTTTGAAGCGTTTGATGTCGCGGGCACTCAGCGAGGCGGTTTTGGCGCCCGTGTCGAGTTTGGCCGCGACTTGCAGATTGATGCCATCAAGCGATGCATATTCGTTGAGGCCGTACACGGTTTTTTCCCCCGCGGCAGCCAGGCCGGGCAGGCAAAACAGAGCGAAAAATGTGGGGAAGGGCTTGAGTCTCATAAATCCTGGTGCGCAGCGTTCCGTTCTCGGTTCAGGTTCCTGGCAAAACTTGCGCAAGCGCCTTCGTGTGCCTATCAGCTTTTTATGACAAGCCGTGCAAATGGCCAGCAAATGCGGGCGGCATTCTAGCACGGTGGTTTTATGGCGCCAGCGCTCACGCCGGTCTATAAAAGCTCAAAAGATCGCAGCCTGCGGCAACTCCTGCATTGGATTCATGTGCACTCTGTAGGAGCTGCCGCAGGCTGCGATCTTTTCCGGTTATTAGACGATTGTCGACAATACCTATTTATCCTTTGACTGATGCGGGTGAATTGGCTAGTTTTTGCCGCATTTGATTTAAAGGTGTCGACAATATGCTGGATCAACTCGATCCCCCGGTCATCAGCGGCGACGATTCCGAGACGCTCTCGGAAAACGTCTTCCGGCGCATTCAGGCGGCCATCGTCAAAGGCGAGATCGCCCCGGGCAGCAAGATCTCCGAGCCCGAGCTGGCACGCACCTACGGCATCAGTCGCGGACCGCTGCGCGAGGCCATTCATCGGCTCGAAGGCCAGCGCCTGCTGGTGCGCGTACCGCATGTCGGCGCGCGGGTGGTGTCACTCAGCCACGCCGAGCTGCTCGAACTCTACGAAATCCGTGAATCCCTCGAAGGCATGGCTTGCCGTCTGGCGGCCGAACGCATGAGCGTCGAAGAAATCGACGAACTGCGTCGAGTGCTGGAAACCCATGAGCGCGACGCAGCGTTTCAGGCCGGCGTCGGCTACTACCAGCAGGAAGGCGATTTCGACTTTCATTACCGGATCATCCAGGGCAGCGGTAACCGCACCCTGACCCAGATGCTCTGCGGCGAGCTGTACCAACTGGTGCGCATGTACCGCATCCAGTTTTCCACCACGCCCAACCGGCCACGCCAGGCCTTTGCCGAACACCACCGGATTCTCGATGCCATCGCCGACCGTGACGGTGAACTCGCGGAATTGTTGATGCGCCGCCACATCGGCGCCTCGAAACGCAACATCGCCCGTCACTACCAGGACGGCGCCGACAATAAGACAGCCACTGAACGAGGTGAGTCATGAGTTCCAAGCAGAACACTCCAGGCCAGCGTTTCCGCGATGCGGTCGCCAGCGAGCATCCATTGCAGGTGGTCGGCGCGATCAACGCCAACCACGCGCTGCTGGCCAAGCGCGCCGGTTTCAAGGCGATCTACCTGTCCGGTGGCGGGGTGGCCGCAGGCTCCCTCGGCGTGCCGGACCTGGGCATCACCGGCCTGGATGACGTGCTGACCGACGTGCGCCGCATCACCGACGTCTGCGACCTGCCGCTGCTGGTGGACGTCGACACCGGCTTCGGTTCGTCGGCGTTCAACGTGGCGCGCACCGTGAAGTCGATGATCAAGTTCGGCGCGGCGGCGATCCACATCGAAGACCAGGTCGGCGCCAAGCGGTGCGGCCACCGTCCGAACAAAGAGATCGTCAGCCAGCAGGAAATGGTCGACCGCATCAAGGCTGCAGTCGATGCCCGTACCGACGACAGTTTCGTGATCATGGCGCGCACCGACGCGCTGGCCGTCGAAGGTCTGGAATCGGCCCTGGATCGCGCCGCCGCGTGCATCGAGGCCGGCGCCGACATGATCTTCCCGGAAGCCATCACCGAGCTTGAGATGTACAAGCTGTTCGCCAACCGCGTGAAGGCGCCGATCCTCGCCAACATCACCGAGTTCGGTGCGACGCCGCTGTACACCACCGAGCAGCTTGCGGGAGCGGATGTGTCGCTGGTGCTGTACCCGCTGTCGGCGTTTCGCGCGATGAACAAGGCGGCGGAAAACGTCTACACCGCGATCCGCCGCGACGGCACGCAGCAGAATGTCATCGACACCATGCAGACTCGCATGGAGCTTTACGATCGCATCGACTACCACACGTTCGAGCAGAAGCTCGATGCGTTGTTTGCGGCGAAAAAATAAAGGCGAAGATCAAAAGATCGCAGCCTCGTTTCACTCGACAGCTCCTACAGGAACGCGGTCGATGTAGGAGCTGCCGAAGGCTGCGATCTTTTGCCAACAACACCGTAATTGCAGATTCCCTAACAAATTCAAGATTGGAGACAGCAATGGCCGAAGCAAAAGTACTCAGTGGCGCCGGGCTCCGGGGCCAGGTTGCCGGGCAAACCGCACTGTCCACCGTGGGCCAGGCCGGTGCCGGGCTGACCTATCGCGGCTATGACGTGCGCGAACTGGCAGCCGATGCGCAATTTGAAGAAGTGGCTTACCTGCTGCTGTACGGCGAACTGCCAACGAAAGCGCAACTCGACGAATACCAAGGCAAACTGAGCAAGCTGCGCGACCTGCCGCAAGCGCTGAAGGAAGTGCTCGAACGCATCCCCGCTGACGCTCACCCGATGGACGTGATGCGCACCGGTTGCTCGTTCCTTGGCAACATCGAGCCGGAGAAAGACTTCTCCGAACAACGCGACAAGACCGACCGTCTGCTCGCCGCGTTCCCGGCGATCATGTGCTACTGGTATCGCTTCAGCCACGACGGCAAACGCATCAATTGCGTGAGCGACGAGCCCACCATCGGCGGCCACTTCCTGCACCTGCTGCATGACAAGAAGCCGAGCGAACTGCACGTCAAAGTGATGAACGTGTCGCTGATTCTTTACGCCGAGCACGAATTCAACGCCTCGACCTTCACCGCTCGGGTGTGTGCTTCGACCCTGTCCGACCTGTATTCCTGCGTCACGGCGGCCATCGGTTCGCTGCGTGGCCCATTGCACGGCGGCGCCAACGAAGCCGCGATGGAAATGATCGAGCGCTTCTCATCGCCGGAAGAGGCGATCAAAGGCACCCTCGGCATGCTCGAGCGCAAAGACAAAATCATGGGCTTCGGCCACGCGATCTATAAGGACAGCGATCCGCGTAACGAGGTGATCAAGGGCTGGTCGAAAAAACTCGCTGACGAAGTCGGAGACACGGTGTTGTTCCCGGTCTCCGAGGCCATCGACAAGACCATGTGGGAGCAGAAGAAACTGTTCCCTAATGCCGACTTCTACCATGCCTCGGCCTACCACTTCATGGGCATCCCGACCAAGCTGTTCACTCCGATCTTCGTCTGCTCGCGCCTGACCGGCTGGGCCGCGCACGTGTTCGAACAGCGCGCCAACAACCGCATCATCCGTCCAAGCGCCGAGTACATCGGCGTTGAACAGCGCAAGTTCGTGCCAATCGAACGTCGCTGAAATGGTGGGCTGACCCGATCCTGGAAAACACCGCAAATCCCTGTAGGAGCTGCCGAAGGCTGCGATCTTTTGATCTTGATCTTAAAAACAAAAATCAAAAGATCGCAGCCTTCGGCAGCTCCTACAGGGGAGGGGTGATTTTCGAGGTCGGTGTCTGACCCCACCCTTTGCAACCACCGTGACCCGAGTCCTGACCCGATGAACACAGAATTCCGCAAAAACCTGCCCGGCAGCTCCCTGGATTACTTCGACGTCCGTGCGGCGGTCGAGGCGATTCAGCCCGGCAGCTACGACACCCTGCCGTACACCTCCCGCGTGCTGGCGGAAAACCTCGTGCGTCGCTGTGACCCGGCCACGCTCACCGATTCGCTGAAACAACTGATCGAGCGCAAACGCGACCTCGACTTCCCGTGGTTCCCGGCCCGTGTGGTGTGCCACGACATTCTCGGCCAGACCGCACTGGTCGACCTCGCCGGCCTGCGTGACGCGATTGCCCAGCAGGGTGGTGACCCGGCGCAGGTCAACCCGGTGGTGCCGACGCAACTGATCGTAGACCACTCGCTGGCGGTGGAAGCGGGCGGTTTCGACAAGCAGGCGTTCGAGAAGAACCGCGCCATCGAAGACCGTCGCAACGAAGACCGTTTCCACTTCATCAACTGGACCAAAAAGGCCTTCAAGAACGTCGACGTGATCCCGCCGGGCAACGGCATCATGCACCAGATCAACCTGGAGAAAATGTCTCCGGTGATCCAGGTGCGCGACGGCGTGGCGTTCCCTGACACTTGCGTCGGCACCGACAGCCACACCCCGCACGTCGATGCGCTGGGTGTGATCGCCATCGGCGTCGGTGGTCTCGAAGCCGAGAGCGTGATGCTCGGCCGTGCCTCGTGGATGCGCCTGCCGGAAAGCGTTGGTGTCGAACTGACCGGCAAGCTGCAACCGGGCATCACCGCCACCGACATGGTGCTGGCGCTGACCGAATACCTGCGCAAACAGAAAGTCGTCGGCGCGTGGCTGGAGTTTTTCGGCGAGGGTGCGGCCGCGCTGACCCTCGGCGACCGTGCGACCATCTCCAACATGGCCCCGGAATACGGCGCCACGGCGGCGATGTTCTACATCGACCAGCAGACCATCGACTACCTCAAACTCACCGGTCGCGAAGACCAGCAAGTGCAGCTTGTCGAGCAGTACGCCAAGCTCAACGGTCTGTGGGCCGACAGCCTGAAAGGCGCGCAATACGAGCGCGGCCTGACGTTCGACCTGTCGTCGGTGGTGCGTAACATGGCCGGTCCGAGCAACCCGCACGCCCGCGTGGCGGTGTCGGATCTGGCGGCCAAAGGCATCTCCGGGCAGTGGGATGACGTGCCGGGGCAAATGCCTGACGGCGCAGTGATCATCGCCGCCATCACCAGTTGCACCAACACCAGCAACCCGCGCAACGTGATCGCCGCCGGCCTGTTGGCGCGTAACGCCAACAAGCTCGGCCTGACGCGCAAACCGTGGGTCAAATCCTCGCTGGCGCCGGGCTCGAAAACCGTCGCGCTGTACCTCGACGAAGCGGGGCTGACCACTGAGCTGGAGCAGCTCGGTTTTGGCGTCGTCGCGTTCGCCTGCACCACCTGCAACGGCATGTCCGGCGCGCTGGATCCGGTGATCCAGCAAGAGATTATCGACCGCGATCTGTATGCGACTGCCGTGCTCTCGGGCAACCGCAACTTCGACGGCCGCATTCACCCGTACGCCAAGCAGGCGTTCCTCGCCTCGCCGCCATTGGTGGTCGCGTACGCCATTGCCGGCACCATCCGTTTCGACATCGAGAAGGATGTGCTGGGCGTGGTCGACGGCAAGGAAATCCGCCTGAAAGACATCTGGCCGAGCGATGAAGAAATCGACGCGGTGGTGAAGTCGTCGGTCAAGCCGGAGCAGTTCCGTCAGGTCTACATTCCGATGTTCGCCGTCCACGAAGACACCGGCCCGAAAGTCACGCCGCTGTACGACTGGCGCGAGATGAGCACCTACATCCGCCGTCCGCCGTACTGGGAAGGCGCGCTGGCTGGGGCGCGTCCGCTCAAGGGCATGCGCCCGCTGGCGGTGCTGCCGGACAACATCACCACCGATCACCTGTCGCCCTCGAACGCGATCATGCTCGACAGCGCCGCCGGCGAATACCTGGCGAAAATGGGCCTGCCGGAAGAGGACTTCAACTCGTACGCCACGCACCGTGGCGACCACCTGACCGCGCAGCGCGCGACCTTCGCCAACCCGAAACTGTTCAACGAAATGGTTCAGGAAAACGGCAAGGTCAAGCAGGGCTCGCTGGCCCGGGTCGAGCCGGAAGGCAAAGTGATGCGCATGTGGGAAGCCATCGAAACCTACATGGAGCGCAAGCAGCCGCTGATCATCATCGCCGGCGCCGACTACGGTCAGGGTTCGTCCCGCGACTGGGCAGCCAAGGGCGTGCGTCTGGCGGGTGTCGAAGCGATCGTCGCCGAAGGGTTCGAGCGCATCCACCGCACCAACCTGGTGGGCATGGGCGTGTTGCCACTGGAATTCAAACCGGGCACCGACCGCCACACCCTGGCCATCGACGGCAGCGAAACCTACGACGTGATCGGCGCCCGCACACCGCGTGCCGACCTGACGCTGGTGATCCATCGCAAGAACGGCGAGCGCCTCGAGGTGCCGGTGACCTGCCGTCTCGATACCGCTGAAGAAGTGTCGATCTACGAGGCCGGCGGCGTGTTGCAGCGCTTCGCCCAGGACTTCCTCGAAGAGGCGGCGGTTGCCGTTTAAATCAACTGATGTGGGCATGGGGTTTCAGGCCCCGTGCCTTCGGTAAGGAGCATCATGGCTCACGCACCACAGATTAAAATCCCCGCCACCTACATGCGCGGCGGCACCAGCAAAGGCGTGTTTTTCAGCCTGCAGGATTTGCCCGAAGTCGCGCAGGTTCCCGGCCCGGCCCGCGATGCCTTGCTGCTGCGGGTGATCGGCAGCCCCGACCCGTACGACAAACAGATCGACGGCATGGGCGGCGCCACCTCCAGCACCAGCAAAACCGTGATCCTGTCGAAAAGCATCAAGGCCGATCACGACGTCGATTACCTGTTTGGTCAGGTGTCCATCGACAAGCCGTTCGTGGACTGGAGCGGCAACTGCGGCAACCTCTCGGCAGCGGTGGGTTCGTTCGCCATCAGCAATGGTCTGGTCGATGCCAGCCGCATTCCGTACAACGGCGTGGCGGTGGTGCGCGTGTGGCAAGCCAACATTGGCAAGACCATCATCGCCCACGTGCCGATCACCAACGGCGAAGTGCAGGAAACCGGCGACTTCGAACTCGACGGCGTGACCTTTCCGGCGGCTGAAGTGCAAGTCGAATTCATGGACCCGGCGGCGGAAGAAGAGGGCGGCGGTGGCTCGATGTTCCCCACCGGCAACCTGATCGATCAGCTGGAAGTGCCGGGTGTCGGCACGTTCCAGGCGACCATGATCAATGCCGGGATCCCGACGATTTTCGTCAACGCCGAAGACATCGGCTACACCGGTACCGAGCTGCAAAGTGCGATCAACAGCGATCCGAAAGCGCTGCAGATGTTCGAAACCATCCGCGCCCACGGTGCGCTGCGCATGGGCCTGATCTCGAATCTGGATGACGCGGCCAAGCGTCAGCACACGCCGAAAGTCGCGTTCGTCGCCAAGCCTGCGGACTACGTCGCGTCCAGCGGCAAGGCGATTGCGGCCAGTGACGTCGACCTGCTGGTGCGTGCACTGTCGATGGGCAAGTTGCACCACGCGATGATGGGCACGGCGGCGGTGGCGATTGGCACGGCGGCGGCGATTTCCGGGACGCTGGTGAATCTCGCAGCGGGTGGCGTTGAACGCAATGCCGTGCGCTTCGGCCATCCGTCCGGGACCTTGCGCGTCGGTGCCGAAGCCAGTCTGGAAAACGGTGAATGGGTGGTGAAGAAAGCCATCATGAGCCGCAGTGCGCGGGTGCTCATGGAAGGCTACGTCCGCATCCCCGGCGACGCCTTCTGACCCAACACCGAGCAAGCCCGCTCCCACGCTGGATCAGTGCAACCCGAGATCCCCCTGTAGGAGCTGCCGAAGGCTGCGATCTTTTGATTTTGTTTTTGAAGATCAGGATCAAAAGATCGCAGCCTTCGGCAGCTCCTACAGGGAGTGCATTCAATAATAAAAAATTGCCAGCCTGAACCGAGGTCCCATCAACGAACACTGCAAGAGTGAATCGAACATGAGCGCCAACGTCGACCTGAACAACCGCCCCGACTACGACCGTGTCCTGCAGGACATCGCCGATTACGTCCTCACCTTCAAAATCGAATCTGCCGAAGCCCTCGACACTGCCCGCAACTGCCTGATGGACACCCTCGGCTGTGGCCTGCTGGCGCTGCGTTTTCCCGAATGCACCAAACACCTTGGCCCGCTCGTCGAAGGCACCGTCGTGCCGTTCGGCGCGCGGGTGCCCGGCACGTCGTATCGCCTCGACCCGGTGAAAGCCGCGTGGGACATCGGCTGCATCGTGCGCTGGCTCGATTACAACGACACCTGGCTCGCCGCCGAGTGGGGGCATCCGTCGGACAACCTCGGCGCAATTCTCGCGGTAGCCGATCACCTGTCGCAGAAACGCATCGCCAGCGGTGAAGCACCGCTGACGGTGCGCGACGTGCTCGAAGCGATGATCATGGCCCACGAGATTCAAGGTGTGATTGCCCTGGAAAACTCTTTCAACCGCGTCGGCCTCGATCACGTCCTGCTGGTGAAAGTCGCTTCGACTGCGGTCACCGCGAAGCTGATGGGCGCCAATCGCGAGCAACTGTTGTCGGCGCTGTCCCATGCGTTTGCCGATGGTCAGGCGCTGCGCACCTATCGCCACGCGCCGAACGCCGGGTCGCGCAAATCCTGGGCGGCGGGGGATGCGACCAGTCGCGGTGTGCGTCTGGCCGACATCGCCTTGCGCGGCGAGATGGGCATTCCCGGGGTACTGACGGCCAAACAGTGGGGCTTCTATGATGTGTCGTTCAGCCACACCAATAACGATCTGGCGCTCAAGCCTGAGAACAAACGCGCCTTCAGCTTCTCGCGGCCCTACGGCAGTTATGTGATGGAAAACGTGCTGTTCAAGATCAGCTTTCCCGCAGAATTCCACGTGCAAACAGCCTGCGAGGCGGCGGTCACATTGCACCCGCTGGTGCGCAATCGGCTGCATGACATCGACCGCATCGTCATCACCACCCACGAGTCGGCGATTCGCATCATTTCCAAGGTCGGGCCGCTGGCCAACGCTGCCGACCGCGACCATTGCATTCAGTACATGACGGCGGTGCCACTGGCATTCGGCAATCTGGTGGCCGAGCAGTACGAGGACGACTTCCACGCCGCGCACCCGATCATCGATGTGCTGCGCGAGAAAATGGTCATTGTCGAGGAGCCGCGTTTTACCCGTGAATACCTCGAGGCCGACAAGCGCTCGATTGCCAATGCCGTGCAGGTGTTTTTCAAGGACGGTTCCAGCACCGAAAACGTGGTGGTCGAATACCCGATCGGCCACCGTCGCCGTCGCGCCGAAGGCATTCCGTTACTGGAAGACAAGTTCAAGGCCAACCTGGCGACGCGTTTCACGGGCCAGCGCAGCAACCAGATCTTCACGTTGTGCAAGGATCAGGCGCGGCTTGAATCTACTCCCGTAAATCGCTTCATCGACCTGTTCGTCATTTGACGCCAAACCCTGTAGGAGCTGCCGCAGGCTGCGATCTTTTGATTTTTTGAGATCAACATCAAAAGATCGCAGCCTGCGGCAGCTCCTACACGGATGGTTTGCGCCATTTTTCGATGGGCAATTTGGTGATCGCAAAACCGCTCAACAAAATCGCCGAATAGATCATCAGTTCCCGGGACAAGGTTTGCCCCTCGTACCAGGCGCCGATGATCACGGCGAACACCGGGAAAATGATAAACACGAACGACAGAATGATCGGGCTCAGGCGTTTGAGCAGTAAAAAGTAAACGATGAATCCGCCCACCGATGCCACCAGTCCGAGGTAGAACAGTGCGCCCCAGGACCGCGCGGTGACGTCCTTGAAGACCGGTGTTTCTAGATTCAATCCGACAATAAATAACATCAGTCCGGCAATGCCGATCGGCAGGGTGTTGTAGGTGATCACACTGATCGCGCTGCCGTGTTTCTTGGTCACCACGTAGCACAGCGCGTGCATGATCGCCGCACCCAGAATCGCCAGCACACCGAGCCATTCCGCCTGGTCCAGATGCAGGCCCTGGCTGCGAATGATCATGAACAGACTGGCGAAACCGATGGCGATGCCGAGCATCTGCGAGAGGTAGATTTTCTCGCGCAGAAACAGCGCGGAAAACATCAGGATGAACACCGGCATGCAACTGAACAGCAGCGCTGTCAGCCCTGACGAAACATGCAGTTCGCCGTAGTTGAGCAGGTAGTACGGCAGGCTGAAATACGACAGCGTGACAAACACGAAAAACCAGCGGCTCTGGCGTGGGAACAGCAGCGGCTCCTTGCGCAGCACGGCGAAGCTCAGGAACAGCGGAAAGGCAATCAGAAAGCGCAGGCCTGCGGCGGTCAGCGGCGGAATGCTTTCCACGGCAATCTTGATCCCCAGCCACGTGGTGCCCCAGCTCAGGCAGACAATCAGAAACAGCGTGCAGGTGAGTAATCCGGCAAGCCAGGGTTTGCTGGCGTTCAATGGCGTGCTGATGGCAGTCGACATGCTTTGTGCTCCGCAGCAGAGGAATTGACCTCGTGGGTGAAAAGGGCTATCCCTGATTGAACCTGTTTTCAGCACGCTATTCGGGGTGGCAATGACTGTCAAAGTAAGTATTGCCATGGTGTCAATCCTGCGTGACGGCCTCGCCAATGGCGTCGGCGTGAAGTACAAGCGCTTGGCGGATGCGGTGGAAAAAGCCATTGCCGAAGGCGTGATTGGCGCCGGAGCGAAGCTGCCGCCGCACCGGTTGTTGGCCGACAGCCTGGGGGTGACCATCGGCACCATCAGTCGAGCCTATGGCGAATTGGAACGGGTCGGTTTGGTCGTCGCGCGCGTAGGAGACGGCACTTTCGTGCGTCAGCGCGGGATGGAACGGTCGCGGGACAAGGGCTTTCGCAATGTCAGCGATGAGCCGCGTGCCTGTTTCGACATGAGTCGGAATCAGCCGATTCCCGGACAGGAAAGCGCGTTCATGAGCCTGACGCTGCAGACGCTGGCTAACGATTCGCACAGCCTGCAGCAGCTGACGGGCTACACCGCCGAAAGCGGTTTGCCCCGGCATCGGCAGGCGGGTGCTTACTGGCTGAGCCATGGGGCATTTCAGGTGGATGCCGATCAGGTGCTGTGCGTCAACGGTGGTCAGCACGGGCTGCTGTGCGCCTTGATGGGCTTGCTCAAGGCCGGTGACACCGTGGTCACCGAGCATCTTTCCTACCCGGGTTTGATCAGCGTCGCACGCCAACTCGGGATCAAGCTTATCGGTGTCGCCATGGATGCCGAAGGCTTGTTGCCAGCGGCGCTTGAGGACGTCTGCCGACAGCATCGGGTGTCTGCGTTGTACTGCACGCCAACCCTGCAGAATCCTACCGCGGCGGTGATGTCGGTCCCGCGCCGCGAAGCCATTGGCGAAATCTGCCGGCAATACAATCTGCTGATTTTCGAGGACGAGGCACATGCGTTGCTGGATAGTCAGCGGCCGTTGCCCCTGAGCGCGTTTGCTGCGGAGCGGTCGGTGCTGATCGGGAGTTTGAGCAAAGCGGTTTCAGCCGGACTGCGTGTCGGTTATCTGCACGCGCCGCACGCATTGCTCGGGCGCTTGAGTTCAGCCATTCGCGGGACGTGCTGGATGGCCAATCCGTTGGCAATGGAGGTGGCGTGCCGCTGGATCGAAAGTGGCATTGCCACACAACTGCTCAACGAGCAAATCAGTGAAATTGGCCGGCGCAAGGCGTTGGTCAGCACGACGCTGAAAGACCTGGCGTACAGGACACACGTCCACAGTCCGCACTTCTGGATCGAAGTGCCGGAGTTGTGGCGCGCGTCGCAAATTGCTGCGGAGCTGAAAGAAAACAACTATCTGGTCGCCACCGCCGAGGCCTTTGCGGTCGGACATGCGGCAGTGCCGCAGTTCATTCGGGCGAGTGTGTGCAATTCGGTGGGGGATGACCGGTTGTTGCTGGGCGGGTTTGAAGCGCTGGCGCGGGCATTGACCGAGACCGTGTGATCGTTCTTCGCGAGCAGGCTCGCTCCTACAGGGGAATGCATTTCAAATTGTAGGAGTGAGCCTGCTCGCGATAGCGGTGTTGCAGATATCCGGAAGCTACTTGAAACGCCGCTCCACGCCTTTCTCCACCAATATTTTCGCCGAAATCTCTTCCACCGAAAAATGCGTGGAGTTGATGTGCGGGATGTTCTCGCGGCGGAACAGGTTTTCCACTTCGCGCACTTCGAACTCGCACTGGGCGTAACTCGAATAGCGGCTGTTGGGCTTGCGCTCGTTACGGATCGCGGTGAGGCGGTCCGGGTCGATGGTCAGGCCGAACAGCTTGTGCTGATGGGCGCGCAGGGCGGTCGGCAGGGTCAGGCGTTCCATGTCTTCTTCGGTCAGCGGGTAGTTGGCCGCGCGGATGCCGAATTGCATCGCCATGTACAGACACGTCGGCGTCTTACCACAACGCGACACGCCCACTAGTATCAGGTCGGCCTTGTCGTAATAGTGGGTGCGCGCGCCGTCGTCGTTGTCGAGGGCGAAGTTCACGGCCTCGATGCGCTCCATGTAATTGGAGTTGTGCCCGATCGAATGCGACTTGCCGACGGTGTAGGAAGAATGCTCGGTCAGTTCCTGTTCGAGCGGGGCCAGGAAGGTCGAGAAAATGTCGATCATGAAACCATTGGACGTTGCGAGAATCTCACGAATGTCCTGATTGACGATGGTGTCGAAGATAATCGGACGCAAGCCGTCGGTTTCAGCGGCTTTGTTGATTTGTTGTACCATGGCCCGCGCTTTGTCCGCGTTGTCGATGTACGGCCGCGTGAGCTTGGTGAAGGTAATGTTTTCGAACTGCGCCAGAAGGCTTTGACCCAGGGTTTCGGCGGTAATGCCGGTGCCATCGGAGATAAAGAAAGCAGATCGTTTCATTTGCACCTTGGGCCTTAAGTGAGTGTCCTGTGTTGCATATGCATGCCGATGTGGCGGCGCCTGTTGTCGCCATACTACGTTGCCGCTCCTCGCCATAGCCAGCTATGACTTGTCGCGGCGCCTTGTCTGGCAACAACAGTCACTCGCCACATCGGCATACCTATGCAACACAGGACACTTATAAGCATTCTTGGATATGATAGGCGCGATTTGCCGGCCGCCATTGGCCCGCATTCTCACTTATTTTCCAGGTCCAGGCCATACAACCGGCCAACGCTCCCCCGAGCTGCCGGTTTCTGAGCTTTTCCAACACAGTTAGTGGAGAGATCACCTTGGTAGAGTACGTAGTTTCCCTCGATAAGCTCGGCAAACACGATGTTGAGCATGTGGGGGGCAAGAACGCATCCCTGGGCGAGATGATCAGCAACCTGGCAGGTGCCGGTGTGTCGGTCCCCGGCGGCTTTGCCACCACCGCGCAGGCCTATCGCGACTTTCTCGAACTGAGCGGCCTCAACGACCAGATCCACAAGGCTCTCGACGCCCTGGACGTCGATGACGTCAATGCGCTGGCCAAGACCGGCGCGCAGATTCGTCAATGGATCATGGAAGCCGAATTCCCTGAAAAACTGAATACCGAGATCCGCACCGCGTTCGCCGCGCTGTCGGCCGGTAACCCTGACGTGGCCGTGGCCGTGCGTTCCTCGGCAACCGCCGAAGACTTGCCGGACGCATCGTTTGCCGGCCAGCAGGAAACCTTCCTGAACATCCGTGGTGTGGAAAACGTTATCCGCGCCGCCAAAGAGGTGTTCGCCTCTCTGTTCAACGACCGTGCGATTTCCTACCGCGTGCACCAGGGCTTCGACCACAAACTGGTCGCACTGTCGGCTGGCGTGCAGCGCATGGTGCGTTCGGAAACCGGCACCGCCGGCGTAATGTTCACCCTCGATACCGAATCCGGTTTCCGTGACGTGGTGTTCATCACCGGCGCCTACGGTCTGGGCGAAACCGTCGTACAAGGCGCGGTCAACCCGGACGAATTCTACGTGCACAAGGGCACCCTGGAGGCCGGTCGTCCGGCGATCCTGCGGCGCAACCTGGGCAGTAAAGCGATCAAGATGATCTACGGCGACGAGGCCAAGGCCGGTCGTTCCGTGAAAACCGTCGATGTCGACAAGGCTGAACGCGCGCGTTTCTGCCTGACCGACGCCGAAGTCAGCGAGCTGGCCAAGCAGGCGATGATCATCGAGAAGCACTATGGCTGCCCGATGGACATCGAGTGGGCCAAGGACGGTGACGACGGCAAGCTGTACATCGTGCAGGCCCGTCCGGAAACCGTGAAGAGCCGCACCCAGGCCAACGTCATGGAACGTTACCTGTTGAAAGAAACCGGCACCGTGCTGGTGGAAGGTCGCGCCATCGGCCAGCGCATCGGCGCCGGCAAGGTACGCATCATCAAAGACGTGTCCGAGATGGACAAAGTCCAGCCAGGCGACGTACTGGTCTCCGACATGACCGACCCGGACTGGGAACCGGTGATGAAGCGCGCCAGTGCCATCGTCACCAACCGTGGCGGCCGTACCTGCCACGCGGCGATCATCGCCCGTGAACTGGGGATTCCGGCGGTTGTGGGTTGCGGCAACGCCACTCAACTGCTCAAAGATGGTCAGGGCGTGACCGTGTCCTGCGCCGAAGGCGACACCGGTTACATCTTCGAAGGCGAGCTGGGCTTCGACGTCAAGAAGAACTCCGTGGACGCCATGCCGGAGCTGCCGTTCAAGATCATGATGAACGTCGGCAACCCGGACCGCGCGTTCGACTTCGCGCAACTGCCGAACGCCGGTGTGGGCCTGGCCCGTCTGGAATTCATCATCAACCGCATGATCGGCGTGCACCCCAAGGCACTGCTGAACTACGACGGCCTGCCGCAGGAAATCAAGGACAGCGTCGACAAGCGCATCGCCGGTTACGACGATCCGGTCGGCTTCTACGTCGAAAAACTGGTGGAAGGCATCAGCACCCTCGCTGCAGCGTTCTGGCCGAAGAAGGTCATCGTGCGTCTGTCGGACTTCAAGTCCAACGAATACGCCAACCTGATCGGCGGCAAGCTGTACGAGCCGGAAGAAGAAAATCCGATGCTGGGCTTCCGTGGTGCGTCGCGTTACATCAGCGAATCGTTCCGTGACTGCTTCGAGCTCGAGTGCCGCGCACTGAAGCGCGTGCGCAACGAGATGGGCCTGACCAACGTCGAAATCATGGTGCCGTTCGTCCGTACCCTCGGCGAAGCCAGCCAGGTGGTCGATCTGCTCGCCGAAAACGGCCTGGCCCGTGGCGACAACGGCCTGCGCGTGATCATGATGTGCGAACTGCCATCCAACGCGATTCTCGCTGAAGAATTCCTCGAATTCTTCGACGGCTTCTCGATCGGTTCCAACGACCTGACCCAGTTGACCCTGGGCCTGGACCGTGACTCCGGGATCATCGCGCACCTGTTCGATGAGCGTAATCCGGCGGTCAAGAAGCTGCTGGCGAACGCGATTGCCGCGTGCAACAAGGCCGGCAAGTACATCGGCATCTGCGGTCAGGGCCCTTCGGACCATCCGGATCTGGCCAAGTGGCTGATGGAGCAGGGCATCGAAAGCGTGTCGCTGAACCCGGATTCCGTGCTGGAAACCTGGTTCTTCCTGGCGGAAGGCCAGGCACAGGCTTGATAAGTATGTGAACGGGCCGCCTCCCCTGCGGGAGCGGGCCTGCTCGCGAAGACGGAGCGACATCCGCAGGGATGTTGGCTGATACAGCGCTTTCGCGAGCAGGCTCGCTCCCGCATGGGGCGGGGCTTTGAGATTCCAGTAGGGCGGGCTCCTGTAGATGCCGCCCTTTTTTGTGCAAGAGCATTATGCAAAGCAGCAGCAACCTGTTTCCTGTCGCCCTGATCAGCGCCGAACGACGCGGTGATCTGAGCGAAGACGTCTATCGATTGAAACCCGGCAACAGTCCCGACTGGTCCGTGGAAATCGCCGTGACCCGTCTGGGCATGGCCGATGAACCGGCGACCCGTGGCGTGCCGGTGATTTTGCTGCACGGCAGTTTTTCCAACCGACGCTTCTGGTTTTCCCCGAAAGGCCTGGGGCTGGGCGCCTACCTCGCGCGTCTGGGCTTCGATGTGTGGATCCCGGAGATGCGCGGCCACGGCCTGTCGCAGCGCAACGAGGACTACCGGCGCAATCGTGTGGCCGACTACGCCCGTTACGATCTGCCGGCGATTGCCGCGTTCGTGCGCGAGCAGAGCGGGCAGGTGCCGCACTGGATCGGCCATTCGCTGGGCGGCATCACCCTGGCGGCAGCGCTGGGCGGCGAGTATCTCGGCGAGCCGGCGGTGGCATCGGCGGCGTTTTTCGGTACGCAGGTCAGCCGCACTTACTGGCCGCTGAAGATTCCGCCGGTGGAGTGGAGCGGGCGCTTCATTCTCAAGCGTTTCGCGCAATTGTCCGGCTCACGCCTCAGGCGCGGCCCGGAAGACGAGCCGATCGGTCTGGCGCTGGAAAGCATGCGCTGGTACGGCTTGTTCGGCCGTTTTGGCGACAAGGACAAGGACTGGTGGGCCGGACTTGCCGAGGTTCAGGTGCCGGTGCTGGCGGTGACGGCAGCGGGGGATCATCAGGATCCGGCGTGGGCCTGTCGCAAACTGTTCGAGCAGATCGGTTCCGGGCACAAGCAATTCGTCAATCTGGGGCGCGAACAGGGCTTCAGTGACAACTTCGGGCATGTCGAGATGCTGGTGAGCAAGGCCGCGCAGGCCGAAGTCTGGCCGCTGGTGGCGCGCTGGCTGCAGGATCAGCACGCACCGCTGTTGGGCGAGAAACCGGATCTGGCTGCGGCGGTTTGAACCGAAGGCTCTGAAAAGGGCATTTCGTTCGGATCGGCTTGCGGCTAAGATATGACGCATTGTGCAATTCTGGTCATATTGGGTGGCTGTTTAGCTATTACGTTTCAGCGTTTGTTCAGGTTCGTTCAGCGAACATTGCATGAACTAAGGTAAACAGCGACCGCCGGGACTCGTTTCAAAAGAGTGCGACATCCTTGATCGTCTTCCTTGTTACAGGAGTTTTTCGATGAACCATTACCTCACGCCTGACCTGTGCGACGCCTATCCGGAGCTGGTGCAGGTGCTGGAACCGATGTTCAGCAATTTCGGTGGCCGTGATTCCTTCGGCGGCGAAATCGTGACCATCAAATGCTTCGAAGACAACTCGCTGGTCAAAGAGCAGGCCGAACTCAAGGGTAACGGCAAGGTGCTGGTGGTCGATGGCGGCGGTTCGCTGCGTCGCGCACTGCTCGGTGACATGATCGCCGAGAAAGCCGCGAAAAACGGCTGGGAAGGGATGGTCATCTACGGTTGCATCCGTGACGTCGATGTCATTGCCCAGACCGATCTTGGCGTCCAGGCGCTGGCCAGCCATCCGATGAAAACCGAAAAGCGCGGCATCGGTGACCTCAACGTGGCGGTGACCTTCGCCGGTGTGACGTTCCACCCGGGCCAATACATTTATGCGGACAACAACGGCGTGATCGTTTCGCCGAGTCCGCTGAAGATGCCTGAATAAGTTTTCGACAAAGGGATGCGGATGTTCGAGGAAGAAAACGCGCAGTGGGGGCTGGTGCATGCCCTGGTACTGGACGGTAAAGGCGGTGCGCGTTCGATTGCCCGGACTGAGCTCGACGATCTGCAGCTGCAGGCCCACGAGAGCCTGTGGCTGCATTGGGATCGCAGCCATCCGCAAACCCAGACCTGGCTGCGCAAATCCAGTGGTCTGAATGAATTCACCTGCGACCTGCTGCTGGAAGAAAACACCCGGCCGCGCCTGTTGCCGTTGCCGGATGCCGAGCTGCTGCTGTTTCTGCGCGGGGTCAATCTCAACCCCGGTGCCGAGCCGGAAGACATGGTCTCGGTGCGGATTTTCGCCTCTGCCCAGCGCGTCATCTCCTTGCGTCTGCGCCCGCTGCGCGCCACCGATGAACTGCTGGCGCTGCTGAGCGAGGGCAAGGGCCCGAAAACCTCCTCTGAACTGATCCTTTATCTGGCGCAATTCCTCACCAACAAGGTGCAGGATCTGGTCACGTGCCTGTCGGAACTGGTCGATGAAGAGGAAGAAAAACTGGATGCCGACGAACGGTATACCCCAGAGCATGGCTCGATTTTGCACATCCGTCGCAGGGCTGCCGGACTGAAGCGTTTTCTCGCGCCGCAGCGGGATATTTTCGGACAGCTGACGCGAATAAAACTGCCGTGGTTTGTCGATGATGACGCCGACTACTGGAACGAATTGAACAACAGCCTGACCCGCTATCTCGAAGAGCTCGAATTGACCCGAGAGCGCATGGGGCTTGTGCTGGAGGCCGAAGACCGGCGTTTGAACGTGCGCATGAATCGCACGATGTACCGCTTCGGCATCATCACCTGCATCTTTTTGCCGATGAGTTTTCTTACCGGTCTGTTGGGTATCAACGTGGGCGGAATTCCGTTCTCGAGCAGCCCTTATGGCTTCCTCATCGCCTGTCTGACGGTGCTGACCATGGCCTTCGGTCAATGGTGGTTATTCCGTCGTTTGCGCTGGGTATGAAGATGCAACATGTGACCCGACCAAATTTGCCCGCGTCTTTCACAGACATCACGAGAGGTGCGTATGCACGATCCGTTTGAACAGTCTTTGCGCGACATGCTCAACGCCTCGCCGTCCAGCCGCGACGACGATGCCTGCCTGGGTCGCGTACTCAAAACCGCCAACCGCCAGGTCGGCGCCGGTGATCTGTTCAGCCTGCTGGGCCGCTGGCTGCCCGCGCTGATGATCGCCCTGAATAACGGATCGGCCCACGTCTCGCCGGTTTCCCGTCTTCGTAAAACTACTGCACGCACTGCTGATAAGGCTGATTGAATATGGAACTTGATCTCTGGACTCAGAGCCTCGTCACTGCAATGACTGCGTTGTGGACCAAAGTTGCGAACTTCATCCCGAACCTGTTCGGCGCACTGGTGGTGCTGCTGTTGGGCTTCGTGGTGGCCAAACTGCTCGATACCCTGCTGTCCAAATTGCTCGCCAAACTGGGCCTCGATCGCCTGATGGGCGGCACCGGGCTGACCAAATTGATGTCGCGGGCCGGGTTGCAAGTGCCGATCTCGACCCTGATCGGCAAGATCGTCTACTGGTTCGTTCTGCTGATTTTCCTCGTTTCTGCAGCAGAGTCCCTTGGACTTGAGCGAGTTTCAGCTACGCTGGACATGCTGGCGTTGTATTTGCCGAAAGTTTTCGGCGCCGCGCTGGTCTTGCTGGTGGGTGTTTTGCTCGCGCAACTGGCCAATGGGCTGGTGCGCGGGGCGGCAGAAGGCGTAGGACTGGACTACGCTTCGGGCTTGGGCCGAATCGCCCAAGGGCTGGTGATCATCATCAGCATTTCGGTCGCGATCAGTCAGCTTGAGGTCAAGACCGACCTGCTGAACCATGTGATCGTCATCGTATTGATTACCGTTGGTCTGGCGGTTGCGCTGGCCATGGGGTTGGGAAGCCGGGAAATTGCCGGTCAGATTCTTGCGGGAATCTATGTGCGTGAGTTGTATCAGGTTGGGCAACAAGTGCGTGTTGGTGAGGTCGAAGGCCAGATCGAAGAGATCGGCACGGTTAAAACCACATTGCTGACCGATGAGGGTGAGCTAGTCTCACTTTCCAATCGGATCCTGCTGGAACAGCATGTGAGTAGCCGCTAACCCGGCAAACCCTGCTAATGTATGCCGCCGCAAATTGCCCTGAGAGGGTAGCGGCGGACATTGACCTGACTGTCGGCACGACTTGTTTTGAATAAAGCCCAAACGCTATCCACGCGCTATGACCCCCGTGAGCTCTCTGATGAGGAGTTGGTCGCGCGCTCGCATACCGAGCTGTTTCACGTGACGCGCGCCTATGAAGAGCTGATGCGGCGTTACCAGCGAACATTATTTAACGTTTGTGCGAGATATCTTGGGAACGATCGCGACGCAGACGATGTCTGTCAGGAAGTGATGCTGAAGGTGCTGTACGGCCTGAAGAACTTCGAGGGGAAATCGAAGTTCAAGACGTGGCTGTACAGCATCACTTACAACGAATGCATCACGCAGTATCGGAAGGAACGGCGAAAGCGTCGCTTGATGGACGCTTTGAGTCTGGACCCCCTGGAAGAAGCGTCGGAAGAAAAGGCGCCGAAACCCGAGGAGAAGGGCGGACTCGATCGCTGGCTGGTGTATGTGAACCCGATTGACCGTGAAATTCTGGTGCTACGATTTGTCGCAGAACTTGAATTTCAGGAGATCGCAGACATCATGCACATGGGTTTGAGTGCGACAAAAATGCGGTACAAACGTGCTCTAGACAAATTGCGTGAGAAATTTGCAGGCATTGCTGAAACTTAGTTCAGCGCAAATATCTCTTACGTGTAGGCAAGTTCTGATAGACTTGCCGCCGAGTTGTCCCCCGGTTTGCGGGACTGCTTCACAATCACCAGATGGGGATTTAACGGATGAAACTGAAAAACACCTTGGGCTTGGCCATTGGTTCTCTTATTGCCGCTACTTCGTTCGGCGCACTGGCACAAGGCCAAGGCGCAGTTGAAGGCGAGATCAACTACAAGAAGCAGTACAACGACAGCATTGATCATGTCGAAGACGGCTTCAACCCAGGCGCCAAAATCGGTTACTTCCTGACCGATGACGTCTCGATCAACTTCGGCTGGGATCGTAACAACCACACCCGTTCGAACGATGGTACCGGCAGCCAGAAACTGCGCGGTGACAACTTCGGTCTGACCGCTCAATACCACTTCAACAACGCTGGCGACGCTCTGCGTCCATACGTTGAAGGTGGCGTTAAGCACGGCAACCTGACCAACGTAGCTGCTGACGGCCACACCGGTCGCGACCAGTCGACTTTCCTGACTGCTGGCGCTGGCGTTAAGTACTACTTCGCCGAAAACTTCTTCGCCCGTGCTGGCGTAGAAGCTGACTACAAACTGGACAACGGCCGTTGGGACTACGCTCCATCGGTTGGTCTGGGTGTGAACTTCGGTGGCGGCGGCAAGCCAGCTGCTGCTCCAGTTCCAGCTCCGGCTGAAGTCTGCTCCGACAGCGACAACGATGGCGTTTGCGACAACGTTGACAAGTGCCCGGACACCCCAGCCAACGTAACTGTTGACGCTGATGGCTGCCCAGCAGTTGCTGAAGTTGTTCGTGTAGAGCTGGACGTGAAATTCGACTTCGACAAGTCGGTCGTCAAGCCAAACAGCTACGCTGACATCAAGAACCTGGCTGACTTCATGAAGCAGTACCCAGCCACTCACACCACTGTTGAAGGTCACACTGACTCCGTCGGTCCTGACGCTTACAACCAGAAACTGTCTGAGCGTCGTGCAAACGCCGTTAAGCAAGTTCTGACCAACCAGTACGGTGTTGAGTCGTCCCGCGTTCAGTCGATCGGCTACGGCGAATCCCGCCCAGTTGCTGACAACAAAACTGAAGCTGGTCGCGCTGTTAACCGTCGCGTAGAAGCGCAGGTTGAAGCTCAAGCTAAGTAATTAGCTCGCCGCTTTGAGAAAAGCCCGGCTCAGGCCGGGCTTTTCTTTGTCTGCGATTTGGCTGCAGCCACTTTTACATTGGAGCGGCCTACGCCCTGTAGGCGCTGCCGAAGGCTGCGATCTTTTGATCTTCTGCAATGGCGGCCACCGCGCCGATCACCAGAATCGCCGGGCTTTTCAAATCAAAGGCACTCGCGTCTTCGCTCATACCCAGCAGATCACTGCGGCATTCGCGCTGCTCAGGCAGTGACGCATTTTCAATCATCGCCACCGGCGTATTCGCCGCCATCCCGCCGGCCAATAGCTGATCGCGAATCTCGCCAAGCTTGGCCACGCCCATGTAAATCACCAGTGTCGTCCCGCCCTGCGCCAGCGCCTGCCAGTTCAGTTGGCTGTCGTCCTGGGTGTGCGCGGTCACCAGCGTCACGCCGCGCGCCACACCACGCAACGTCAGTGGAATATCGCACTGCGTCGCGCCGGCGAGTCCGGCGGTAATGCCATTGACCAGCTCCACCGCAACACCACGTTCGCGCAGCCACTGCGCCTCTTCACCGCCACGGCCGAAAATGCACGGGTCGCCGCCCTTGAGCCGCACCACGCATTTACCCTGGCGCGCGTAACGCAGCATCAGTCGGTGGATGAACGCCTGAGGTGTCGAGCGGCAACCGCCGCGTTTGCCCACGGCAATGATTCGCGCAGCGGGGCAATGCTCCAACACCGCGTCGTTGACCAGATCGTCAATCAGCACCACGTCCGCTTCGCGCAGCGCGCGGACTGCTTTGAGCGTCAGCAACTCGGGATCACCGGGGCCTGCGCCCACCAGCCAGACTTTTGCATTCATGGTGTTTTCCTTATCAGATAACCGATACCGGCTGCAGATCTGCGGCCAGCAAGCGCTTGATTTCGGGGACGCATGAACCGCATTGCGTGCCGCATCCCAGTTGTTGTTTGAGGCCCTGCAAATCGAGGCCTTGGCGAATCCCGGCGCACACCGCGCTGTGGCTGACGTTTTTGCAGTTGCACAGGGTTTTGCCCGGGTTGGCCTGCAAGTCGGCATTGCCCGGTGGCGCACTCATCGGGGCCAGAAGCCAGCGGCGCAGTTGTTCGTCGGCGCGGCCTTCAAGCCACAATCCTTGCAGCCAGTGTTGGGCCAAGGTTTCGCCCGCGAGGCGGATCGCGGTGATTCGGCCGTTTTCGATGCGTACCCGTTTGCCAATGGCGCGGCGCGGGTCGTCGTAGGCCAGTACCGGACCGTCGATCAGCGCCAGGCACTGGTCGATATCGCGCAGCAGTTGTGGTTCCGGAGCCGTGGCGCTGGCAGCGCGTATCAGCAGCGCGGGCCGTTCACGTCCGACAAGGCTGAGGCTGACGTAGGAAAACGCCTCACAGAGGGGTCGTAGCGTCTCGAAATGCCGTTGAACATCGCCCTCGATGAGTGCGAACAAGTGCCATGGCAAATTCACCGGCTCCAGACGCACGCCGCTGTGTTTGAGTTCGGGCTGCTTCGACAAAGGATCGAAGGCCGGCAAGGTCAGGCTGTTTACCCCGCCCTTGAGAAACCGGTCGCCCCAGTGCATCGGCAGAAAGGCCTGACCCGGACGCACGCTGTCGTCGCTGCCGACTGCCACGATAAGTGCACCGCGCCGACTCTTCAGATTGACCAGATCGCCCGGCTGCAAGCGATGTCGGCGCATTTCGTCCGGATGCAGGCTTAACACCGCTTCGCTGACATGCCCGAACAATTGCGCAGCGGTGCCGGTGCGGCTCATGCCGTGCCATTGATCGCGCAGGCGTCCGGTGATCAGGGTCAGCGGAAACCGCGCATCCCGTTGTTCTTTGGCGGCGCGGTAGGGATCGGTGATGAACTGCGCGCGACCACTGGCCGTAGGAAATATCCCGTCGCCATACAGGCGCGCAGTGCCTTGCCGGGCGCCGGTGGAGAAGGGCCATTGCTGCGGCCCCAACTCGTCGATCAATTGATGGCTGATGCCTGACAAGTCCAGGTCGCGCCCACGGGTCAGTTGCTTGTATTCATCAAACAGCTGCGCCGGTTGCTCGAAGGCAAACAGACTCGGCTGTTGCGGGCGCAGACGTTTCTCCAGTCGCTGTGCGAAATCCACGGTGATCGCCCAGTCCGACCGCGCTTCACCCGGTGGGAGAATGGCCTGTCGCACGTGGGAAATTCGCCGTTCGGAGTTGGTCACCGAACCTTCCTTTTCACCCCAACTGGCAGCGGGCAACAACAGGTCGGCGAAGGCGGCGGTTTCGGTGGTACGAAAGGCTTCCTGCAACACTACGAACGGGCAGGCCTGGAGCGCCTCGCGAACGGCGTGTTGATCAGGCATCGATTGAGCAGGGTTGGTGCAGGCAATCCACAGCGCCTTGATCTGGCCGCTGCGCACGCGCTCGAACAGCTCAATCGCACTCAGACCGGTGCTTTCGGGCAGTTGATCGACACCCCAATAAGCCGCCACTTCGGCGCGGTGCTCGGGATTGGCTGCGTCACGATGGCCGGGCAGCAAATTGGACAGGCTGCCGGTTTCCCGCCCACCCATGGCATTCGGCTGACCGGTCAACGAGAAAGGTCCTGCGCCCGGGCGACCGATTTGCCCGGTGGCCAAGTGCAGGTTGATCAGCGCGCTGTTTTTCGCGCTGCCGGCCGTGGACTGATTCAGGCCCATGCACCACAACGACAGGAAACTTGGCGAGGTGCCCACCCATTCGGCACATTGCTGCAATTGCTCGACACTGATCCCGCACAGTTGCGACACCATCTGCGGAGTGTAGTCGCGCACCAGGTTTTTCAGCTCGGGCAAACCCTCGGTGTGCGCCTTGATGAAGTCGCGGTCGATCCAGTCTTCCCACAACAACAGATGCAAAATCCCATGGAACAACGCGACGTCGGTGCCGGGCAGAATCGCCAGATGCAGGTCCGCGAGGTCGCAGGTGTCGGTGCGCCGGGGGTCGATGACGATGACTTTCATCTGTGGACGGCGGGATTTTGCCTCTTCCAGACGCCGGAAAAGTACCGGGTGGGCGTAGGCCATGTTACTGCCGGCGATCATCACGCAATCGCTCAGTTCCAGGTCCTCGTAGCTGCACGGCGGGGCATCGGCGCCGAGGCTGCGTTTGTAGCCGACCACCGCTGACGACATGCACAGCCGTGAATTGCTGTCGATGTTGTTGGTGCCAACCAGCGCCCGGGCGAGCTTGTTGAAGGCGTAATAGTCCTCGGTCAGCAACTGGCCGGAGATGTAGAACGCCACACTGTCCGGGCCATGTTCGGCGAGGGTCTCGGCGAACACGTTGGCGGCGTGTTCCAGTGCGCTGTCCCAGTCAGTACGGCTGCGCGCCAGGCCTTTGCCCAGGCGCAATTCCGGGTACAGCGCGCGTGCCGCGAGGTCGCCGGTCAGGTGCAGGGTCGAGCCTTTGCTGCACAGTTTGCCGAAGTTGGCCGGATGCGCCGGATCGCCGCTGACGCCGAGGATGCGCTCGCCGTCATGTTCGATCAGCACGCCGCAGCCGACCCCGCAATAGCAGCAGGTCGAGGCGGTCGTCTGGCGGTTCATCAGACGGCATCCCGCAGGGCCAATTGCACGCGACCGTTCTCGACCCGCGCCGGGTGGTGATGGGCGCAGCCGATGTCCGGTGCCTGGGCTTCACCGGTTTGCAGGTCGATCTGCCAGTTGTGCAGCGGGCAGGCCACGCGTTTGCCGTAGATCAACCCCTGTGACAACGGCCCGCCTTTGTGTGGGCAGCGGTCGTCGAGTGCGAAAACCTCGTCGTCACTTGTACGAAAAATCGCGATGTCACCTTTTGGCCCGGCGATGATCCGCGAACCGAGGGCATTGATCTCTTCCAGGGCACAGATATCGAGCCAGTTCATGCCGGCACCTCCAGGTTTTTCACAGGGATCACATCGAATTCTTTCTTCAGTTGCGGCTGCGCCAGACGCTCTTTCCACGGGTCCTGTTCGAACGACAGGGAGAACTGCAGGCGTTCGTTCAGAGCCTTGCGGCGCTCGGGGTCTTCGAGCACGGCTTTCTTGATGTGCTCCATGCCGACCCGTTGCAGGTAGTGCACGGTGCGTTCGAGGTAGAAGGCTTCTTCGCGATACAGCTGCAGGAACGCGCCGTTGTATTCGCGGACTTCCTCGGCGGTTTTCAGCTTGACGAAGAATTCGGCGACTTCGGTCTTGATCCCGCCGTTGCCGCCGATGTACATCTCCCAGCCGGAGTCGACGCCGATAATGCCTACGTCCTTGATCCCCGCTTCCGAGCAGTTGCGTGGGCATCCGGAGACGGCCAGCTTCACTTTGTGCGGCGACCACATGTTGAACAGGTCATGTTCCAGCTCGATGCCCAACTGTGTCGAATTCTGCGTGCCGAAGCGGCAGAATTCGCTGCCGACGCAGGTTTTCACGGTGCGGATGGATTTGCCGTAGGCATGGCCGGACGGCATGTCGAGGTCCTTCCAGACACCGGGCAAGTCCTGCTTCTTGATCCCCAGCAGGTCGATACGCTGACCGCCGGTGACCTTGACCATGGGCACGTTGTACTTGTCGGCCACGTCGGCAATCCGCCGCAGTTCCGACGGGTTGGTCACGCCACCCCACATCCTTGGAACCACCGAATAGGTGCCGTCCTTCTGAATGTTGGCGTGGGCGCGCTCGTTGATCAGGCGCGATTGCGGATCGTCCTTGGCTTCGCCGGGCCAGGTGGAAATCAGGTAATAGTTCAGCGCCGGGCGGCACGTCGCACAGCCGTTGGGGGTGCGCCAGTTGAGGTAGCTCATGGTGCCGGCGATGGTCAGCAGGTGCTGTTCGCGAATGGCCTGGCGAATCTGCCCGTGGTTGAGGTCGCTGCAACCGCAGATGGCTTTTTCGCTCTTCGGTTTGACGTCCGCCGCGCCGCCGACGGTGTTGATCAGAATCTGCTCGACCAAACCAGCGCAGGAACCACAGGAACTCGCGGCTTTGGTGTGTTTTTTCACCTCATCGACACTGAACAGGCCGTGTTCCTGAATCGCCTTGACGATGGTGCCTTTGCACACGCCGTTGCAGCCGCAGACTTCGGCGGTGTCGGCCATGACCATGGCTTTGTCCTGGCCCTGATGTCCTACGTCTCCGAGGGCGTTTTCGCCGAACATCAGGTGATCGCGGATCTCGCCAATGGCGTGATTCTCACGAATCTGGCGGAAATACCAACCGCCATCTGCCGTATCGCCGTACAGACAAGCGCCGACCAGCACGTCATCCTTGATCACCAGTTTCTTGTATACGCCGCCGATCGGGTCGGAGAGGGTGATGGTTTCGGTGCCTTCGCCGCCCATGAAGTCGCCGGCGGAAAACAGGTCGATGCCGGTGACTTTCAATTTGGTCGAGGTCACCGAGCCCTGGTAGCGGGCGAAACCCAATTGTGCGAGGTGGTTGGCGCAGACTTTGGCCTGTTCGAACAGCGGTGCTACCAGGCCATAGGCAATGCCGCGATGGCTGGCGCACTCGCCGATGGCATAAATGCGCGGATCGTAGGTTTGCAGGGTGTCGTTGACCAGAATCCCGCGGTTGCACGGGATGCCGGCCTGTTCCGCCAGTTCGGTATTAGGGCGAATGCCGGCGGCCATGACCACCAGATCAGCAGGGATGATGTCGCCGTTCTTGAATTGCACCGAGCCGACCCGGCCATTGCCGGCATCGTGCAGGGCCTGGGTCTGCTCGCACAGGCGAAAGTGCAGGCCACGGGATTCGAGGGCGCTTTGCAGCAGTTGGCCGCTGGTCTTGTCCAGTTGCCGCTCCAGCAGCCATTCGCCGAGGTGCACCACGGTGACGTGCATGCCGCGCAGCATCAGGCCGTTGGCGGCTTCGAGGCCGAGCAGGCCGCCGCCGATGACCACCGCGTGTTTGTGGGTTTTCGCGGTGTCGATCATCGCCTGGGTGTCGGCGATGTCGCGGTAGCCGATCACACCCTGCAAGGTATTGCCAGGGATCGGCAGGATAAATGGCGTCGAACCGGTGGCGATCAACAGGCGGTCGTATTCGGCCTCGGTGCCGTCTTCGGCGATCACCCGACGTTTGACCCGGTCGATCTGCACCACCTTGCGGTTGAGCAACAACTTGATGTTGTTTTCCAGGTACCAGTCGAGGTCGTTGAGCACGATCTCTTCGAAGGTCTGCTCGCCGGCCAGCACCGGTGACAGCAGAATGCGGTTGTAGTTGGTGTGCGGTTCGGCGCCGAAGACCGTGATGTCGTACAGCTCGTTGCTCAGTTTGAGCAGTTCTTCCAGGGTGCGAACCCCGGCCATGCCATTGCCGATCATCACCAGTTTGAGTTTTTTCATCAGGTTCTCCGGGGGAGCTGCGGCTGGCCTCTTGTGGGCAGTCAGGCCTTGCTCGACAAATTTTGCGCAAACAAAAAAAGGCGTCCCGCTAGTTGCCTAGCGAGGACGCCTTTGTCCTGGTCCCGTTCTCTCGGGAAACCCGGCCTTCGTCGTTGAAGGTTGGGTTTTATGTATGGTGAAACGAGTAATGCAGCGGTTGTGCCAAGTGCCGGGAGGACTGTAATTGCTGGGACATTGGCTCGATTGGGGATGTCTCGCTGCACTTTTTGGAGGCGTGTTGCGCTTTTTTGGAGCGCAGGATCAAAAGATCGCAGCCTTCGGCAGCTCCTACAGGTGTACGCAATTCCCTGTAGGAGCTGCCGAAGGCTGCGATCTTTCAAGGGTGATGAAACAACAACACCAGCAGCACCAGATTCCCCAGCAGGGCCAGCAACGCCATCGTCCGCCAGACCTTCAGCGGCTCTCGCTCCAATAAAGGTCTGGGTCGCACGCTCAAGCTGCGCCGCTCACCCTGTTCCAGCAGCAATAACCATTCTTCAGCCGTTTCAAATCGCTGGTGCGGGTCCGCAGCAACACCGCGCTCAAGACTCTGCGCGACCCACTCCGGCAAGTCCGGACGGTAGCGACTGGCACTCACCGGCACGCCGAATCGCGGTCGTTGAAAGGCTTCGATCTCGCCGTAGGGAAAGTGCCCCGTCAGCAGGAAATACAGGCTCACGCCGACGGCGTACAAATCCTGTTGCGCACTGGGTGGCTCGCCGCGAAAGGCTTCCGGGGCGATGAAACTCGGTGTTCCCGGCAGCGTTGACGGTGTGTCTTGTGACAGTCCCGGGCAGTACGCCAGACCGAAATCCAGCAACCGCAACTCACCGTCGTCGCCCAGGTGCAGATTTTCCGGCTTGATGTCGCGGTGCAGAATCTGTCGCCGATGCAGCAATCCCACCGCGCGCAATAGCCGCTCGGCGATCTCCTGCCATTGCGCCACGGGCAAGGGGCCGTTCTGTTGAAACAACTGCGCCAGCGTCGTTCCGCAATATTCACGCATCACGTAGTACAAATGCTGACGCTGGTTGCCGGCATGGACTTCAGGAAAGTGCCGTCCGGCGACGCGTTTGAGGAACCATTCTTCCGACAGCAAGGCCTGCCCGGTCTGGGGATCATCGGCCAGACGCGCCGGCAGGGTTTTCAACAGCCAGCTCCGGCCTTGCCCATCCAAGACCCGATACAGCAGCGATTGCTGGCTCTGGCCGACGACGCCTTGCACCTGCCAGCCTTCGAACATCTGCCCGGTTTTCAGCGGCGGCGGCAGCGGCCATTGCTGTAAATGTATCAGCGCATCGCCGAGGCTCGCCTCACCGACGGCATCGACCCGCACCAGCAACGCGCTGGCGTTGTCCTGACTGCCGGCCAGGTGAGCGGCGTTGACCAGCGTGTGTGCCGCGCTGTGGAGATCCGGCTGATCACGCAGAATCGCGGCAATCGCGGTATCACCCAATGTCGACCACACGCCATCGCTGAGCAGCACGAAACACTCGCCTGCGCGCAATTCACCGTCGAGGAAATCCAGCACCAGATGCTGATCCAGCCCCAGCGCGCGTTTAAGCACGTGCTGCATACCCGGTTGATCCCAGACGTGATCTTTGCTGACCCGCTGCAGACTGTCGGCGTGCCAGCGATAAACCCGGCAATCGCCTACATGAGCCAGGGTAAAGCGCCGACCGCGCATGACCAAGGCACTGACCGTGGTGAGCAGCGGTTGCCCACCACCGTTGGCCTGCAACCAGCGGTTCTGGGCGAGCAGCAGGCGATCCAGGGCCTGGGCCGCGCTCCAGGTTTCCGGCGTGGCGTAGTAGTCGAGGGCCAAAGCCTGCAAGGTCGAACGCGCAGCGAGCCCGCCATCGGCACATTGGCTGACACCGTCGGCAATGGCGAACAGATAACCCTTGCTCGCCGCCAGTGCCGGAGCCGGTGTGACCAGGCGCAGGGCGTCCTGATTCTCCTCGCGAGGGCCGGTGGCGCTGGCTTCGGCGAAACTCAGTTGCAAAGCCATCGGCGTTTCAGACCCGTGCCGCGGTCACGGCTGCCGAACCCCAAGTGGTTCTCCAGCGACGTTTGACGCCGTGCAGGCCGAACCACGCCAATACGCCAAGGCTGGCGAACAACCACAACGCCAGTTGATAGCTGCCGGTGCTTTGCTTGATCGCGCCCATACCGGCGGCCAGGGCAAAGCCGCCGATGCCGCCGGCCATGCCGATCAGCCCGGTCATCACCCCGATCTCAAGGCGAAAACGTTGCGGCACCAACTGGAACACCGCACCGTTGCCAGCGCCAAGACCGAGCATGGTGCAGACAAAAAGCGCCAGCGCCGCGTAGGAACTTGGCAGGTTGAAACCGACAGCCGCAATGCAGATCGCCGCCACGGTGTACATCGCCAGCAAGGTGCGGATGCCGCCGAAGCGATCCGCCAGTGCGCCACCCAGCGGGCGCATCAGGCTGCCGCCGAACACGCAGGCGGCGGTGTAGTAACCGGCGGTGACCGGGCTCAGGCCGTATTGGTCATTGAAATAGCCGGGCAGGGCGCTGGCCAGGCCGATGAAGCCGCCGAAGGTGACGCTGTAGAAAAACATGAACCACCAACTGTCGCGGTCACCGAGTGCCTTGAAATAGTCGGCCATGGCTTTGGCTTTCGGCCGCTGCGGGGCGTTTTTTGCCAGCCAGGCGAACAGCACCAGGGTCAGCAGCAATGGAATCAGCGCGAAGCCGAATACGTTGCTCCAGCCGAATGACGCGGCCAGCACCGGAGCGATCAACGCGGCAAACACGGTGCCGGAGTTACCGGCGCCGGCGATGCCCATGGCCTTGCCCTGATGTTGCGGCGGATACCATTGCGAGGCCAGCGGCAGCGCGACGGCGAACGAGGCGCCGGCCATGCCGAGGAACAACCCGAGCACCAGCGCCTGTTCATAACTGTGGATGCCGAGTTTCCAGGCGCCGAACAGTGCGCAGATCACGATCACCTGGCCGATCAGTCCGGCGGTTTTCGGTGACAGGCGATCAGCCAGCATGCCCATCACAAAGCGCAACACCGCTCCGGCCAGAATCGGCGTTGCCACGACCAGGCCGCGTTGTTGCGTGGTCAGGTGCAGGTCGGCGGCGATCTGCACCGCCAGCGGGCCGAGCAGGTACCAGACCATGAAACTCAGGTCGAAATACAGAAAGGCTGCGAACAGGGTCGGGGTATGGCCGGATTTCCAGAAGCTTGAATTCATCGCGCACCTCAGCTGAAAAGAGTCTCTATAGGAGTCACAGCAGGTGGAGCGCCGCCACGGCCGCACCACCGGCCCCGGGCTGTGGGGCCAAAACGCAAAAAACGCCGCTACCTGTTTCGCCATGAGGGGCGAACGGGTGAGCGACGTCTTTGTCGTGGGTGGGGCAACCGCCGTTGGTTACCTGTACTGAATGCCTAGCCAGATTTGTGCCAAGGATCAAAAGATCGCAGCCTCGTTGCACTCGACAGCTCCTACAGGAATACGCATGTCCGTGTAGGAGCTGCCGAAGGCTGCGATCTTTTGATCTTTAATCAGCCGAGCAACTCACTCATGGCAATGATCTGCTCCGCCACCTGAATCAGTTTCTGCTGGCGGCTCATGGCCTGGCGGCGCATCAGGGTGTAGGCCTCTTCCTCGTTGCAGTCCTTCATCTTCATCAGCAGCCCTTTGGCCAGTTCGATGCGCTTGCGCTCGGCCAGTTGCTGGTCGCGGGCGTGCAGTTGCGCGCGCAGGGCCTGATCGCTTTCGAAGCGGGCCATCGCCACATCCAGAATCGGCTGCAAGCGCTGGGCGTGAATGCCTTCGACGATGTAGGCGCTGACCCCGGACTTGATCGCCTGACGCATCACCCCGGGGTCATGTTCGTCGGTGAACATCACGATTGGCCGGGGCTGGTCGCGGCTGACCAGCACCACTTGCTCCATCACATCACGGCTCGGTGACTCGGTATCGATCAGGATCACGTCCGGGCGCACCGTTTCGACGCGTGCCGGCAGGTCGATGGTCAGGCCGGACTCATCGATGACCTCGAAACCGGCCTCGGTCAGCGCGGCTTTCAGGCGCCCGACTTTTTTCGCGGTGTCGTTGATCAGCAGAATGCGCAACATGGTGTCGGTCTCCTGTCAGCGGCGGGCGAGAAGGGCAGCGGCGTCGCTCAGGGCGTGCAGCTTGAAACTGCGGGCGTAACCGGCCGGATCGCTGCCGTCCCAGACTTTGCCGTCGAGCAACTGACTGCTGCGCATTTCCTTGCCCCAGGCGGCGACGCCCACGGCGGTGGCGGCTTCGCGGTAAATCTCCAGCTGTTGAACCTGGCGGGCGACGCCGAGGTAGTCGGGGTCTTCACGCAGCAAGCCCCAGCGGCGGAACTGGGTCATGAACCACATGCCGTCGGACAGATACGGCAGATTGACCTCGCCGTTGCCATGAAAGCGCAAGGCGTGCGGGTCCTGCCAGCGATTGCCGAGGCCGTCGGCGTAGTCACCGAGAAACCGCGGCTCGATGCAGGACAGCGGGGCGTCGAGATATTCCGGGGCGCTCAGCAGTTGCGCGGTGCTGCGGCGGTTTTCCGGGCTTTGCTCAATGAAGCGGCTGGCCTCCAGGATCGCCATCACCAGCGCCCGGGCGGTGTTGGGGTATTGCTCGACGAACGCGCGGGTGCAGCCGAGG
The DNA here is from genome assembly GCF_028830055.1 of Pseudomonas serboccidentalis. NCBI lineage: Bacteria > Pseudomonadati > Pseudomonadota > Gammaproteobacteria > Pseudomonadales > Pseudomonadaceae > Pseudomonas > Pseudomonas serboccidentalis. The sequence goes on from NZ_CP101655.1 coordinate 2,319,081, forward strand.
ACTTTTTCCGGGTGATCGGGCCAGATGGTCTGGCTGGTGGCGAGGGTGAACCCCAGATCCTGCTGCACGGCGCTGGCAGCCCACGGCTCACCGACGCAGAACCCATCGATGCGCCCGGCTTGCAGGTGCGCGACCATTTGCGGCGGCGGCACCACCACACTGTCGACATCCTGCAACGGATGAATGCCCTGACTCGCCAGCCAGTAATAAAGCCACATTGCATGGGTGCCGGTGGGGAAGGTCTGGGCGAAGGTCAGTTTTGCGCGGGTTTGGTGCGCGTGCCGATCCAGCGCCTCAGGACTGGTCACGCCCAGTTGCTGCAAGCCGCGGGACAGGTTGAGGCTCTGGCCGTTCTGGTTCAGCCCCATCAGCACCGCCATGTCGCACGGGGCGACGCCGCCGATGCCCAGATGCACCGCGTAAATCAGCCCGTACAGGCTGTGGGCGACATCCAGTTCGCCACTGACCAGTTTGTCGCGCAACGTGGCCCATGAGGCCTGACGCTTGAGGTTGATCGTCAGGCCGTAAGGTTGGGCAAAGCCCTGCGTTGCGGCCACGACCACCGAGGCGCAATCGCTCAGGGCCATGAAGCCGAGGTTGATCACGCTTTTTTCCGGGGCGTCACTGCCGTTGACCCAGGCCAGCGGCCCGACGGGCGAATCACTCATATAAAGCCACCTTCAAAAAAAACGTCGTCCCCGGCTTTGCCCAAGCAAAACCCGAGGACGACGCCATTGTCCGTGCCCGCACGCCGCCATTGGCCTGTGGGCTGATAACCCGCAAGGTGCAAGGCATATGCCAGTCGGGCTGATTTGCCTGTACGCCTCGCGCCAGGGAGCGTTGCCCGGCTATAATCGCCGCCTCTTTTCGCCGCCCGAGTCATCGCCGCCCATGTACACCCTGGCCCGTCAGCTGTTGTTCAAACTTTCCCCGGAAACCTCCCATGATCTGTCGCTGGATCTGATCGGCGCGGGTGGGCGTTTGGGCCTCAACGGCTTGCTGTGCAAGAAGCCGGCGAACGTGCCGGTGACGGTCATGGGCCTGGATTTCCCGAACCCGGTGGGTCTGGCGGCCGGTCTGGACAAGAACGGCGCGGCCATCGATGGCTTCTCGCAACTGGGGTTCGGTTTTGTCGAAATCGGCACCGTGACTCCGCGTCCGCAGCCGGGCAATCCGAAACCACGGATCTTCCGCCTGCCGGAAGCCGAGGCGATCATCAACCGCATGGGCTTCAACAACCTCGGTGTCGATAACCTGCTGGCGCGGGTCGCCGCAGCCAAATACAAAGGCGTGCTGGGGATCAACATCGGCAAGAACTTCGACACCCCGGTCGAGCGCGCTGTCGACGACTACCTGATCTGCCTGGACAAGGTGTATGCCCACGCCAGTTACATCACTGTCAACGTCAGCTCGCCGAACACCCCGGGCCTGCGCAGCCTGCAGTTCGGTGACTCGCTCAAGCAGTTGCTGGCGGACCTGGCCACGCGCCGCGCCGAACTGGCCTTGCGTCACGGCAAACACGTGCCGCTGGCGATCAAGATCGCCCCGGACATGACCGACGAAGAAACCGCGCAGGTCGCGCAGGCGTTGATCGAAACCGGGATGGATGCAGTGATCGCCACCAACACCACCCTGAGCCGCGTCGGCGTCGAAGGCATGGAGCATGGTGACGAGGCGGGTGGTTTGTCGGGTGCCCCGGTGCGGGAGAAGAGCACCCACACCGTGAAAGTGCTGGCCGGTGAATTGGCCGGACGGTTGCCGATCATTGCGGCTGGCGGTATTACCGAAGGCAAGCATGCGGCGGAGAAGATTCTCGCCGGTGCGAGCCTGGTGCAGATCTATTCGGGCTTCATCTATAAAGGCCCGGCGCTGATTCGTGAGTCGGTAGACGCGATCGCCGCCCTGCGCAAATAACCCAGGCTGACCCGGTCAATGTAGGAGCTGCCGGAGGCTGCGATCTTTTGATGTTGTTTTTTAATATCAAAAGCAAAAGATCGCAGCCTCCGGCAGCTCCTACATGAGATGTGTGTCATTCAGGCATAAAAAAGGGCTCCTCGAAGGAGCCCCTGGGCCGCAGCCCGCCGTCCGGGAAGGACGTGCATGGTAAGTCGCTAAAAATTCAGATTGTCGTGTCGCAATAAGTGCCCTGTGTCAGCCGACGGCGTGAAGTTCGTTGAGTCTGTGGATCCCCGCAGTGCCGGTCATACCGTCCCAGTTGTCGCCGCGTCCTTCTCGCCAGCCGTTGATCCAGGCTTGACGTACCGACGGTAGAGTAAATGGGCAAAGCTCGCGGGATTTGCCACCAACGCCATATTGATATCCGCGCAAAAATGCTCTTTCCAACGGATCACGCTTAAGTCTTCTCATAGGGTGTTTCCCTCACTTGTTGACTGTTTGTGTCGCGTTGACCTCAACCGAGGTCTGGCAGAAAAACTCTGCCGTGGGGCGGCTCGCTGCCGGCGTGGCGAGCCAAGGTGTTGACGCCGTTGCGACGTCAACCTGTGGTCAGTTCTAACCAATGAGTCACACCGAGGGAATGATCGTTTTGTCATAAGGACGTAACGAAAATAGTGCTACAGCCATAAGTAACGACGGGTTTCATGAGCGTTTTTTCAGCAAACCCCGGTATGATCAGCCCCGCGCGGGATGATGGGGTTAATCCTTTAGTGAGAATGACCCACGTTTACGCTCGGTTAATAAGCGACGAAGGGTCGCTTTAAGACTTTTTGTTTCATCAACTTTTTTACCTGTCCTTGCATCTAAGCTCTTTTAACCCGAGCAGCGGGGATGGAACGGCACACCTTCGTGCCACGCGGGCGCTCTTTTAGAAAAGCGCCTGATTGAAAACCGGATCGGCAATGCGTTGCCGGTTCACTAGCCAAAGGCTCTGGAAATACCATGTCCGATCGTTTCGAACTCTTCCTCACTTGCCCCAAAGGCCTTGAAGGCCTGCTCATCGAGGAAGCCGTCGGGCTTGGCCTTGAAGACGCCCGCGAGCACACCTCCGCCGTGCGTGGCATGGCGACCATGGAAACCGCTTATCGCCTGTGCCTCTGGTCGCGTCTGGCCAACCGTGTGCTGCTGGTCCTCAAGCGTTTCCCGATGAAGGACGCCGAAGACCTCTACCACGGCGTGCTGGATGTCGACTGGCAGGACCACATGCTCAGCGACGGCACTCTGGCCGTTGAGTTCAGCGGTCACGGCTCGGGCATCGACAACACCCACTTCGGCGCCTTGAAGGTCAAGGACGCCATCGTCGACAAACTGCGCACCCCGCAGGGCGACCGTCCGTCCATCGACAAGCTCAACCCGGACCTGCGCATTCACCTGCGTCTGGATCGCGGTGAGGCGATCCTGTCCCTCGATCTCTCCGGCCACAGCCTGCACCAGCGCGGTTACCGCTTGCAGCAGGGCGCTGCACCGCTGAAGGAAAACCTCGCGGCGGCGATCCTGATTCGTTCCGGCTGGCCGCGCATTGCTGCCGAAGGCGGCGCGCTGGCTGACCCGATGTGCGGTGTCGGTACGTTCCTCGTCGAGGCCGGCATGATCGCCGCCGACATGGCGCCGAACCTGCGTCGCGAGCAGTGGGGCTTCACTGCATGGCTGGGCCACGTCCCGGCGCTGTGGAAAAAACTCCATGAAGAAGCCGTCGAGCGTGCCGCTGCCGGTCTGGCCAAGCCACCGCTGTGGATTCGCGGTTACGAAGCCGACCCGCGCCTGATTCAACCGGGCCGCAACAACGTCGAGCGCGCCGGTCTGAGCGAGTGGATCAAGATCTATCAGGGCGAAGTCGCGACCTTCGAGCCGCGTCCGGACCAGAACCAGAAAGGTCTGGTGATCTGCAACCCGCCGTACGGCGAGCGTCTGGGTGATGAAGCCAGCCTGTTGTACCTCTACCAGAACCTCGGCGAGCGTCTGCGTCAGGCCTGCCTGAACTGGGAAGCCGCGGTGTTCACCGGCGCGCCGGACCTGGGCAAGCGCATGGGCATTCGCAGCCACAAACAGTATTCGTTCTGGAACGGCGCGCTGCCGTGCAAGTTGCTGCTGATCAAGGTGCTGCCGGATCAGTTCGTTACCGGCGAGCGTCGTACCCCGGAACAGCGTCAGGCCGAGCGCGAGCAAGCGGCTTACGATCAAACCCCGAACGAGCCGCAAGAGCGCAAGTTCAACAAGAACGGCAATCCGATCAAACCGACGCCAGCCCCGGCGCCGGTGATCGAGCAACCGCGCCTGAGCGAAGGCGGGCAGATGTTTGCCAACCGCCTGCAGAAAAACCTCAAGGCGATGAGCAAGTGGGTCAAGCGCGAAGGCATCGATTGCTACCGCGTCTACGATGCCGACATGCCGGAATACGCCATGGCCATCGACCTGTACCACGACTGGGTGCATGTGCAGGAATACGCTGCGCCGAAGTCGATCGATCCGGAGAAGGCCTCGGCACGCATGTTCGATGCCCTGGCCGCGATTCCGCAGGCGCTGAACGTCGACAAGAGCCGCGTGGTGGTCAAACGCCGCGAGCGCCAGAGCGGCACCAAGCAGTACGAGCGTCAGGCCGCGCAGGGCAAGTTCAATGAGGTCAGCGAAGGTGGCGTCAAGCTGCTGGTGAACCTCACCGACTACCTCGACACCGGGCTGTTCCTCGACCACCGGCCAATCCGCATGCGCATCCAGAAAGAGGCGGCCGGCAAGCGCTTCCTCAATCTGTTCTGCTACACCGCGACGGCCAGCGTGCACGCCGCCAAGGGCGGGGCGCGCAGCACCACCAGCGTCGACCTGTCGAAAACCTACCTCGACTGGGCGCGTCGCAACCTGTCGCTGAACGGTTTCTCCGACAAGAACCGTCTAGAGCAGGGCGACGTGATGGCGTGGCTGGAAAGCTGCCGGGACGAGTTCGACCTGATCTTCATCGATCCGCCGACCTTCTCCAACTCCAAGCGCATGGAAGGCATTTTCGACGTGCAGCGTGACCAGGTGCAGTTGATCGACCTGGCCATGGCGCGTCTGGCCCCGGGCGGCGTGCTGTACTTCTCCAACAACTTCCGCAAGTTCCAGCTGGAGGAGAACCTGGCCGAGCGCTACGCGGTCGAGGAAATCAGCGCGCAGACCATTGATCCGGATTTTGCCCGCAACACCAAGATTCACCGCGCCTGGAAAATCACGGCTCGTTGACACTTGCCAAAGTTGGATCCACAGAGCCTTGATTTTTAAAGGCTCCGTGGATCCTCCTGCGCTAGCTAAATTAGTGGCTAATAGCTATAACTCACACACGGTCAATGGGGTTTTCCCGCAAATGCTGGCGTAGTGAGTTGTCTTTATGTCGTTGCACCCCGTGCGCCCAAGGATCCTGGGTTTTATCAGCGAAGACGTCTCGGCCTGGTTGGTCGCGCTGCTGGTATTGCTCGCCGGCGGGATTCTCACGGGGCTGCTCGCCTGGGCTTCCCTCAACCAGTTTCATCATCAATTGCGCCAACGCTTCCAACTGCTGGCCAATGAGCGTTACAGCCGTATCGAAGAACGTTTCCAGGATCAGGAACAACGCCTCGACGGCCTGCGCCGTTTCTTCGCCAACTCCTATTCGGTATCCCGTGCCGAATTCGACGGTTATGCCAAACCTCTTTTATTACGTACCCAGGCCTATTCCTATGCGCCTCGGGTGAGCCGTGCCGAGCGCCCGGCGATCGAACAAGCCGTGCGCAACGAAGGTTTCAGCACCTTCACCCTTCGCGAGCTGAACGCTGAAGGCCAGTTACAGGCGGCCGGTGATCGCCCCGAATACGTGCCGGTGATCTACACCCAGAGCCGGAGTCATTTGCCCACGCCGTTGGGTTACGATCTGCTGGCGCAACCTCTGCGACGAGCGACACTGGAGCGCGCCGATAGCACCGGGCACATGGCGGTGTCGCAGCCATTGCACCTGGTGGGCATCGATCCAGCGTATGCCCGGGGCGTATTGCTGCTGGCGCCGGTCAGCCGTGAAGGGGCGCCGACAGGTACGTCTGAAGGCTATGTGATGGCGGTGATCAGCATGCAACAGTTGCTGGCCGATGGCTTGCCCGAGGACAACCAGGACTTCCTCACGGTGCGCATCCTTGATCTGTCCACTGATGATCAGCATGAAGTGCTCTACGAATCCGCCAACACAGCCGGGGCCAGTGATCTGTCTGCCACGCGGTTGTTGCGCATGGCCGACCATGACTATCAAGTGGACATACAGCCCAGCGAAGCCTTTCTGCAGGCCAACCATTCGTCGGTCAGCAGCCTGGTGGTGCTGGGTGCACTGCTGAGCCTGTTGCTCAGCGCATTGCTCTATGTGCTGGTGAGTCAGCGCCAGCGCGCCCTGCGCATGGTCGAACTGCGCACCCAGGAATTGCACGCTCGCGAGCAGGAACTGCGCGGCACCCACGGCCAGTTGCGCGGGGTGCTGAACGCCGCGACCCAGGTCGCAATCATCGCCACTGACCTGCGCGGGGTGATCAACACCTTCAATCCCGGCGCAGAGCAGATGCTCGGCTACAGCAGCGCCGATGTCGTCGGCCACATGACCCTGGAAAACCTGCACCTGCCGCGCGAACTCGCAGCGCGCGCGGCGGAATTGAGCGCGCGCTACGGCAAGAGCATCCCGACCTGTCACGCGATGCTGGTCGAGGGTGGCGAAGTCGGCGGTCATGAAGCGCGCGAGTGGACGCTGGTGCGCAGCGATGGCAGTCATCTGCCGGTGAACATGCTCGCCACCCCGGTGCTCGATGAGCAGGGCCTGTGGGTCGGGCATCTGGCGATCTGCATCGACATCACCGAGCGCAAGCGCGTGCACGAGGCGCTGGCGGCGCGGGATGTGCTGCTGAAAAAGCTCAGTGCTCACGTGCCTGGCGGCATCTATCAATTCAAGATGGAATTCGACGGGCGCTTCAGCGTGATCTACGCCAGCGACGGCATCCGCGATATCTACGAGCTGGCGCCGGACGTGCTGCTGCTCGATGCCGAGGCGATTTTCTCCCGCATCCACCCGCAGGACATCACCCGCGTGCGCACCTCGATCCGCGCCTCGGCAGACAACCTCAGCCCCTGGCGCGAGGAGTACCGCGTGCAACTGCCCGAGCGCGGCCTGCGCTGGGTGCGTGGTGAGGCGACGCCGGAAGAGCTGCCGGGCGGCGGCGTGCTGTGGCACGGCTACATCTCAGACATTTCCGATCTGAAGCGGGTGGAAGAGGAATTGCGGGCACTGTCGGTCACCGACTCACTGACCGGCATCCACAACCGTCGCTATTTTCAAGAACGCCTGACCACCGAAATGGCCCGGGTCGAGCGCGGCGGTGGCGAACTGTCGGTGATCATGCTCGACATCGACCACTTCAAGCGGATCAACGACCAGTACGGGCATGCCGTGGGTGACCGCGTGCTGCAAGCGGTGTGCGAGCGCATTGGTCATCGTCTGCGTCGCACTGATGTGTTCTGCCGTCTGGGCGGCGAAGAGTTCATGGTGCTGTGCCCGGACATCGACGGCGAGCACGCGTACATGCTGGCGGTGGAGTTGTGGCAGGGCTTGCGCGGTGCGCCGGTGGATGTGGTCGGCGTGGTGACGGCGAGTTTCGGCATCGCCAGCTGGCGCCCGGGGGAGGGCGCGGATGCGCTGCTGCTGCGCGCGGATTCGGGGGTGTATGCGGCGAAGCAGGGCGGGCGGGATCGGGTTGAGCAGATGAGTTAGGCCGTTACGCCAATCCCCCAGAAGATCAAAAGATCGCAGCCTGCGGCAGCTCCTACATGGGAATGATGTACACCCTGTAGGAGCTGCCGCAGGCTGCGATCTTTTGCTTTGGGCGGTTTAGAGGGCCGAAGCCGTCTGCGGCAACCGCGGCTGCTTGTACAGATCCAGCAGCACCTGATCCAGCACCGACGATGCGCCGAACGGGGCCTTGTCGTTGAGGATCGCCACCACCGCCCAGGTATTGCCGTTGACGTCGCGGCTGAAGCCGGCGATCGCGCGCACGGTGTTCAGGGTGCCGGTCTTGACGTGGGCTTCGCCGCGCATCGCGGTGGTCTTCAAGCGTTTGCGCATGGTGCCGTCGGTGCCGGCAATCGGCAGCGAGCTGATGTACTCGGCGGCGTACGGGCTGTGCCAGGCGGCTTGCAGCATGTTGGCCATTTCGCGGGCGCTGACGCGTTCGGCGCGGGACAGCCCGGAGCCGTTCTCCATCACCAGGTGCGGCGCGGTGATGCCTTTCTTCGCCAGCCACTGGCGGACCACGCGTTGTGCGGCCTTGGCGTCGTCACCGTCGGCTTCGTTACGGTACTTCTGGCCCAGGCTCAGGAACAGCTGTTGGGCCATGGTGTTGTTACTGTATTTGTTGATGTCGCGGATGATTTCCGCCAGATCCGGCGAGTAGGCGCGGGCCAGCAGTTTGGCGCTGCTCGGGGTCGCGGCGAGGCGATCCTTGCCCTGGATGCTGCCACCCAGTTCTTTCCAGATCGCGCGTACGGCGCCGGCGGTGTAGGTCGCGTGGTCGAGCAGCGACAGGTAAGTCTGCGAGCTGCAACCTTCACCCAGTTGGCCGGCGACGGTCACGGTCACACTGCCGTCCGCCTGGGTCACCGGGTTGTAGCGCACGCCACCGGTGCACTGTTTGGAGTTGAGCGCCTTGACCGTGTTTTCGATGCGCACGCTGGCAATCGGCGGCTCCACCGAGATCAGCACCCGGCCACCGTCATTGCGTGCGACGAAACGCAGCGCCTTGAGGTTGACCAGCAGCGAATCCGGCTTGACCAGGAACGGCTTGTTCTCGTCGTTGCCGTCGTCGTTGAACTCGGGCAGTTGTGGCTGGATGAAGAAGCCGCGGTCGAGAACCAGGTCACCGGTGACCTGGGTCACGCCGTTGGCGCGCAGGTCGCGCATCAGCAGCCAGAGTTTTTCCATGTTCAGCTTCGGATCGCCGCCACCCTTGAGGTACAGGTTGCCGTTGAGGATGCCGCCGCTCAGGTCGCCGTCGGTGTAGAACTCGGTTTTCCACTGATGGTTGGGGCCGAGCATTTCCAGCGAGGCGTAGGTGGTGACCAGTTTCATGGTAGAGGCCGGGTTGACCGAGACGTCGGCGTTGTACACGGTCGCGTTGCCCGGGCCGTCGAGCGGAATCATCACCAGCGACAGTGCATTGGGCGGCAGTTTGCTGGTCTTCAGGGCTTTTTCGACGTTAGGGGTGAGGGCGGTGTTGATGGTGGCCGCAGAAACCGGCAGGGCCAGGGGCAGAAGAAGGCCGGCGAGAAACAGTGGACGCAACGATTTGATCATATGAAATAAAACCCTGCAGAAGAGGGGAAAAATAACGAGGGCATGGATGAAAAAGCCCTCAGTGGTCATGAAAGTGTCGGCATTATGCCCCAAGCTGTAACAGCTTGTGCCTTGCCCGAGGCGGCCATTTCGTTATTTTTTTACAGGCGGTCGGCCACAGCGCCCAGAGAGTCGGGCAATTGACCGCTTAAACTGGTAAAGTGCCGGCCGTTATTACTTAAGAGGATTGTTCCAATGGCGACTAACCGTTCCCAGCGTCTGCGCAAAAAACTGTGCGTTGATGAATTTCAAGAGCTGGGTTTCGAACTGAACCTGGACTTCAAAGAAGACTTGTCCGAAGAAGCCATTGACGCTTTCCTCGAAGCATTCATCAAAGAAGCCATGGAAGCCAACGGTCTGGGCTATGTCGGCGGCGACGACTTCGGTCTGGTGTGCCTGCAGAAGCGTGGCTCGGTCAACGAAGAGCAGCGCGCTGCCGTTGAAGCCTGGTTGAAAAGCCGTAGCGAACTGACCGGCATGACCGTCAGCCCGCTGCTGGACGTTTGGTATCCGGAAAAGCCGATCAACGCGGCTAAGTGATACTGAAAAAAACGGCGACCTTCGGGTCGCCGTTTTTTTTCGTGAATCAAAAGATCGTCCGAACGCGGCCCGATCTTTGCTTTTAAGCTTTGCGCCAATTCAGAATCAGCAACGTCAAAACCCCCGCCACAATCCCCCAGAACGCCGACCCAATGGAAAACAGCGTCAGCCCCGACGCGGTGACCATGAAGGTGATCAGCGCCGCTTCACGTTCCTTCACCTCGGTCATGGCAATGCTCAGGCCGTTGATGATCGAGCCGAACAGCGCCAGTGCGGCAATCGACAGCACCAGTTCTTTCGGCAACGCGGCAAACAGCGCCGCCAACGTAGCGCCGAATACTCCGGCAATCCCGTAGAAAATCCCGCACCACACCGCGGCGGTGTAGCGCTTGTTGCGGTCTTCGTGGGCGTGCGGGCCGGTGCAGATGGCTGCGCTGATTGCCGCGAGGTTGATGCCGTGGGAGCCGAATGGCGCCAGCAGCAGTGAGGCGATGCCGGTGGTGGTGATCAGCGGCGACGCCGGCACGTTGTAGCCGTCGGCGCGCAGCACGGCGATGCCGGGCATGTTCTGCGAGGTCATGGCCACCACGAACAGCGGGATGCCGATGCTGATGGTCGCCGCCAGCGAGAAGTGCGGCGTAGTCCACACCGGTGTCGCCACTTCCAGGTGAAAACCGCTGAAATCCAGCAGGCCCATGAAGCCCGACAGCGCGGTGCCGATCAGCAATGCTGCGAGCACCGCGTAACGTGGCGACAGGCGTTTGACCACTAAATAGGTGAAGAACATCCCCAGCACCAGCCCGGTGCGGTGTTGCGCAGCGACGAAGATTTCGCTGCCGATCTTGAACAGAATCCCCGCCAGCAGCGCCGCCGCCAGCGATGCCGGGATCTTTTTCATCAGGCGTTCGAAGCTGCCGGTCAGGCCGCAGATGGTCACCAGTACTGCGCAGGTAATGTAGGCGCCGATGGCTTCGCCATACGTGACGCCGCCCAGGCTGGTGATCAGCAGGGCCGCGCCCGGGGTCGACCAGGCGATGGTGATCGGCGTGCGGTAACGCAGCGACAGGCCGATCGAGCACACCGCCATGCCGATGGAGATCGCCCAGATCCACGAGGAAATCTGCCCGCTGCTCAGGCCCGCCGCTTGCCCGGCCTGAAACATCAGCACCAGTGAGCTGGTGTAGCCGGTCATCATCGCAATGAAACCGGCGACGATGGCCGAAGGCGAAGTGTCGGCGAGAGGGCGCAGCCGGGTGTAGGTGGCGTCGTTCATGACGGTGGTGTTCCTTATACAGATGAAGATGTCCGCCATAACGCTAACCCTTGTAGGAGCTGCCGAAGGCTGCGATCTCTTGATCTTGCTTCTTAAAATCAAAGTCAAAAGATCGCAGCCTTCGGCAGCTCCTACAGGGGAGGTGGTGTTCTGGCGGCGGATTCTGTGATCAAGCCTAAACTCAATCGTAACGGATCGTTGCAATACAGCCGTGGACGCAAACAGCCATACAGTCGTGTTGCCACCTTCCATTGTGTACAATCGCGCTGTTTTTTACGCGATACTTGCCAGCGACCTACTGTGCCGTATTACAGTCACGGTCTATTCGCCGCAGTTCTCCCGACTCGAGTGCCCATGAACGAACAGTTGCAACCCCTCAAGAAACAACCGCGAGCAGGCAAAGCCGGCCGCAGCGGAACCCAGGACGATATTGTCTACGCGCATATCTTCGAGGCCATCCTCGAACAGCGTCTGGCGCCCGGCACCAAGTTGAGCGAAGAAGCGCTGGGGGAAATCTTCGGGGTCAGCCGCACCATCATTCGCCGCGCGCTGTCGCGTCTGGCCCATGAAGGCGTGGTGTTGTTGCGGCCGAACCGCGGCGCCGTGGTCGCCAGCCCGAGCGTTGAAGAAGCGCGTCAGGTGTTCATGGCCCGCCGTCTGGTGGAGCGCGCGATCACTGAACTCGCCGTGCAGCACGCCACCGCCGAGCAGATCGCCGAACTGCGCCAGATGGTCAACGACGAGCGCGACAGCTTCTCCCGTGGCGATCGCGGTGCCGGTATCCGTCTGTCGGGCGAATTCCATCTGAAGCTGGCTGAAGCGGCGAAAAACGCGCCATTGATCAGCTTCCAGCGCAGCCTGGTCTCGCAGACCTCGCTGATCATCGCCCAGTACGAAAGCGGCAACCGCTCGCATTGTTCCTACGACGAGCACACCCAGTTGATCGACGCCATCGAAGCGCGCAACGGTGAGCTGGCGGTGGACCTGATGATGCATCACATGGATCACATCGACAGCAAGCTCAACCTCGATGAGGAAAGTGCGTCGGATGACCTGCATGCGGTGTTCTCGCATCTGTTGCAGACCAAGAAGCCTGGGCGTCCGGCGGCCAAGCTTTGAGCTGATACCGGGTCGCTCCAATCGCGAGCAGGCTAACTCCTACAGTGGATCTTCAGTGGCCACAAAATGTGTGAACAACAAAGATCACTGTAGGAGTGAGCCTGCTCGCGATAGCAATCGGACAAGCAATAAAAATCCCCCGGGGTGAACACCCCCGGGGGATTTTTTATGCCTCGGGAAAACTCAGCGCTGATGCACCAAAGCACCCGCCGCATACGTCTGTTGCACCGTGCGGTCATCGCCCAGCGTCATCAACACAAACAACGTCTCGGCAATGGTGTTGGCCTGCTTCAGGCGATAGCTGAGCAGCGGCGTGGCGTTGTAATCCAGCACCAGGAAGTCGGCGTCGGAGCCCGGTTGCAGGTTGCCGATCTTGTCTTCCAGGCGCAGCGCCCGCGCACCGCCAAGCGTTGCGAGGTACAGCGACTTGAACGGACTCAGGCGTGCACCCTGCAACTGCATGACTTTGTAGGCTTCGTTGAGGGTTTGTAGCAGCGAGAAACTGGTGCCGCCGCCGACGTCAGTGCCCAGGCCGACGTTCAGCTTATGCTTCTCGGCCATCGGCAGGTTGAACAGGCCGCTGCCGAGGAACAAGTTCGAGGTCGGGCAGAACGAGATCGCCGAGCCGGTTTCCGCCAGGCGCGCGCATTCGTCGTCGCACAGGTGCACACCGTGGGCGAATACCGAGCGCTCGCCGAGTAACTGGTAGTGATCGTAAACGTCGAGGTAGCCCTTGCGCTCCGGGAACAGTTCCTTGACCCACTCGATTTCCTTGAGGTTCTCGCTGATGTGGGTCTGCATGTACAGATCCGGGTATTCGGTCAGCAGTTGTCCGGCGAGGGTCAGTTGTTCCGGGGTGCTGGTCGGGGCGAAGCGCGGGGTGACGGCGTAGTGCAGGCGGCCCTTGCCGTGCCAGCGTTCGATCAGCGCCTTGCTCTCGACGTAGCTGGATTCGGCGGTGTCGGTCAGGTAGTCCGGGGCGTTGCGGTCCATCATCACCTTGCCGGCGATCATCCGCAGGTCGAGCTTCTCGGCGGCTTCGAAGAACGAATTCACCGATTGCGGGTGCACGCTGCCGAACACCAGCGCGGTGGTGGTGCCGTTGCGCAGCAGTTCCTTGATGAAAATGTCCGCGACTTCATCAGCGTGGGCCTTGTCGCCGAACTGGCTTTCGCACGGGAAGGTGTAGGTGTTGAGCCAGTCCAGCAGTTGTTCGCCGTAGGCACCGACCATGCCGGTTTGCGGCAGGTGGATGTGGGTGTCGATGAAGCCCGGGGTGATCAGCGCGTCCTGATAATGCGTGATCTCGATGTCCGCCGGCAGCGTCGGCAACAGTTCGCTGGCGTGGCCGAGGGCGCTGATCTTGCCGCCATCGACCACCAGCAGGCCGTCCTCGAAATATTCGTAGGAGGCGTCGATCCCCACTTCAGCGGGGTCGGCGATGCTGTGCAGGATGGCGGCGCGGTAGGCTTTGCGAGTCAGAGGCATGAGGGTTCTCTAATCAGTTTGAGGCTTTGAGTTTGGCGGCCTGACTGCGCCGGGAAGCGGGCAGCAGTCTGGCAATCGGTTCGGCGCTGGCGGTGTGCAGGCCGAAATTGGCGTTGTAGGTGGCGATGATTTCGCCGGCGATGGAGATGGCGATTTCCACAGGCAGTTTGCCTTTGACTTCGCCGATGCCCATCGGGCAGCGCATGCGTTGCACGACGCTGGCGTCGAAACCGCGATCACGCAGGCGATGTTCGAACTTGGCCCGTTTGGTCTTCGAACCGATCAGGCCGAACCAGGCAAAGTCGTTGCGCTTGAGGATCGCGGCGGTGAGTTCAAGGTCCAGCTGATGGTTGTGGGTCATGACGATGCAATAGCTGCCGACGGGCAGGTCATCGATTTCATCCACAGGCTCTTCGGCGACGATTTTACGCACGCCGTGGGGGATCTGTTGGGGGAATTCCTCTTCCCGCGAATCGATCCAGCGCACCCGGCAGGGCAGGCTGGCGAGCAATGGCACCAGCGCGCGGCCGACATGGCCGGCGCCGAATACGGCGATCTGCGCCTGCACCTGGCCCATCGGTTCGAACAGCAACACCGTGGCGCCGCCGCAGCACTGACCGAGGCTGGCACCGAGGCTGAAGCGCTCCAGATGGGTGTCCTGCTTGCCGCTGGCGAGCATGTCGCGGGCGATCTGCATGGCTTTGTATTCCAGATGCCCGCCACCGATGGTGTCGAAGGTCTGTTTCGCGCTGACGACCATTTTCGAGCCGGCATTGCGCGGGGTCGAGCCGAGTTCTTCGATGATCGTCACCAGAACGCAGGGTTCACCCTGGTTCTGCAGGTCGGCGAGGGCGTCGATCCAGTTGTACATGTTCACCTCGACATCTTCGTTGTCTGTCAGTCCGCCATCGCGAGCAGGACTCACTCCTACAGTTGGAATGCATTCCCCTGTAGGAGTGAGCCTGCTCGCGATAGCCGCACCTCGGTCCTTAAAGCGGAGCCAGCTCAGCTTCAGCAGCAACCGGTTTTACCGCTTTGAGCTGGCGCATCTGCTCACACCCCCACAACACCCGCTCCGGGGTCGCCGGCGCATCAATCTGCGGTTGATGCTGATAGTCACCAAGGCTCGCCACTGCATCCTTGATCGCACACCACGCGGCAATCCCGAGCATGAATGGCGGCTCACCGACAGCCTTGGAATGGAACACCGTGTCTTCCGGGTTCTTGCGGTTTTCCACCAGTTTCACCCGCAAATCCAGCGGCATGTCCGCCACGGCCGGGATCTTGTAGCTGGCCGGGCCGTTGGTCATCAGCTTGCCCTTGTTGTTCCAGACCAGCTCTTCCATGGTCAGCCAGCCCATGCCCTGAACGAAACCGCCCTCGACCTGACCGATATCGATCGCCGGGTTCAGCGAGGCACCGACATCGTGGAGGATGTCGGTGCGCAGCATCTTGTACTCGCCGGTCAGGGTGTCGACGATCACTTCGCAGCACGCCGCGCCGAAGGCGAAGTAGTAGAACGGCCGGCCACGGGCCTGGCTGCGGTCGTAGTAGATTTTCGGGGTCTTGTAGAAGCCGGTGCTCGACAGTGAGACCTGATTGAAATACGCCAGCTGGATCAGCGCTTCGAAGGTCATGATGTGGTCACGCACGCGCACATGGCCGTTGTGGAATTCCACGTCTTCTTCGCTGACCTTGTAGTGCCGCGCGGCAAATTCCACCAGACGCTGCTTGATGATCTCGGCGGCGTTCTGCGCAGCCTTGCCATTGAGGTCGGCACCGCTGGAGGCGGCGGTCGGCGAGGTGTTCGGCACCTTGTCGGTGTTGGTCGCGGTGATCTGCACCCGGTCCATTTCCACCTGGAACACTTCGGCCACCACCTGCGCGACCTTGGTGTTCAGGCCCTGGCCCATTTCCGTGCCGCCGTGGTTGAGGTGGATGCTGCCGTCGGTGTAGACGTGGATCAGCGCGCCGGCCTGGTTGAGGAAGCTGGCGGTGAAGGAAATGCCGAATTTCACCGGGGTCAGCGCCAGGCCTTTTTTCAGGATCGGGCTGTTGGCGTTGTAGCGGCGGATCGCTTCGCGGCGCTCGGCGTACTGGCTGCTTTCTTCCAGTTCCGCGGTCATTTCCTCGAGCATGTTGTGCTCGACGGTCTGGTAGTAGTGGGTGACGTTGCGCTCGGTCTTGCCGTAGTAGTTGGCCTTGCGCACGGCCAACGGGTCGAGGTGCAGGTGGCGGGCAATAGCGTCCATCACTTCTTCGATGGCAACCATGCCTTGCGGACCGCCGAAACCACGGTAGGCGGTGTTCGACGCGGTGTTGGTCTTGCAGCGGTGACCATTGATGGTCGCATCACCCAGGTAGTACGAGTTGTCCGAGTGGAACATCGCCCGGTCAACGATCGATGCGGACAGGTCCGGCGAGCAGCCACAGTTGCCGGCCAGGTCCATGTTGATCCCGTGCAGGCGCCCGGTGCTGTCGAAGCCGACGTCGTACTCGACGTAGAACGGGTGACGCTTGCCGGTCATCAGCATGTCTTCGACCCGTGGCAGACGCATCTTGGTCGGCTGCCCGGTGAGGTGCGCGATTACCGCGCACAGGCACGCCGGGCTGGCGGCCTGGGTTTCCTTGCCGCCGAAACCACCGCCCATGCGGCGCATGTCGACGACGATCTTGTTCATCGACACGTCGAGCACTTCGGCCACCAGTTTCTGCACTTCGGTGGGGTTCTGCGTCGAGCAGTAGACGATCATCCCGCCGTCTTCGGTGGGCATCACTGAGGAGATCTGCGTCTCCAGATAGAAGTGTTCCTGGCCGCCGATGTGCAGCGTGCCCTGAATGCGGTGTTCGGCCGTGGCCAGTGCCGACGCTGAATCGCCGCGCTGATGGGTGTGGCTATCGAGCACGAAGTGGCGTTTGCGCAGGGCTTCGACTACATCCAGCACCGGCTCCAGATCTTCGTATTCGATGATCGCGGCCATTGCCGCTTTGCGCGCGGTTTCCAGGTCTTTGGCGGCCACGGCCAG
Organism: Pseudomonas serboccidentalis; assembly: GCF_028830055.1. Lineage (NCBI taxonomy): Bacteria > Pseudomonadati > Pseudomonadota > Gammaproteobacteria > Pseudomonadales > Pseudomonadaceae > Pseudomonas > Pseudomonas serboccidentalis. The sequence continues at coordinate 2,335,846 of NZ_CP101655.1, forward strand.
CACCGGTTGGCCGACGAACTGCACATCGTCGATGGCCAGCAGCGGATCGCCCGGCAGCAGCGGGCCGATGTCTTTCAGGCCCGGCACGTCTTCGTGGGTGATCGCAATGCGCACGCCGTCGAAGGCGTAGCAGGGCTGGGTGTCGATGCTGATGATTTTCGCGTGGGCGCGGTCTGACAGTCGTGCGTAAACGTGCAGCTGGTTGGGGAATTCCAGACGGTCATCGATGTACTGCGCTTCACCGGACACATGCTTGGCGGCGCTGTCGTGCTTGACGCTGCGGCCGACACCGGTGGTCAGGTCCTTGGCGAACAGTTCAGCCAGTTCGGCCTGAGTCTTCTCTACGGCGTGATGGTTAGACATAAGCGGTCACCCGAGTCTCGATGTGCGGTGTTTGCAGTTCGATGAAGTATTTGCGCAGCAGGTTCTGCGCGCTGAGCAGGCGATATTCCTTGCTGGCGCGGAAGTCCGAGAGCGGCGTGAAGTCCTCGGCCAGCGCGGCGCAGGCGCGTTCGACCACGGCGTTGTTGAACGGCTGTCCGAGCAGCACGGTTTCGCAATGGGCGGCGCGTTTCGGGATCGCCGCCATGCCGCCGAAAGCCATGCGGGCATCGGTGATTACGCCGTTTTCCACACGCAGGTTGAAGGCGGCGCAGACCGCAGAGATGTCGTCGTCCAGGCGCTTGGAGACCTTGTAGGCGCGGAACAACTGCTCGGCGCTGGCGCGCGGGACGATGATCTTCTCGATGAACTCGCTTTCCTGGCGGGCCGTGACCTTGTAGTCGATGAAGTAATCTTCCAGGTTCAGCGTGCGCCGGGTTTCACCCTTGCACAGCACAACTTGAGCGCCGAGGGCGATCAGCAGCGGTGGCGAATCACCGATTGGCGAGGCGTTGCCGATGTTGCCGCCGAGGGTGCCCTGATTGCGAATCTGCAGCGAGGCGAATCGGTGCAGCAATTCGCCGAAGTCCGGGTACTCGGCGTTTAACGCTTCGTAGCAGTCGGAGAGGGCAGTGGCGGCGCCGATTTCGATGCGGTCTTCGAAGGTTTCGATGCGCTTCATTTCGGCGACGTTGCCGACGTAGATCATCACCGGCAGGGTGCGGTGGAACTGGGTGACTTCCAGGGCCAGATCGGTACCGCCGGCCAGCAGTCGCGCTTGTGGATAAGCATCGTAGAGGTCGGCCAGATCGGCGACGGTCAGCGGCACCAGGCAGCGCTTGTCGCCGCTGTTGAGTTCGCCGATATCGGTCGGGGCGATGGCTTTGAGGCGGGCGATGGTCTCGGCTTCGCGGGCATCGAACTGGTCCGGCTGCTTGCCGCAGCACGATTGCTCGGCGGCAGCGAGGATCGGCCGGTAGCCGGTGCAGCGGCAGAGGTTGCCGGCCAGCGCTTCGTGGGCCTTGGCCTGATCCGGTGCATCGCTGTTCTTTTGCAGGGCGAACAGCGACATGACGAAACCGGGGGTGCAGAACCCGCACTGCGAGCCGTGGCACTCGACCATGGCTTGCTGCACGCTGTGCAATTCGCCCTGGTGCTTGAGGTCTTCGACGCTGATCAGTTGTTTGCCGTGCAGCGACGACACAAAGGTCAGGCACGAGTTGAGGCTGCGGTAGCGAATGTGTTCGCGGCCGTCGTCATCCGTTTGCAACTCGCCGACCACCACAGTGCAGGCGCCACAATCGCCGCTGGCGCAGCCTTCTTTGGTGCCGGATTTGCCCACATGCTCGCGCAGGTAATTGAGCACGGTCAGGTTCGGGTCCAGGGCGTGCTCGCTACGGAGTTCCTGGTTAAGTAAAAACTGGATCACGGAAGGCCTCGCAGACTCATTATTGTTGTTAACCGACTTGAACCGAATTTAGCAGGTCTGACTTTTCGGTCAATGGTTTTCTGACTTAAGGGTCAGGAAAATCGCTTTTGTCGATTAACGTGTGCTCTATTGAGTATTGACCCTGAGCGGATCCACTGCTTTTTTGCTTGAATCGTGCCAAAAACCGCCCTGCGGGCACTCCGCCATGCACCTGCATTTGCGCTACACTGCGCCGCTTGTGCAGATCGAAGAGTTTGAAGGACAACCATGACGTTCAAGGCGCCGGACAGCCTCGCCGAGCAAATCGCTCACCACCTCGCCGAACGCATCATTCGCGGCGAAATGAAGCCGGGAGAGCGCATTCAGGAACAGAAGGTCACGCTGGCCCTCAATGTCAGCCGCGGATCGGTCCGCGAAGCCCTGCTGATCCTCGAACGCCGCCACCTGATCGCGATCCTGCCGCGACGTGGCGCCCATGTCACCGAACTCACCGCGCACAAGGTGCAGAGCCTGTGCACGTTGATGAGCGAGCTGTACATCCTGCTCGGCAATGCGGTCGCCAATGGCTGGCAGACCCAGGCCGACATGGCGCCGTTCGTGCAGATCCAGCAGCGCCTGAGCGCCAGCTATGAACGTCAGGACATCCGCACCTTCGTCGACGACAGCTTCGCCGTGATGCGCGCAGCGTACCCGTTCGCCAACAACCCGTACCTGCAAGAGACCGTCGAGAACCTGCAGCCGGCCATGAGCCGTGCCTACTTCCTCGCCCTCGAACAGCGCAAGGCCGAAATGAGCGAGTTCCTCGAACTGTTCGAACGCCTGCTCGCCGCCGTGCTCGCCCGTGATTTGCCGCAGATCCGCATCGTGCTGACGGCTTACGCCCGGCGCAGCTGCGATCTGGTGGTTTCCGCCCTGACGGTTGCCTGAGCGTGCGGCTAAAGTGCATCAAACTGGCGGGGTTCAAGTCCTTCGTCGACCCGACCACGGTGAACTTCCCCAGTAACATGGCGGCAGTCGTCGGGCCGAACGGTTGCGGCAAGTCGAACATCATCGACGCCGTACGCTGGGTGATGGGCGAAAGCTCGGCGAAAAACCTGCGTGGCGAGTCGATGACCGACGTCATCTTCAACGGCTCGACCAGCCGCAAACCGGTGAGCCAGGCGAGCATCGAGCTGGTGTTCGACAACTCCGATGGCACGCTGGTTGGTGAATACGCGGCGTATGCCGAGATTTCCATTCGCCGCAAAGTTACCCGCGACAGTCAGAACAGCTATTTCCTCAACGGCGCCAAATGCCGCCGTCGCGACATCACCGATATCTTCCTCGGCACCGGTCTGGGGCCGCGCAGCTACTCGATCATCGAGCAGGGGATGATCTCCAAGCTGATCGAAGCCAAGCCCGAAGACCTGCGCAACTTCATCGAAGAAGCGGCGGGCATCTCCAAGTACAAGGAGCGCCGGCGCGAGACCGAAAACCGCATTCGCCGCACCCACGAAAACCTCGCCCGCCTGACCGACCTGCGCGAAGAACTCGAACGCCAGCTCGAACGCCTGCACCGTCAGGCCGAGTCCGCGAAGAAGTATCAGGAATACAAGACCGAAGAGCGTCAGCTCAAGGCGCAACTGTCGGCCCTGCGCTGGCAGGATCTGAACGATCAGGTCGGCCAGCGCGAGTCGATCATCGGCACTCAGGAAGTCAGTTTCGAAGCGTTGGTCGCCGAGCAGCGTAATGCGGATGCGGCCATTGAGCGCCTGCGCGACGGGCACCATGAACTGTCCGAACGCTTCAATCTGGTGCAGGGGCGCTTCTATTCGGTCGGCGGCGATATCGCCCGGGTCGAGCAGAGCATCCAGCACGGCCAGCAGCGCTTGCGTCAGTTGCAGGATGACCTGAAAGAAGCCGAACGCGCGCGTCTGGAAACCGAATCGCATCTGGGCCACGACCGCACGCTGCTGCTGACCCTCGGCGAAGAGCTGGACATGCTCACCCCCGAGCAGGAGGTCACCAGCGCCGCCGCCGAAGAAGCCGCCGCTGCGCTGGAAGATTCCGAAAGCGTCATGCACGGCTGGCAGGAGCAGTGGGACACCTTCAACCTGACCGCCGCTGAACCCCGGCGTCAGGCCGAAGTGCAGCAGTCGCGCATCCAGCAGCTGGAAACCAGCATGGAGCGTCTGGCCGATCGACAAAAGCGTCTTGCGGAGGAGCGTGACTTGCTCTCGGCCGATCCGGAAGACGCCGCGATCATGGCGCTCAACGAGCAACTTGCCGAGTCCGAAGCGACCCTGGAAGACTTGCAGACCAGCGAAGAAGCGCAGGTCGAAAAGCTTGAGCAACTGCGTCAGGAATTGCAGCAGGCGCTGACCGCGCAGCAACAGGCGCAGGGCGATCTGCAGCGGCTCAACGGTCGCCTGGCGTCCCTTGAGGCCCTGCAGCAAGCCGCGCTCGATCCGGGCACCGGCACCGCCGAATGGTTGAAGGAACACAACCTCGCCGAGCGCCCGCGCCTGGCCGAGGGCCTGAAGGTCGAGGCGGGTTGGGAGCTGGCGGTGGAAACCGTGCTCGGCGCCGATCTGCAAGCGGTACTCGTCGACGATTTCAGCGGCTTCGATCTGTCCGGTTTCAGCCAGGGTGATTTGCGCCTGCTCAGCCCGGGCAACGATGGCGTGCGGGTGGCCGGCAGCTTGCTGGACAAGGTCGAGGCGCAGATTGATCTGTCGCCGTGGCTCGGTCAGGTCAAACCGGTCGACAGCCTCGAGCAAGCCTTGGCCTTGCGCGGACAGTTGAGCGCCGGCCAGAGCGTGATCAGCCGCGACGGTTATTGGGTCGGCCGGCACTTTCTGCGCGTGCGTCGTGCCAGTGAAGCCGAGAGCGGCATGCTCGCCCGAGGTCAGGAAATCGAGACGCTGCAGGCCGAGCGCGAAGAGCGCGAAGCCACGGTCGAGGCCATGGAAACCCGCTTGCAAACCCTGCGTGCGCAACAGCGTCAGCAGGAAAACGGTCGCGAACATTTGCGGCGCTTGCTGCAAGACGAAGCGCGTCAGCAAGGTGAACTGAAAGCCCAATTGTCCGCCGGCAAAGCCAAGGCCGAACAACTGACCTTGCGCCGTACGCGCCTCGATGAAGAGCTGGTCGAACTCGGCGAACAGCGCGAGCTGGAACACGAACAGATCGGCGAAGCGCGCATGCAATTGCAGGAAGCGCTCGACGCCATGGCGCTGGACACCGAACAGCGCGAATTGCTGCTGGCCCAGCGCGACAGCCTGCGCGAACGCCTCGACCGCGTGCGACAGGAAGCCCGTCAGCACAAGGATCACGCTCATCAACTGGCCGTGCGTCTCGGCTCGTTGCGTGCCCAGTACGATTCCACGCGTCAGGCGCTGGAGCGTCTGGAGATGCAGGCCGAGCGCCTCACCGAAAAGCGCGAACAGTTGAGTCTGAATCTGGAGGAGGGTGAGGCGCCGCTGGAAGAGCTGCGCCTGAAACTCGAAGAGCTGCTCGACAAACGCATGACCGTCGACGAAGAACTGAAGACTGCGCAGATCGCGCTGGAAGACGCCGACCGCGAATTGCGCGAAGCGGAAAAACGTCGGACCCAGGCCGAGCAGCAATCGCAATTGATCCGCGGCCAGCTCGAACAGCAGCGCATGGAATGGCAAGCGCTGACCGTGCGACGCAAGGCGTTGCAGGATCAATTGCTCGAAGACGGCTACGATCTCAATGGCGTGCTCGCGACCTTGACGCCTGAGGCCAGTGAACGCGCCGCCGAAGATGAACTCGAACGAATCAATGCGCGGATTCAGCGTCTGGGCGCGATCAACCTCGCGGCCATCGACGAATACACGCAACAATCCGAGCGTAAACGTTATCTGGATGCGCAGGACGCCGATCTGGTGGAAGCACTGGAGACCCTGGAAAACGTCATTCGCAAGATCGACAAGGAAACCCGTAACCGTTTCAAAGATACCTTTGATCAGATCAATGGCGGTTTACAGGCACTTTTCCCGAAAGTTTTCGGTGGAGGCAGCGCCTATTTGGAACTGACGGGCGAAGATCTACTCGATACAGGGGTGACGATCATGGCGCGGCCGCCAGGAAAGAAGAACAGCACCATCCATTTGCTCTCCGGCGGGGAAAAAGCCCTGACCGCACTGGCACTGGTTTTTGCGATCTTCAAATTGAATCCGGCGCCGTTCTGCATGCTCGATGAAGTTGACGCGCCACTGGATGACGCTAACGTTGGACGCTACGCACGATTGGTTAAAGAGATGTCGCAGACCGTGCAGTTCATCTATATCACCCACAACAAGATCGCCATGGAAATGGCCGATCAACTGATGGGGGTGACGATGCACGAGCCGGGTTGTTCGCGACTGGTTGCAGTGGATGTCGAGGAGGCGATGGCGATGGTGGACGCCTGAGCCAGCGTGGTGTCGGAAGGGTATTGATGTTCTGTAGGACTTTTTTACCGACTTCGACTTGCTGGCCAATCGACATATTCGCGCAAGCCAATGTGACAGACGGTGTAAAGTTGTCTTTGGTCGTGCTAGTTTAATGTCAATTTTTCGTATACGTGGGCAAAACGCCTGTCAGAACATAGAGTTGGCGCCACGTTTTAAAGCGGTTTACACAGTGTAAACCCCTTATTTTTCAGCATTTTTTATAGAGGCACGGGATTACATGGAAATCGGTCTGCGCGAGTGGCTGATCGTCATCGGCATCATTGTGATAGCCGGTATTCTTTTCGATGGCTGGCGCCGTATGCGCGGCGGCAAGGGAAAACTGAAATTCCGTCTTGACCGAAGTCTGTCCAACCTGCCGGACGAGGACACCAGCGCTGAGCTGTTGGGCCCGGCTCGCGTGCTGGACACGCATAAAGAACCGCAACTGGACGAACACGATCTGCCGTCGGTGAGCATGCCGGCCCGCGAAGCACGCGAGCCTCGCGAATCGGGCTCCAAACGTGGCAAGCGTGGCAGCAATGGTCCGGCCCAGGGCGACCTGAACCTCGACCTGGACCTGGACGGTGGCCCGAGCTTCAGCAGCCGTGATGATGACTTTGTCGAAGACAGCAAGCCTTCGCCGGCCGTGGCCGACAAGGATCAGCCGCAAGCCGAAGAAGTCCTGGTGATCAGCGTGATCTGCCGCGACGCAGCCGGCTTCAAAGGCCCGGCGTTGTTGCAGAACATTCTGGAAAGCGGTCTGCGTTTCGGCGAGATGGATATTTTCCACCGCCACGAAAGCATGGCCGGTAACGGTGAAGTGCTGTTCTCCATGGCCAACGCCGTCAAGCCGGGTATCTTCGATCTGGACGACATCGACCATTTCAGCACCCCGGCGGTGAGCTTCTTCCTTGGCCTGCCAGGCCCGCGTCATCCGAAGCAGGCCTTCGACGTGATGGTGGCGGCAGCCCGCAAGCTGTCCCAGGAGCTGAATGGCGAGTTGAAAGACGATCAGCGCAGCGTTCTGACCGCGCAGACCATCGAGCACTACCGTCAGCGCATCGTCGAATTCGAACGCCGGGCCCTGACCCAGAAGCGCTAAAGGCCAAGATCAAAAGATCGCAGCCTTCGGCAGCTCCTACAGAGGACCCTGTAGGAGCTGTCGAGTGCAACGAGGCTGCGATCTTTAAATGATGAAACTGGAGCAGCCTCGGCTGCTCTTTTGCTTTATGAGAGAACACCCATGACCGCCGCCAAAACCCGCATTCTAGAACTGCGCGCTGAGCTCGATCAGCACAACTACCGTTACCACGTCCTCGACGAACCGAGCATTCCGGACGCCGAATACGACCGGTTGTTCCACGAGCTCAAGGCGCTGGAAGCGGCCAACCCGGAACTGATCACCAGCGACTCGCCAACCCAGCGCGTCGGCAGCGTGGCCCTGACCGCGTTCACCCAGGTGCGTCACGAAGTGCCGATGCTCAGCCTCGGCAACGCCTTCGAAGAAACCGACATGCGCGAGTTCGACCGCCGGGTGACTGAAGGGCTGGACCTGCCGGCCGGCGATCTGTTCGGTGGCGGTGCGGCGGTGGAGTACAGCTGCGAACCGAAGCTCGATGGCCTGGCGGTCAGCCTGCTGTATCAGGACGGCGTGCTGGTACGCGGCGCCACACGCGGCGACGGCACCACCGGTGAAGACATCAGCGTCAACGTGCGCACCGTGCGCAACATCCCGCTGAAGCTGCACGGCAGCGGTTGGCCGGCGGCCCTGGAAGTGCGCGGTGAAGTGTTCATGTCCAAGGCCGGTTTCGAGCGCCTCAACGCCTCGCAACTGGAAGTCGGCGGCAAGACCTTCGCCAACCCGCGCAACGCCGCTGCCGGCAGCCTGCGTCAGCTGGATTCGAAGATCACCGCCAACCGCCCGCTGGAATTTTGCTGCTACGGCATTGGTCAGGTCTCCCACGATATTTCTGACACCCACATCGGCAACCTCAAGCAATTGCAGGCGTGGGGCCTGCCGATCAGCCATGAGCTGAAACTGGCCAAAGGCATCGGCGAGTGCCTGGATTACTACCGCGACATCGGCGAGCGACGTAACTCGCTGGCCTACGAAATTGACGGCGTGGTGTTCAAGGTCAACAGCATTGCCGATCAGCGTGAGTTGGGCTTTCGTGCCCGCGAACCGCGCTGGGCCATCGCGCACAAATTCCCGGCGATGGAAGAACTCACCGAGCTGCTCGACGTGGAATTCCAGGTCGGCCGCACCGGTGCCGTTACGCCGGTAGCGCGACTGAAACCGGTCAAGGTTGCCGGTGTCACTGTCGCCAACGCCACTTTGCACAACATGGATGAAGTGGCGCGTCTGGGCTTGATGATCGGCGACACGGTGATCATCCGCCGCGCCGGTGACGTGATCCCGCAGGTGGTGCAAGTGGTCACCGAACGTCGCCCCGACGATGCGCGCCCGGTGCATATCCCGCAAAGCTGCCCGGTGTGCGGCTCCCACGTCGAGCGCACGCAACTGGTCAAGCGCAGCAAAGGCAAGGAAACCATCAGCGAAGGCGCGGTGTACCGCTGCGTCGGCCGTCTGGCCTGTGGCGCACAACTGAAACAGGCGATCATTCACTTTGTGTCGCGCCGGGCGATGGACATCGAAGGCCTCGGCGACAAGAGCGTCGAGCAACTGGTCGACGAAGGTCTGGTCAGTTCGCCGGCGGACCTGTACGCGCTGAAGTTTGACGACATCGTCGATCTGGAGGGCTTCGCTGAAGTCTCCAGCAACAAGCTGCTGGCGGCGATCGAAGACAGCAAGCAGCCAGGACTGGCGCGCTTCATCTACGCCCTAGGCATTCCCGATGTCGGCGAGGAGACGGCCAAGGTCCTGGCGCGTTCGCTGGGTTCGCTGGAGCGCGTGCAACAGGCGCTGCCACAAGTGCTGACCTACCTGCCGGACATCGGCCTGGAAGTGGCGCACGAGATTCACAGCTTCTTCGAAGATGCGCACAACCAGCAGGTGATTACTGAATTGCTGGGGCATGGTCTGCAGATTCAGGATCAGGGCGAGCTGGGCGCCGAGTTTGCTGCGAGTACCACGCTCGGTGGGTTACTCGACAAGCTGCACATCCCTTCGGTCGGCCCGGGCGGCGCGCAGAAACTCGCAGACAAGTTCGGCTCGCTGGAAGCGGTGATGAATGCCGATTGGCTGGACATGCGTCAGGCACTGCCGGAGAAACAGGCCAATTCGGTGCGCGAGTTCTTTGCTTCGCCAGAGCACCGGCAGATCGCCGAGTCCGCCGAGAAACAGCTGCGTGATTTCGGCATGCACTGGTTGAGCGAGAAGAAAGTCGTCGAAGGCCTGCCGCTGTCCGGCCAGACCTGGGTGCTGACCGGCAAGGTTGAGCTGATGAGTCGTGATGTGGCCAAAGAGCATCTGGAAAGCCTCGGCGCCAAGGTGGCGGGCTCGGTATCGGCGAAAACTCATTGCGTGGTCGCAGGGCCGGGCGCCGGCTCGAAACTGACCAAGGCCAATGAGCTGGGCGTGAAGGTCATGGACGAAGAAGCGTTTATCGCCTTCCTCAAAACCCATGGTATTTCTGCCTGATACCTCTTCCGGAGAGTGCGCTTTTTTGTGGTGAGGGGGCTTGCCCCCGTTGGGTTGCGAAGCAGCCCCGACTTCAGAGAATGCAGTTCATCCATAGTCTGCCGTTGGAGTGCGTTGCACTCCAACGGGGGCAAGCCCCCCTCACCAGGTGTTAGTGGGAACGATGTTGTCTCGGCAATGATCTAGTCTTGGCAAGCCCCAGGGAGAGATCGCCATGTACCGCTTTTTCGAGCAGCTCAGTTCTCGCATCGTCGCGCCGTTCATGGGCGAAACTTCACGCAACAGCAAAGTCTGGCCGTGCCGCTGCGGCCAGTCGCTGTTCTTTCGCAACAGCCAGTGCCTGGCTTGCAACGCTGCGCTGGGCTACCAGCCTGAAGAAAGTCGCATCACTTCATTGTCGCCCGGTGTGGAGGGTGGCATCTGGACGCTCGACGCCGACCCCGATGCCGGACTGTTTCGCCGCTGTGCCAACCTGGACACGCCGGCTGCCTGCAACTGGCTGCTGCCCCTCAATGCGCACGACAGTTTGTGTGTCGCGTGCAGCCTCAATCGCACCATCCCCGACCTCGCGGTGGCGGCAAACCCCGAGCGCTGGCGCAAAGTCGAAATCGCCAAACGACGCCTCGTCGCGCAACTGATCACCCTCGGTCTGCCGGTCATCCCGAAAACCGTGGATGAAGACACCGGTCTGGCCTTCGATTTCATCGGCGTCGACCTTGAAGGCAACGCACCGATGACCGGCCACGCCAACGGCCTGATCACCCTCGACATCAAGGAAGCCGACGACGCCCACCGCGAGCAGGTGCGGGCGGCGATGCATGAACCCTATCGCACGCTGCTCGGGCATTTCCGGCATGAGGTCGGGCATTACTACTGGGATCGCCTGATCGCCAACGGCCCGTGGCTCGAAGCCTTCCGTAACCTGTTTGGCGACGAACGCGCCAGTTACGCCGAAGCGCTTGATCGTCATTATCAGCAGGGCGCACCGCTGGACTGGCCGCAACACTACGTCAGCGCCTACGCGACCATGCATCCGTGGGAAGACTGGGCCGAAACCTGGGCGCATTACCTGCACATGATGGACGCCGTGGACACTGCGCTGGGCTTCGGCATGAGCGCGCGGGAAATGGACTTCGACTACCAGCCGTTTCCGCCCGGCACCCTGTACGACCCGGAGCACCCCGGCGGCGCGGCATTCCTGTCATTCGTCAATGCGTGGATCGAACTGGCCGGCATGCTCAACGAACTGTCGCGCAGCATGGGCCAGCCGGATTTCTACCCGTTCGTGCTGCCGGCGGCGGCGATTGCCAAGCTGCACTTCATCCATCTGGTGATCCAGCAGGCGGGCGGTCGGGCAGACGAGGTTCTCACCCTGTAGGAGCTGGCGCAGGCTGCGATCTTTATGTCCTTGAAGCCACTCATATTTTTAATCTGAAACCAACGGTTGTAACTTCGCTTCAGATAGGTACAATGGCGCGGCTCGCCGACAGGTGAGTGTCGTTATGGTGACCCCATCGGTCCCCCCGCAACGATTACCCGTGAACCTGGTCAGATCCGGAAGGAAGCAGCCACAGCGGGAACATTGTGTGCCGGGGTGTGGCTGGTGGGGTTACCACCTTAACGAACATCGAACGCTTCAACAGAACTGCATGGGTTTCGCCCACTGCGGTTTTTTTATGCCTGCGATTCGAGTTTTCACGCCAGCCTCTGTGGGAGCGAACCTGCTCGCGAAGGCAACGCCCCAATGCCTGTTCGGCCTTCGCTGCGCAACAGTGGCATACTCCACCGTCTTGCTGCGCGCGTCGTTGACAAGTTCGCGCCCTGGCTACGAGGTTGTATGCACCCGGAACATCACGATTTATCCACTGCCGTTTACTTGCCTGTGACGGATGAAACCTGCGCGAGCCTGTTGCAGCCAGAGGGCGTGAAAACCCTCGGCGAGCTGACGGACGCGCAATTGGCCGCGGTGCTGGTCATTCAGAATCTGGCCCAGGCGGCCGAAAAGGATCTCACCGCCGCCGCGGCGGAGAAGGTCCTGGCCAAGTTGATTGCATGGGCGGTCGATGGCCGGGCAGGGCTGTTGTCCGAGGCGCAGCGACTGTTCGATCCGCGCCAGTTGTACTTCGGGCTCAACGCCATCCGGCGGCTGAACCTGCGATTGCTGTTGGCCGACGAAGTATCGGCGCAGGATTACCTGCTGCCTGATGGCAAATGGGATGACGAGTTCAAGACGCGCCACCACGCCGCCAACAATCCGTTCAGCCAACAGATGATCAGCCCCATCCATCGCGAGCGCTGGCTGAGCGCGGCACAAGACAAACTGGTCAGGACCTTCCGCGCCAATCTGGACGAAGACCTGCACGTGCAGGGCTACGCCGGGATCGGCAAGAGCCATCTGCTCGGTGCCTTGACCGAGTGTCTGCGACCGGAGAAAACCCTGCTGCTGGCGCGCACCCCGGAAAAACTGGCCACGCTCGGTCAGCGCATGGGCATTACCGGTGATCGCAAGCCCGGCATCACTTTCGAAGCCTTCGCGCGCGGGCTGATACACGGTCGCAGACCGCAGCCGGCGGGTGCTGCCGCCAGGTTGGCGAGTAAGCAGAGTGTGGCGCAGGAACTGAATATCCTCGGCTTTCGCGGCCATGATGCGCAACGGACCTTCAACGTTTGCCTGGAAACCCTTGAGCGCTATTGTCAGTCCCGGGACTACAGCCTGAGCGCCCAGCATCTGCCGTATTTCCAGCTTTCGTTGTCCAGCCTTGAGTCCAAGGTGCTGCTGGAATATTCCAGCCGCGTCTGGACCTATCTTGAGGCCAACCCGGCATGGGGGCGGCAGAGCGGCTTCGAAGCGTTGTTGCTGATCAAGCGGGCGAGTCTGGCCGGCTGCGTGGTGCCGCCTCGCTATACCCACGTGCTGATTGATGAGAGCCAGGATATTCCTGCCTCGCTGCTGCAGATCATCGAGCGCGGCCGTCAGGTGCTGATCACCCTGGGCGATGAGTATCAGCACGCCAGCCGAGATCTGGTGAAAAGAAAGCGCGAAGTGCGCCAGAGCGATATCACCTATTCGGTACGCTCCGGCCGCAACGTCGAGCGTCTGGTCAATCCGCTGATTTCCCGGCACTCGGAAAAGACCAAGGTGCCTTTCGAAGGCGCGCGTGAGGCGGACGTCGGAATCGAGTTTTATCCACAAGGCTTTGTGCCGCCCGAAGGTTGCGTGGTGCTGACCGCCTCACCGTGGGACACGATGATGTGGGCCATGCAATTGCACGATGGCAACTGCCTGTTCAGCTTTGCCGACATGAAAGCGCAGCGCGATCTCGAACACTTCATGACCACCGCCATCGAGCTGTTCAAGGTTGACTACTACAGTGCCGAGTACAGCGATAAGGGCCCGCATCGGTATTTCAGCGACTTGCCCGACTGGCAGCAGGTGCGCGAGGCCAATCAGTTCGACGAGGCGTTTCTGTGGGTCGAGGCCGAGCTGCAAAAGGGCTTCAAGGTGGCTGACCTGACCCGTCTGAATCGCATGATCGGCGGCCCCGGCAAGAGCTGCATGCTGATGCAGGCGCAGGAGGCGGGTGGCATGGAGTTCGACCGGGTGCTGCTGACGCCGGAGCTGCTGACCAACGTCAAGTTCAAGGACGCCTATGCGTTCGATGAGCGGATCTGCGCCGTGTACATCGCCATCTCGCGCGCCCGGCAGCAGCTCTATCTGCCGTACGACGTGGTCGAATGGATCGAATTTCATGACTACCAGAAATTCCGCGAGTCGCACGGCTACTGAATACCTGGCCACAATCTCCCTGTAGGAGTGAGCCTGCTCGCGATAGCGGTAGATCATTCACTAAAGGATGGCGGCTGATACACCGCCATCGCCAGCAGGCTCACTCCTGCAGAGTTACGGGTTGTCTTCGGAACTGCCGGTATACAACCGGATCATGTCTCGATCTCCCCCAACATTTTCCGCCACCCCTTGCTGTTGTTCTTCAGGCAGCAGACGCTGGTTGAACCAGTCCAGGGCCATTGATTGCTACGATCCCGGGCTGATATTCCCCCGCCAACAGCAGCTTGGCCATATTAGACGAGCACACCGGATGCAATTTTGCCCTTGCTCCGCTAGCATTAGCCGCTTCAGCTTCCTTCGTTGCGACGGTTTTCGATGAGTTATCAGGTTCTTGCACGTAAATGGCGTCCGCGCTCGTTCCGCGAAATGGTCGGCCAGACCCATGTGCTCAAGGCTCTGATCAATGCCTTGGACAGCCAGCGGCTGCACCACGCGTACCTGTTCACCGGTACGCGCGGGGTCGGCAAGACCACCATTGCGCGGATCATTGCCAAATGCCTGAACTGTGAGACAGGTATCACTTCCAGCCCGTGCGGCGAGTGCTCGGTGTGCCGCGAGATCGATGAAGGTCGCTTCGTCGACCTGATCGAGATCGACGCCGCGAGCCGGACCAAGGTCGAGGACACCCGCGAGCTGCTCGACAACGTGCAGTACGCCCCGAGCCGCGGGCGCTTCAAGGTCTACCTGATCGACGAAGTGCACATGCTCTCCAGCCATTCCTTCAATGCGCTGCTGAAAACCCTCGAAGAGCCGCCGCCGTACGTCAAGTTCATCCTGGCGACGACGGACCCGCAGAAACTTCCGGCAACGATTTTGTCGCGCTGCCTGCAGTTCTCTCTGAAGAACATGACGCCCGAGCGCGTGGTCGAGCATTTGACCCACGTCCTCGGCGCCGAGAACGTGCCGTTCGAAGACGACGCGTTGTGGCTGCTGGGTCGCGCTGCTGACGGCTCGATGCGGGACGCCATGAGCCTGACCGACCAGGCCATTGCCTTCGGTGAAGGCAAGGTACTGGCCGCCGACGTGCGGGCGATGCTCGGCACGTTGGATCACGGCCAGGTCTTCGACGTACTGCACGCGCTGATCGAAGGCGACGCCAAAGCGTTGCTCGAGGCCGTGCGCCACCTGGCCGAGCAAGGCCCGGACTGGAATGGCGTGCTCTCGGAAATTCTCAACGTGCTGCACCGCGTCGCCATCGCCCAGGCGTTGCCCGAAGGTGTTGACAACGGTCATGGCGACCGTGATCGGGTGTTGGCGCTGGCTCAGGCGCTGCCGGCCGAAGATGTGCAGTTCTATTACCAGATGGGCCTGATCGGCCGCCGCGACTTGCCGTTGGCGCCGGACCCCCGGGGTGGCTTCGAGATGGTTCTGCTGCGGATGCTGGCCTTCCGGCCGGCGGACACGGCGGACGCCCCGAGGCAACCGCTAAAGCCAGTGGGGATCAGCCAGGCCACAGTTGATTCCGCAAACTCAGTGGCTGCCGCGCCTAAACCTGCGCCGGTAGTCGCTGCGGCTGTTGCGCCGACGCCTGCACCTGCACCGGTTGTTGCGCCTGCGCCAGTACCGACCCCGGAACCCGCGCCTGTCGTGGTCGCCGAGCCCGCGCCAGAGCCGGCGCCAGAACCCGAGCCGGTCGTCGCCGAAGAGGTCGTCGACCTGCCGTGGAACGATCCGGTCGAACCCGAGCCTGAACCCGCGCAGCAACCGGCCGTCGAACCGGTGTTGGAAACCGCTGGCGAGCAGCCCGAGTTGCCGCCGATGCCGCTGCCGACCCCGGACAGCGTGGTGCCGGATGCACCGGAGTGGGCCGCCGCGCCGATTCCCGAGCCGTCGGTCGCCGAGATCGATGCCGCCACGCCGGGCATGGACCTGGACGACGAACCGCCGCTGGACGAAGACTACATCGAGCCGGACATGGATTCGGCCTACAGCTACCTCGACGACCTGGCCAGCGAACACACCGCCGAGCCGGTTCCGGAACCTGAGCCCGAGCCTGCCGCCGCGCCGGCCACCGGTCTGGCGTTGCAATGGCTGGAGCTATTCCCGCAACTGCCGATCTCCGGCATGACCGGCAGCATCGCCGCCAACTGCACGCTGATCGCGGTCGATGGCGACCATTGGCTGATGCACCTGGACCCGGCGCACAGTGCGCTGTTCAACGCTACGCAGCAACGTCGCCTGAACGATGCATTGAACCAGTTCCACGGTCGCACGCTGACCCTGACCATCGAGCTGATCAAGCCCGAGCAGGAAACCCCGGCGCAGGCCGCGTCTCGTCGTCGGGCCAACCGTCAGCGCGAAGCGGAGGAATCGATCCACGGTGATCCGTTCATCCAGCAGATGGTCCAGCAGTTCGGTGCGGTCGTGCGACACGATACTATTGAACCTGTCGACGCTCTGGTCACTCAGGGCTAATAACTGAAGGCGTTCGGCGTGCATTCGCCGGGCGCTGATTTGATCCAAGTACTTTTGAGGTGATTCCCATGATGAAAGGTGGCATGGCCGGCCTGATGAAGCAGGCGCAGCAGATGCAGGAAAAAATGGCCAAGATGCAGGAAGAACTGGCCAACGCCGAAGTCATCGGCAAGGCCGGTGGCGATATGGTCACCGTGGTGATGACCGGTCGTCACGACGTGAAAAGCGTCAGCATCGACCCAAGCCTGGTTGAAGGCCTGAGCGAAGACGACAAAGAAATGCTGGAAGCCGTGGTCGCTGCCGCCGTCAACGACGCCGTGCGCAAGATCGAAGCCAACAGCCAGGAAAAAATGGGCAGCATGACCGCCGGCATGAACCTGCCAGCGGGTATGAAACTGCCATTCTGATTCGCCATTGCGCGGCAGATGAGCTACACAAAATGCCAGGCATCGCGCCTGGCATTTTTGTTTCTGCCTGATCAGGTACAAACCCTGTAGGAGCTGTCGAGTGAAACGAGGCAGCGATCTTTTGATCTTGATCTTTAAAAGCAAAATCAAAAGATCGCAGCGTGCCGCAGCTCCTGCATAAATCTCGTGCAGTGTCGAAACATCGAACCCGCTACCGCCACAAAGGTCTGCTCCCTATACCCCCTGAATTCCCCATTCACAGGAGACGCTGACATGTCCGACCCTCTGACGCTCAACCAACGCTTCGTCCTCGCCTCGCGCCCGGTCGGTGCGCCGACCCCGGAAAATTTCCGTCTGGAGCGCGAAGCGTTGCCGGACCTCGAAGACGGTCAGGTGCTGTTGAAAACCCTGTACCTGTCGCTCGACCCGTACATGCGCGGGCGTATGAGTGACGCGCCGTCCTACGCCGCGCCGGTACAAATCGGCGAAGTGATGACCGGTGGTGCTGTCAGCCGTGTCGAAGACTCCCGTCATCCGAAATTCCACAAGGGTGATCTGGTGGTCGGCCTCACCGGTTGGCAGAGCCACAGCATCAGCGACGGGCGCAACATCATTCCGATCCCGTCCGGCCTGCCGAGCCCGTCGATGACTCTCGGTGTATTGGGCATGCCGGGAATGACCGCGTACATGGGCCTGATCGACATCGGTCAGCCGAAGGAGGGCGAAACCCTGGTGGTTGCCGCTGCGTCCGGCGCAGTTGGCTCGGTGGTCGGCCAAGTGGCGAAGATCAAAGGTCTGCGCGCCGTCGGCGTGGCCGGTGGCGCCGACAAATGCAAATACGTGGTCGAGGAGCTGGGTTTTGATGCCTGCATCGATCATAAGGCGCCGGATTTTGCCGAACAACTGGCCAAGGCGTGCCCGAATGGCATCGACATCTATTACGAGAACGTCGGTGGTCATGTCTTCGATGCCGTGGTGCCGCTGCTCAACCCCAAGGCGCGAATTCCGCTGTGCGGGCTGATTGCCGGCTACAACGCCTCTGAAGCGCCGCAAGGCCCGGATCGTCTGCCGATGCTGCAACGTACGTTGTTGACCAAGCGTGTGCGGATTCAGGGCTTCATCGTGTTTGACGACTATGGCGACCGTCAGCCGGAATTCATCAGCCACATGGTGCCGTGGGTGCGCGACGGCAAGGTGAAATTCCGCGAGGACGTGGTGGAAGGCCTGGAGCAGGCACCGGAGGCGTTTATCGGTCTGCTGGAGGGGCGCAACTTCGGCAAACTGGTGGTGAAGGTCGCTCAGGACTGAGCATTTGACGCTGGCCGGAGGCGCGGGTATAAACCGCGTCTCGTTGTTTTGTCGGACTTTTTACCCATGAGCTTCAGCCCTTTGATTCGCCAACTGATCGACGCCCTGCGAACCTTGCCGGGCGTGGGTCAGAAAACCGCCCAGCGCATGGCGTTGCAGTTGCTCGAGCGTGATCGCAGCGGCGGCACGCGCCTGGCCCAGGCCCTGAGCCAGGCCATGGAAGGGGTCGGTCATTGCCGTCAGTGCCGCACGCTGACCGAAGACGATCTGTGCCCGCAATGCGCCGATCCGCGCCGCGACGACACGCTGCTGTGCGTGGTGGAAGGGCCGATGGACGTGTATGCGGTCGAGCAGACCGGTTTCCGTGGCCGCTACTTCGTGCTCAAGGGCCATCTGTCGCCGCTCGACGGTCTGGGGCCTGAGGCGATCGGCATTCCGCAGTTGATGGCGCGCATCGAAGAGGCGGGTACCTTTACCGAAGTCATCCTCGCCACCAACCCGACGGTGGAAGGTGAAGCCACGGCGCATTACATCGCCCAGCTTCTCGCCAACAAAGGCCTGATCGCCTCACGCATCGCTCATGGCGTGCCGCTGGGCGGTGAGCTGGAACTGGTGGATGGCGGGACGCTGGCGCATTCGTTTGCCGGGCGTAAGCCGATTTCCCTCTGATCAAAGCAAAAGATCGCAGCCTTCGGCAGCTCCTACAGGGATGCATTCCAATTGTAGGAGCTGCCGAAGGCTGCGATCTTTTGATCTTCTGCATCTTGAAAACCAAGCAAGCGCTCGGTTAACGTCGGCGAACCCTTCGATGGAGCTCGCCCATGCCTGCCTTCCAGGAATACTTCGACCCCAGCCACCAAATGGTCCGTGACAGCGTCAGACGTTTCGTCGAGCGCGAGATCCTGCCGGACATCGACGCGTGGGAAGAAGCCGAAAGTTTTCCCCGTGAGCTGTACCTGAAGGCCGGGGCGGCGGGGATTCTCGGTATTGGTTACCCAGAAGCACTGGGCGGTAGCCACGAAGGTGATCTGTTCGCCAAGATCGCCGCCAGTGAGGAACTGATGCGCTGCGGCTCCGGCGGTCTGGTGGCCGGGTTGGGGTCGCTGGATATCGGTCTGCCACCGATCGTCAAATGGGCGCGCTCTGAAGTGCGTGAGCGCGTCGTGCCACAAGTGCTCAGTGGCGAAAAGATCAGCGCCCTGGCGGTCACCGAGCCCGGTGGCGGTTCCGACGTCGCTAACCTGCAAACCCGCGCTGTGCGTGACGGTGATGTCTATCGGGTCAGCGGCAGCAAAACCTTCATCACCAGCGGCGTACGCGCCGATTGCTACACCGTCGCGGTGCGCACCGGCGCGCCAGGTTTCGGCGGCATCAGCCTGCTGCTGATCGAGAAGGGCACACCAGGCTTCACGGTAGGTCGCCAGCTGAAGAAAATGGGCTGGTGGGCCTCGGACACCGCTGAACTGTTCTTCGACGACTGTCGGGTACCTGTGGGCCATCTGATCGGTGCCGAGAATATGGGCTTTGCCTGCATCATGGGCAATTTCCAGAGCGAACGGCTGGCACTGGCGCTGATGGCCAACATGACTTCACAGCTGGCGCTCGAAGAGGCCCTGAAGTGGGCGCGCGAGCGTGAGGCCTTCGGCAAACTGATCGGCAAGTTTCAGGTGATCAAGCATCGCCTCGCCGAAATGGCCACGGCGCTGGAAGTGTCGCGGGAGTTCACCTACCGGCAGGCGGCGAAGATGGCGGCGGGACAGAGCGTGATCAAGGAGATTTCCATGGCCAAGAATTTTGCCACGGATACCTCGGACCGGATCACCACTGAAGCGGTGCAAATTCTCGGCGGCCTCGGTTACATGCGCGAGAGCCTGGTGGAGCGGCTGTATCGGGATAACCGCATTCTGTCGATTGGCGGCGGGACGCGGGAAGTGATGAACGAGATCATCAGCAAGCAGATGGGGCTTTAAAAGCAAAAGATCGCAGCCTTCGGCAGCTCCTACATTGAGATGGGTGTTTCCCTTTAGGAGCTGCCGAAGGCTGCGATCTTTTGATCTTTACTATTTATCGGTCAACGCAAACTGCGTCAGGCAGAAGGCAGGAATCCCCATGTCTTCCAGACGCTGCGAACCACCCAGCTCCGGCAGATCAATGATCGCCGCCGCTTCATGCACCCGCGCGCCCATGCGGCGGATCAGGTTGGCCGCTGCGATCAACGTACCACCGGTGGCGATCAGGTCATCGAACATCACCACCGAATCACCTTCGCACAGGCTGTCGGCGTGCACTTCGAGGAACGCTTCGCCGTACTCGGTCGCGTAACCTTCGGCCAGCACGTCCGCCGGCAGTTTGCCCTGCTTGCGGAACAGCACCAGCGGCTTGTTCAACTGGTAGGCCAGCACCGAACCGATCAGGAAACCGCGCGCATCCATCGCGCCGATGTGGGTGAAGTCGGCTTCCACATAACGGTGGGCGAAGCTGTCCATCACCAGGCGCATGGCCTTGGGCGACTGGAACAGCGGGGTGATGTCGCGAAAGATCACGCCCGGTTTCGGAAAATCGATCACGGGGCGGATCAGGGATTTGATGTCGAAGGAGTCGAAGACCATCGTCGAGGTGTCCTGGCAGGGCTGCAAACGGCGCAGTATACCCGCGGCTGAAACGCTTCGCTCAACCGCGGATCGAGATCAGCCTTCGAGCGAGCCACCAGCCAGGGCGCAGAGCTGGATCGGGTCGAGGATGTGGATCTCCTTGCCCTCGGCGGCGATCAGTTCATTCTGCTGGAAGCGGGTGAACACCCGGGACACGGTTTCCACCGCGAGGCCCAGGTAGTTGCCGATTTCGTTGCGCGACATGCTCAGGCGGAACTGGTTGGCCGAGAACCCGCGAGCGCGGAAGCGGGCCGACAGGTTGACCAGGAACGTGGCGATGCGCTCGTCGGCGGTTTTCTTCGACAACAACAGCATCATTTGCTGGTCGTCACGGATCTCGCGGCTCATCACGCGCATCAACTGGCGGCGCAGCTGTGGCAGTTGCAGAGCCAGTTCGTCGAGGCGTTCGAAAGGAATTTCACACACCGAGGTGGTTTCCAGGGCTTGGGCCGACACCGGGTGTTTCTCGGTGTCCATGCCGGACAGACCGACCAGCTCGCTCGGCAGGTGGAAACCGGTGAGCTGCTCTTCGCCGGTGTCGCTCAGGCTGAAAGTCTTGAGGGCGCCGGAGCGTACTGCATAAACGGAATCGAAGGTGTCGCCCTGGCGGAACAGGAACTCGCCTTTTTTCAGCGGGCGACCACGTTTAACGATTTCGTCCAGCGCATCCATGTCTTCCAGATTCAGAGAAAGTGGCAGGCAGAGAGGGGCCAGGCTGCAATCCTTGCAATGGGCCTGGTTATGAGCGCGCAGTTTGACTGGCTCGGACATTTCTTAAATCCTTGTGGGAAAACACACATAAGCCGTAAGGGTAACCTACGGGAGGACATTCAGGCCAGTCCACGGCGAGATTGCCCCACGGGCATAAGGCCGCAGGGCAAACAATAGGCGCGGGGTGTTCGCGAGACTCGCAAGGAATCGGTTTCATGGGCAGGACGTTTCAGATCACCCGCGAGAAGCGCTGACGGTTCTGCTGTTCCAGATACGCGTCGAACACCATGCACACCGAACGCACCAAGAGGCGTCCGGCCGGCAATACTTCGATCCTTTCGCGATCCAGCGTGATCAAGCCATCGTTGGCCATGTCTTGCAGTTGTGGCCACAGCGCGCCGAAATAACCTTGAAAGTCGACGTTGAACGCTTGCTCGATCTCGGCGAACTCCAGGCTGAAATTACAGATCAGTTGCTGGATTACTGCCCGGCGCAGGCGGTCGTCGGCGTTGCACACCAGGCCCCGGCTGGTCGCCAGTTGCGCGGCAGCGAGGCTGTTCTGGTACTGGTTGAGGTCGCTGCTGTTCTGGCAGTACAGGTCGCCGATCTGGCTGATCGCCGACACCCCCAGACCAATCAGATCGCAATGGCCGTGCGTGGTGTAGCCCTGAAAGTTGCGTTGCAGGGTCTGTTCTTCCTGGGCGATCGCCAGCTCATCGTCGGGCAGGGCGAAGTGATCCATGCCGATGTAGCGATAACCGGCGGCGGTCAGTTGTTCGATGGTGCGCTGGAGCATTTCCAGTTTTTGCGCCGGGCTCGGCAGCTCGTTGCTGTTGATCCGCCGCTGCGGCATGAAGCGCTCCGGCAGGTGCGCATAGTTGAACACCGAGAGCCGGTCCGGCTGCAGGCTGATGACTTCTTCGACAGTGCGCGCGAAGTTCTCCGGCGTCTGCTTGGGCAGGCCGTAGATCAGGTCGATGTTGATCGAGCGAAATTGCAGGGTGCGCGCCGCATCGATTACCGCGCGGGTTTCTTCCAGACTTTGCAGGCGATTGACTGCGCGCTGCACCGCCGGATCGAGGTCTTGCAGGCCGATACTGACCCGGTTGAACCCCAGCTCGCGCAACAGGCCCATGGTCGACCAGTCGGCCTCGCGTGGGTCAATTTCAATGCCGTAGTCGCCGGAATCGTCATCCAGCAAATTGAAGTGTTTGCGCAGGTGCGCCATCAACTGCCGCAGTTCGTCGTGGCTGAGGAAGGTCGGGGTGCCGCCGCCGAAGTGCAGTTGCTCGACTTTCTGCGCCGGTTCCAGGTGGCAGGCAATCAGCTGGATTTCCTGCTCCAGCCGTTGCAGATATGGCTGTGCGCGGCCGCGATCCTTGGTGATGACCTTGTTGCAGGCGCAGTAGTAGCAAATGTTCGCGCAGAACGGCACGTGCACGTACAGCGACAACGGGCGCAGCGCCTTGCGGCTGTCGCGCAGGGCATGGAACAGGTCGAACGTGCCGACCTGACTGTTGAATTGCACGGCCGTCGGGTACGAGGTGTAGCGCGGCCCCGCCAAGTCGTAGCGGCGGATCAGATCAGTGTCCCAACGAATGGCGTCGAGCATGCGGGCATTCCCCCGGATAGGCTGGCAGTGTGGCGAGTCTATCGGGCGGCGGTGAGGGGGCTCTTGATTTGCATCAAGAGCATAAGAGCAAAAGATCGCAGCCTGCGGCAGCTCCTACAGGGAAACACATTCCAAATGTAGGAGCTGTCGTTTTTTTTGTGGCGAGGGGGCTTGCCCCCGTTGGGCTGCGCAGCGGCCCTCTGCAATCAGGCAATTAGAACATGTTGTCCGGATTTACGACTGCTGCGCAGCCGGACGGCGGCAAGCCCCCTCGCCACAGTTTTAATGGCCCATGAGCCAATGCTGATGCGGCCCCGGCAGCGTCCAGATCCCAAACAGAATCACCAGCAAGCCACCCGTCATGCGCACGCTGCGTTTGCGCAACAGCGCGGTCACACGCTCGGCGGCGAGCCCCGTGGCGAGCAGCACCGGCCATGTGCCCAGGCCGAAGGCGAGCATCAATAACGCACTGTCTAGCGCATTGCCCTGGCTCGCCGACCACAGCAGCGTGCTGTAAACCAGCCCGCACGGCAGCCAGCCCCACAGCGCGCCGAGCAGCAATGCCCGCGGCAGAGTCGACACCGGCAGCAAGCGGTTGGCCACGGGTTGGATATAGCGCCATAAGCCACGGCCAAGGCTTTCGATGCGGGTCAGGCCGCTCCACCAGCCGGCCAGATACAGGCCCATGGCGATCAGCAGCAATCCGGCGAGAATGCGCATGAACATCGCCGCCGGGCTGTTCGCCACCGCCCAGCCGGCCAGACCGATCAGCAGGCCGGCAGTGGCGTAGCTGAGGATGCGTCCGAGGTTGTACGCCAGCAGCAAACGAAAGCGCCGGCTGCGCTGTTCCTTGGGAATCGCCAGGGTCAGCGCGCCCATCAGGCCGCCGCACATGCCCAGACAATGACCGCCGCCGAGCAGGCCGAGGATCAGCGCCGAAACCAGCAGGGGCGCCAGCTCAAGCATGGGGTGGCGCCTTGTCCTGCGGCTTGTCGGACTTGGCTTCGTCCACGGCAGCGGTGTGGTTGGGGTCCTGATCATCGAACAGGATGCTGTGGGCCGGGCCGTCGAGGTCGTCGTACTGACCGCTGTCCACCGCCCAGAAGAAGATGTACACGGCGATGGCCACGATCAGCAGGGCGGCCGGGATCATCACGTAAAGAGCTGGCATCGCTACTCCAGGCCCGCGCGGCTCAAGCCGGCAACGGGCGGGTTTCTGAGCGGGTGCCGGCGACCGGCGCACTCGGCAGGCGAGTCAGGCGCAGGGCGTTGAGCACCACGGTCAACGAACTGATCGACATACCGACGGCGGCCCACACCGGGGTGATCCAGCCGAGGGCGGCGAACGGCAACATGAGGCCATTGTACAGCGCCGCCCACAGCAGGTTCTCGATGATTACCCGGCGGGTGCGTCGAGCCAGCGTGAATGCCTGCACCAGCGCGTCGAGGCGATTGGACAGCAGCACCGCATCGGCACTGGTTTTCGCCAGATCGGTGGCCGAGCCCATGGCCACGCTGATGTCGGCGGCGGCCAGCACCGGGACGTCATTCACGCCGTCGCCGAGCATCAGCACTTTGCGACCCTGTGCGTGCAGTTGTTGCAGCACTTGCAGTTTGTCGTCCGGGCGCAGCCCGCCACGGGCCTCGTCGATGCCCAGCTCGGCGGCGACACTGGCAACCATCGGCGAGCTGTCGCCGGACAGCAGCAGCGTGCGCCAGCCACGGGCCTTGCACGCGGCAAGCAGCGCGGGGGCATCGTCGCGCAGGCGATCATCGAGAACGAACCAGGCCAATGGCCCCTGATCGTCACCGAGCAGCAGCCATTGTCCCGGTTCATTCGGCATCGCCGGTATAGGTTTGCCGCTGAGGTCGCAGACAAATGCGGCCTGACCGATGCGCAAACGCTGTGCGCCGACCAGCCCTTCGAGCCCAAGCCCCGGCGTGCTGTGGACTTCTTCGGCGGCCAGCGGTGCGCGGCCAAAGGCGCGGGCAATCGGGTGTTCCGAACGGTTTTCCAGCGCAGCGGCAAGGCTCAGGCACTGGTCGCTGTTCAGCGTGCCCAGCGGGCGAATCGAGCGCAAAACCAGGCGCCCCTCGGTGAGGGTGCCGGTCTTGTCAAAGATCACCGTGTCGATCTGGTTCAGGCCTTCGAGCACATGGCCGCGAGTGAGCAGCAGGCCGAGTTTGTGCAAGGTGCCGGTGGCGGCGGTGAGGGCGGTTGGCGTGGCGAGCGACAGCGCACAGGGGCAAGTCGCAACCAGCATCGCCAGGACGATCCAGAACGCCCGCGACGAATCCAGTTCCCACCACAACAGGCCGATGGCCGCCGCGGCAATCAGCGACAACAGCAGGAACCATTGCGCGGCACGGTCGGCGATTTCCGCCAGTCGCGGTTTCTCGGCCTGGGCGCGATCGAGCAGGCGGACGATGGCCGACAGCCGTGTGTCCTGACCCAGCGCCAGCACTTCGACGGTCAATGCGCCTTCGACATTCAGTGTGCCGGCGGTTACGGCGTCACCGGTCATGCGCGGCTGCGGCAGGTATTCGCCGGTGAGCAGCGATTCGTCGATGCTCGACTGGCCGTCGAGGATCTTGCCATCCGCCGGCAGGATCGACCCCGGTTGCACCAGCACCCGGTCGCCCAGACGCAGTTCGCTGAGCAGAATGCGTTCGCTCTGGCCGCTGTCGTCGAGGCGCAGGCACGAGGCTGGCAGCAGGTTGACCAGTTGCGCCGTCGCGGCGGCGGTGCGCTCGCGGGCGCGGCGTTCCAGATAACGCCCGGCGAGCAGGAACAGCGCAAACATCCCGACCGCGTCGAAATACAGTTCGCCGACCCCGGTGATCGAGGTCCAGATCCCGGCGATGTACGCGCTGCCAATCGCCAGCGACACCGAGACGTCCATGGTCAAGTGACGGGTGCGCAGATCACGCATCGCGCCTTTGAAGAACGGCGCGCAGCTGTAGAACACGATCGGCGTGGTCAGGAACAGCGCGACCCAGCGCAGAATTGTGTGCAGTTCGGGGCTGAGATCAATGTTGAATTCCGGCCAGGTCGCCATGGTCGCCATCATCGCCTGGAACCACAGCAGCCCGGCGACGCCGAGCTGGCGCAGGGCCAGACGGTTTTCGCTGGCCAGTTGTTCGCTGGCGCGGTCGGCCTGATACGGGTGGGCGGCGTAACCGATGTGACGCAGTTCGGCGAGGATCTGGCTCAGCGGCAATTGCGCGTCGGCCCAGCGCACGTGCAGGCGATGGTTGGACAGATTCAACCGCGCCTCGGCCACCGCCGGCAGGGTGCGCAAGTGTTTCTCGATCAGCCAGCCGCAGGCGGCGCAACTGATGCCCTCCATCAGCAAGGTGGTTTCGGCGAGTTCGCCTTCGTGACGGACGAAAGGCTTTTGCACATCGGCGCGGTCGTACAGCGCCAGTTCATCGGTCAGTTGCACCGGCAGCGCTTCGGGGTTGGCCGAGGCTTCACTGCGGTGTTGGTAATAGCTGTCGAGACCACCGGCAACGATGGCTTCGGCCACGGCCTGACAGCCGGGGCAGCAGAATTCGCGGGACTCCCCGAGCACGATGGCGGTGAAGCGACTGCCGGCCGGAACGGGCAGGGCGCAGTGGTAGCAGGGGAGTGGGGTGGTCATCAGATTTTCACTAATACTGCCGAATCAACACCATTCCTGTAGGCGCTGCCGCAGGCTGCGATCTTTTGACTTTACCTTTTCAAGGCAAGATCAAAAGATCGCAGCCTGCGGCAGCTCCTACAGGGTTCGGTTTATTTTTTCAGGTCTTCGGCGCCCTGCAGGGGTTCATCTCCCAGCAGCAGATCCTTGTCATGGCTGACCAGTTCTTCTTCGAACATGCGCCACACGTGATCATCCTGAGTACCCAGCAACTCGACAAACCGGCGGCCCTCGACCTTATCGCCCAGCTGGCCGATGTAGCGACCGGTTTCGGTTTCGCTGCGAGTCAGGACGATCTTGCGATCCTTCTCCGGCTGGGTCGGCGAGATCAGGTTCAGTTCCAGGGTTTTCGGCTGGCTGTCGCCGCTCAGGCGCAGGTCGACTTCGCCGGTGAGGTCATCCAGGTGCACGCTGGCGCGCATCTTCAGGTTCTGCGCCAGCAACTCGCGATCCAGTGAACGGTTGATGCCCTTGCCGGCCTCGTAATAGTTGTCGTTGACCAGATTGTCCGGGTTGTTCACCGCAATGGTCACCATCGACAGGGTCAGGGTCACCGAACAGGCCAGAATCGCGATGATGATCCATGGCCAAAGGTGCTTGTACCAAGGGCTGGCGGCGTTTGCTGCGGGCATGTTCAGTTCTCTCAACGGGTTTGTGGGCCGATGAATCGGCTCTTGGCTTCAACGTGAACGCTGTCGTCGTCGGCATCCTTGAGGATGAATTTCACCTCGTTGGTGCTCGACGGCAATTGTTCCGGTGCGCTCGACAACTCCACCGGCATGCTGAAGATTTCACCGGCCGGGACCTTGATCTCGCGTTTGCCCTGCAGGCGCAGATCCGGCAGACCGGCGGCTTCCAGCACGTAGGTGTGGTCGCGCTGATCCTTGTTCATGATCTTCAGGCTGTAGACGTTTTCGATCCGGCCTTCGGCGTTCTCGCGGTACAGCACACGGTCCTTGCTGACGTCGAAGCCGACCAGCGAACGCATGAAGAACGCCGTCACCAACAGGCTGATCATCGTCAGCAGCACTACCGCATAGCCAATCAGGCGTGGCCGCAGTTTATGGGTTTTCTGGCCTGACAGGTTGTGTTCGGTGGTGTAGCTGATCAGCCCGCGCGGGTAGTCCATCTTGTCCATGATCGCGTCGCAGGCATCGATGCACGCGGCGCAGCCGATGCACTCGATCTGCAGGCCGTCGCGGATGTCGATACCGGTCGGGCAGACCTGGACGCACATGGTGCAGTCGATGCAGTCGCCCAGGCCCAGGGCCTTGTAATCGACGCCTTTCTTGCGCGGGCCACGGCTTTCGCCGCGACGCGGATCGTAGGAAACGATCAGGGTGTCCTTGTCGAACATCACGCTCTGGAAACGCGCGTACGGACACATGTAGATGCACACCTGCTCGCGCAGCCAGCCGGCGTTACCGTAGGTGGCGAGGGTGAAAAAACCGACCCAGAAGTACGACCAGCCATCGGCCTGGCCGGTGAAAAACTCAAAGACCAGTTCGCGGATCGGCGAGAAGTAGCCGACGAAGGTCATGCCGGTGACGAAACCGATCAGCAGCCACAACGAATGTTTGGCGAGCTTGCGCAGGAACTTGTTGCCGCTCATCGGCGCCTTGTCGAGCTTGATGCGCTGGTTGCGGTCGCCTTCGGTGACCTTCTCGCACCACATGAAGATCCACGTCCACACGCTTTGCGGGCAGGTGTAACCGCACCAGACGCGACCCGCGTAAACGGTGATGAAGAACAGGCCGAACGCGGCAATGATCAGCAGGCCGGAAAGCAGAATGAAATCCTGCGGCCAGAAGGTCGCGCCGAAGATGAAGAACTTGCGTTCCGGCAGGTTCCACCATACGGCCTGATGGCCGCCCCAGTTGAGCCACACCGTACCGAAATACAACAGGAACAGGGCGGCACCGCCCATCATCCGCAGATTGCGGAACAGGCCGGTGAAAGCACGGGTGTAGATTTTTTCTCGAGAGGCGTAAAGATCGACGCTGTTGTTCGCGTTCTTGCTGGGCGGTGTAACGTCGTGTAGCGGAATCTGGTTGCTCATCATTGCATCCCACGGCAGTGGAAAAATGCCTCGGTCGATACATGCCGACCGCGGTCAGAAAGAGATCTTGCAGTGGCGCAATGATACGCCTGTCGCCCTAACTCAAGGGTGCGACCTTTGGTCGCGTTGGGAAAAAAGCGTTATTGGTGTAGCGAATGCGGTAAAGCCTGATGCAGATCAATTGACTTGTTGAGTATGGACAGTTTTGGCGCTGCCGCTCACTTCTCGTTCGCGCGTGGCCAGGGCCACGGATTCCTCGGGGGCGTCCGATGATTGGGGGGCGTGATCGATTTCCGTGAGTGTGTGCTCAACCGATTGATGGGTTTCGTCGTCATTCAGCATAGCGGCTTCATCCTTGAAGTGGCTCCGATGCGGGTCATCGGGCTGTGGAGGACCCTACAGAGCAAGGTGAATAGAGTCCATCAGGCATGTGTCTCAAAGTATTAATTTCAAGGGCTGTACCCATGTTGTGGAAATATCATTAGTTAATTAATGGGTTTTAAATTCTTATTGCTTTCGAATAGCTTGGTGGCTGTTCTGCAATCGCTGGGTTGCATGTTCAAGTTTGATAATTAACGGAATAATGGAATGTTATGAAGATCAAGGAAGTTAAAAAGCTTTTCGCTGGTTTGTGCCTGTTATCGCTGGCCTCTTTCGCCAGTGCCAATGAAAGCGTTCCGCAGCACATGGTATTTGCCTCAGACCCGCAATACCCGTGGACGGAAAAATCGGACAGTGGTGAAGATGAGTCGAGCGCGGACTTCGACAAGCGTTCGAAGTGGCTGGTGGAAAGCCAGTTCGCGAGTATTGCGCAGTTTCGCAGCGAGATGGGCGGACAGGCTGCCGTGCCATTGATGATCAACGGCGACATGACCGCTTTCGGCCACGGCTGGCAGCGTTCGTTTGTAGGGACGATGCTGAAGAAGCACTTTGGTGATCACTATCTCTATGGCCTGGGTAATCATGATTACCAGAACAATGTGGGCGACTGTTTTAGTGAAAGTTGTGCGGCGGGGAGTATTGTCGATTATCGCGATCATCACGTTGATAAAGTCGATCAGTTCGATCTTGAAGTGAGCGGCAGTTTCCTGAATAAGCTCTATCTTGGCAGTCTGGCTTATTCAAAGAACATCGGGGAAGTGCATCTGGTACAACTGAATAATGAACCGACTTACCAGGTAAGGATTTCCCACGCGCTGAACCCGACAACATTCGATATCAGGCAGTCGCTGGATTGGCTGGAGAATGATTTGCGAATGGCGCGAGTGCAGGGCTACGCGATCATTATCAACATGCACAAACCCTATGACTGGGCGGGCAGTTGGGATCAGGAAAAGCGTTTTCGCGAAATGATCGAAAGGTATGAGGTGACGGCAATATTCGCGGGCCATTTCCACGCCGAGGGTGGCAGCAAGACTTACCTGGGGAGCGTGCCGATGTTCCTCAGTGGTGCGACGTCGCAGCAGACCTACCTGACCGCCAGTTTTTCCACGGACCGCAAGCAACTGGAGGTGAGCCTGGTCGAGGGTAATCAGTGGCGCAATCGTAAGCCGGTCGCCACAGTGCCGGTGAAGTCGATCTGGGCCAATCGACCATAAAAAATCCCCCGCCAGGTCACTGGCGGGGGCTTTTTCCTGCGTCAGGCGTTGGCTTTACTGGGCCTCGGCTTCCGCGGGTTTGTCACCGTGGGACAGGCTGTAAACATAGGCCGCCAGCAAGTGCACCTTGTCGTTGCCTTGCAGTTGTTCCTGTGCAGGCATCTGGCCCTGACGGCCGTAACGGATGGTCTGCTGCAGCTGCGCGAAGCTCGAACCGTAGATGAACGCGGCCGGGTGGGTCAGGTTGGGCGCGCCCATGGCCGGGGTGCCTTTGCCTTCCGGACCGTGGCAGGCCACGCAGTTGGCGGCGAACAGCTTCTGGCCGTTGGCCGGGTCAGCCTTGGTGCCTTCCGGCAGCTTGCGGCCGTCGAGCTGGGTGACCACGAAGGCCGCCACGTCGGCTACGCCTTGTTCGCCGATCACTTCGGCCCAGGCCGGCATCACCGCGTGACGACCGCCCATGATGGTGGTCTTGATGGTTTCCGGTTCGCCGCCCCAGCGCCAGTCGGCGTCAGTCAGGTTCGGGAAGCCATAGGCGCCCTTGGCGTCGGAACCGTGGCACACCGAGCAGTTGGAGGCGAACAGACGGCCGCCCATCTTCAGTGCTTGCGGGTCCTTGGCGACTTCTTCGATTGGCATCGCCGCGAACTTGGCGAAGATCGGACCGAACTTGGCGTCCGAACGAGCCATTTCCTTTTCCCACTCATGCACGCCGGTCCAGCCGGTCTGGCCGTTGGCGAACGCCGTCTGCTTGTCGTTATCGAGGTAGTTGTAGCCCGGCAGCAGGCCTTTCCAGTTGCCCAGGCCCGGGTACAGCACCAGATAACCCAGTGCAAACACGATGGTGCCCACGAACAGCATGAACCACCATTTCGGCAGTGGGTTGTCGTACTCCTCGATCCCGTCGAAGGAGTGGCCCACGGTCTCTTCCGTCTGTTCGCTACGCTGGCCCTTGCGGGTCGACAGCAGCAGCCAGGTCAGGGAAAAGATCGTACCGAGACTGAGGACTGTGACGTACAGACTCCAGAATGTAGTCATTCTTTGTTACTCCTAGAAGCTTGCTCGACGTGCTTGATGGCTTCGGGATCATCCGCAAAAGGCAGCAAGGTCGCGTCTTCGAACTCCGACTTGCGCTTGGGGCTGAACACCCACAGCGCCAGACCGATGAAGGCCACCATCACAACGACGGTGCCCAGGCCACGAATCATCCCGATATCCATTAAGAATCACCGTTTGCTTTTGATGATGGTGCCCAGGCCTTGCAGATAGGCCACCAGCGCGTCCATTTCGGTTTTGCCCTTCACGGCATCTTTTGCACCGGCGATGTCTTCGTCGGTGTAAGGGACGCCGAGCGTGCGCAACACTTCCATCTTCTTGGCCGTGTCTTTGCCGTCGAGCTTGTTTTCCACGAGGAACGGGTAAGCCGGCATTTTCGACTCAGGTACCACGTTGCGCGGGTTGTACAGGTGCGCACGCTGCCAGTCATCGGAGTAACGACCGCCAACCCGGGCCAGGTCCGGACCGGTACGTTTGGAGCCCCACAGGAACGGGTGGTCCCAGACGCTTTCACCGGCGACCGAGTAGTGGCCGTAGCGTTCGGTTTCGGCACGGAACGGACGGATCATCTGCGAGTGGCAGCCGACACAGCCGTTGGCGATGTAGACGTCGCGGCCTTCCAGTTCCAGCGCCGAGCGCGGCTTCATGCCTTCGACCGGCTTGTTGGTGACGTCCTGGAAAAACAGCGGAACGATCTGGGTCAGGCCGCCAATGCTGACGGCAATGACCATGAAGAAGGCCAGCAGGCCAATGTTCTTCTCGACAGCTTCATGCTTCATCAGTGAGCTCCAACGACAGCGATCTGGGCGGCGGCTTCGGCTTCAGCCGGGTTCGAGGCGCGCACGGTGCGCCAGACGTTGTAAGCCATCAGGAACATGCCGCTGGCGAAGAATGCACCGCCCAGGGCACGGACGATGTAGCCCGGGTGGCTGGCCTGCAGCGCTTCGACGAACGAGTAGGTAAGGGTGCCGTCATCGTTGATTGCACGCCACATCAGGCCCTGAGTGATGCCGTTGACCCACATCGACGCGATGTACAGTACGGTGCCGATGGTGGCGAGCCAGAAGTGCGCGTTGATCAGGCCGACGCTGTGCATCTGCGCACGACCGAACAGTTTCGGGATCATGTGGTAGACCGCGCCGATCGAGATCATCGCCACCCAGCCCAGAGCGCCGGCGTGTACGTGGCCGATGGTCCAGTCGGTGTAGTGCGAGAGCGAGTTGACGGTCTTGATCGCCATCATCGGACCTTCGAAGGTCGACATGCCGTAGAACGCCAGGGAAACCACGAGGAAGCGCAGGATCGGGTCGGTGCGCAGCTTATGCCAGGCGCCCGAGAGGGTCATCATGCCGTTGATCATGCCGCCCCAGCTCGGTGCCAGCAGGATGATCGACATTGCCATGCCCAGCGATTGTGCCCAGTCCGGCAGTGCGGTGTAGTGCAGGTGGTGCGGGCCGGCCCAGATGTACAGGGTGATCAGTGCCCAGAAGTGCACGATCGACAGGCGATAGGAGTAGATCGGACGTTCGGCCTGTTTCGGCACGAAGTAGTACATCATCCCCAGGAAGCCGGTGGTCAGGAAGAAACCCACGGCGTTGTGGCCGTACCACCACTGGATCATCGCATCGGTCGCGCCCGAGTAGGCGGAGTAGGACTTGAAGAGGCTGACCGGCAAGGACGCGTGGTTGACGATGTGCAGCATCGCGGTCACGACGATGAATGCGCCGTAGAACCAGTTACCGACGTAGATGTGCTTGGTCTTGCGCTTGGTGATGGTACCGAAGAACACCAGCCCGTAGGAGACCCAGACAATGGCCAGCAGAATCGCGAGTGGCCATTCCAGTTCGGCGTATTCCTTGGTGGTGGTGTAACCCAGCGGCAAGGTGATGATTGCGCCGACTATGACCGCTTGCCAGCCCCAGAAGGTGAAGGCGGCGAGGCTGTCGGAGATCAGTCGCGTCTGGCAGGTTCGCTGCACGACATAGTAGGAAGTGGCAAACAGTGCACAACCACCGAAGGCGAAAATCACCAGGTTTGTGTGCAACGGGCGCAGGCGTCCAAAGCTCGTCCACGGCAGACCGAAGTTCAACTCCGGCCAGACCAGTTGCGAGGCGATGAAGACACCGAGCCCCATGCCAAGGATCCCCCAGACCACCGTCATGATGGCGAACTGGCGGACTACCTTATAGTTATAAGCAGTCGGACTGATTGCTGTGCTCATTCTAAGGTTCCACGGTTTAGGTGTTTTATTAGGATTAAAATCGGCCGCAAGTATGCAGAGAGCAAGGGGTCATTGCAACGCGCCATGACCTGGGTCAATGCTTTCCAACGCTGATTCTGCGGCCTTTCCATACGCCGCGTAAGGACAAAATTGGCCTCGGACAAAATGTCGCAGCGGACGAAAAAAGCGAGGGGTTCAGGTCAGTTGTAACGGGGTGTGTTCGAACGCAGTGATCGGGTGACGGACGGTCATTGGCGCGACAGCCGGTATCTACCGGGCTTTGCGCCCTGTCAGTCAGGCGATTTGTCGAACACATCGCTCAAGGTCGACCTGCAACCGGCACGGGCCAGTCCGCATCGTGCAAGCGTAGACCCGAATCGGGGGATCCGAAAGGAGAGGGTGTGACGGGGTGCGACAAAAAGAAGCAGCTGCGAGCTGAAAGCTGCAAGCGACAAGATGGTTCAAGTCGCCTGCAGGTTTGTATACAGTTTTGTTGATTTTACTTGGAGTTTTCAGCTTGAAGCTTGTCGCTCAATTGATCACTATCTTTTGAAAGGCTGTATACATATGCGGCGAGCAATTGCACTTTATCGTTGCCCAGCAGTTCGTTCTGCGCCGGCATGTGACCCTGGCGGCCATGGCGGATGGTCTGCTCAAGCTGCGTCAGGCTGGTGCCATAGATAAATCCGGCCGGGTGCGTCAGATTCGGCGCCCCCATGGCTTCAGTGCCTTGCCCGGTTGCGCCATGACAGGCGATGCAGGTGGTGCTGAACGCTTGCTGTCCGGCTTGCAGGTCCGCCTTGCTGTCGGCGGGCAGCGGCAGGCCGGCCAGCTCGTGACGCACATACGCCGCGACGTTCTTCACGCCCGCCTCACCGAGCACTTCGCCCCAGGCCGGCATCGCCGCCATCCGTCCACCCATGATGGTGGTCTTGATGGTCTCGGCACTGCCGCCCCAACGCCAGTCCTTGTCGGCCAGG
This sequence comes from Pseudomonas serboccidentalis, assembly GCF_028830055.1. Taxonomy (NCBI): domain Bacteria; kingdom Pseudomonadati; phylum Pseudomonadota; class Gammaproteobacteria; order Pseudomonadales; family Pseudomonadaceae; genus Pseudomonas; species Pseudomonas serboccidentalis. The sequence continues at coordinate 2,370,244 of NZ_CP101655.1, forward strand.
TTAGGGAAACCGAAGGCGCCCTTGGCGTCGGAGCCGTGGCACACCGAGCAGTTGGAGGCGAACAGCCGGCCACCCATTTTCAGCGCCTGCGGATCCTTCGCCACTTCTTCCACCGGCATGGCGGCGAACTTGGCGAAGATCGGTCCGAATTTGGCGTCGGCCTTGTTCATTTCCTTTTCCCACTCGTGGACGCCGGTCCAGCCGTCCTCGTAGCCGGGCAGGACACCTTTCCAGTTGCCCAGGCCCGGATACAGGATCAGGTAGCCCACGGAGAACACCAGCGTGCCGGCGAACAGCATGAACCACCACTGCGGCAGCGGGTTGTCGTACTCCTCGATGCCGTCGAAGCTGTGGCCCATGGTCTGATCGACGCTGCCCTTGGTCTCGCCCCGGCGGGTGCCGATCAGCAGCCATGTCAGGCCGATCAGGCTGCCGATGGTCAGTACGCAGATCCACGTACTCCAGAAGGTGGTCATGGCCGGGTACTCCTTGTCTCAGATGCTGGGGTAGTGTCGGGTTGCGGCTCGTCGGCGAACGGCAGCAGGCGCGCTTCGGCGAACTCCGGGGTACGCTTGCGGTTGAACACCCATAGGGTCAAACCGACGAAGGCGACGAACACCACGACGGTGCCGAGGCCGCGAATCAGGCCTGCACTCATTTCAATGACCATGGCTCACCTCTTGCTCTTGATCGCAGTGCCGAGCACTTGCAGGTAGGAGACGAGGGCGTCCATTTCGGTCTTGCCCTTGAGGCTGGCCACCGCGCCGCTGATGTCGTCGTCGGTGTACGGCACGCCGAGGGTGCGCATGGTCTTGAGCTTGGTTTCGGTGTGGCTGCTGTCGACCGCTTGCGTCACCAGCCACGGGTAGGCCGGCATTTTCGATTCCGGCACGACGTTGCGCGGGTTGTACAAGTGCGCGCGGTGCCAGTCATCCGAGTAGCGCGCGCCGACCCGGGCCAGGTCCGGACCGGTACGCTTGGAGCCCCACAGGAACGGGTGATCCCAGACGCTTTCACCGGCCACCGAGTAGTGCCCGTAGCGTTCGGTTTCGGCACGGAACGGCCGGATCATCTGCGAGTGGCAACCGACGCAGCCTTCGCGGATGTAGATGTCGCGGCCTTCCAGTTGCAGCGCGGTGTAGGGCTTCATGCCTTCCACCGGTTTGTTGGTGACGTCCTGGAAGAACAGCGGGACGATCTGGGTCAGGCCGCCGATGCTCACGGCGAACACCATCAGCAGCATCAGCAGGCCGACGTTCTTTTCAATCGTTTCGTGTTTCATGGCGGACTCCTCAGGCCATCTGCGCGGCAGCAACGACATCAGCAGGCTGCGAGGCCCGCACGGTGCGCCAGGTGTTGTAAGCCATCAGGAACATGCCGCTGAGGAAGATCGCGCCGCCCACCAGTCGCACGATGAAGCCTGGGTGGCTGGCCACCAGGGTTTCGACGAAGGAGTAGGTCAGCGTGCCGTCCTCGTTCACTGCGCGCCACATCAGGCCCTGAGCGATGCCGTTGACCCACATCGACGCGATGTACAGCACGGTGCCGATGGTCGCGAGCCAGAAGTGCGCGTTGATCAGGCCGATGCTGTGCATCTGCTCTTTGCCGAAGACTTTCGGGATCATGTGGTACAGCGCGCCGATGGAAATCATCGCCACCCAACCCAGAGCGCCGGCGTGCACGTGGCCGATGGTCCAGTCGGTGTAGTGGGAGAGGGCGTTGACGGTCTTGATCGCCATCATCGGACCTTCGAAGGTCGACATGCCGTAGAACGCCAGCGACACCACGAGGAAACGCAGGATCGGGTCGCTGCGCAACTTATGCCAGGCGCCCGAGAGGGTCATCATGCCGTTGATCATGCCGCCCCAGCTCGGTGCCAGCAGAATCAGCGACATCACCATGCCCAGCGACTGCGCCCAGTCCGGCAGCGCGGTGTAGTGCAAGTGGTGCGGGCCGGCCCAGATGTACAGGGTGATCAAAGCCCAGAAGTGCACGATCGACAGGCGATACGAATACACCGGACGTTCGGCCTGCTTCGGCACGAAGTAGTACATCATCCCGAGGAAACCGGCGGTGAGGAAGAAACCCACGGCGTTGTGGCCGTACCACCATTGCACCATCGCGTCGGTTGCACCGGCGTACACCGAGTAGGACTTGGTGAAACTCACTGGCAATTCAAGGTTGTTGACGATGTGCAGGATCGCTACGGTGATGATGAACGCGCCGAAGAACCAGTTGCCCACATAGATGTGCTTGGTTTTGCGCTGCATGATCGTGCCGAAGAACACGATGGCGTAGGCGACCCAGACGATGGTGATCAGGATGTCGATCGGCCATTCCAGCTCGGCGTATTCCTTGGAACTGGTGTAGCCCAGTGGCAGGCTGATCGCCGCCAGGAGGATCACCAGTTGCCAGCCCCAGAAGCAGAACGCGGCGATTTTTGGCGCGAACAGCTGCGTCTGGCAGGTGCGCTGCACCGAGTAGAACGAACTGGCGAACAGCGCACAGCCACCGAACGCGAAGATCACCGCGTTGGTGTGCAGCGGGCGCAGACGGCCGAAACTGGTCCATGGCAAATTGAAGTTGAGTTCAGGCCAGACCAATTGGGCGGCGAGAAAAACCCCGAGCCCCATGCCGACGATGCCCCACACCACCGTCATAATGGCGAATTGGCGGACCACCTTGTAGTTGTAGGCGGTACTGATAGAAGTGTTCATGGTTCCCCATCCACGGTTCAGCCGAAGTGAGCGCGCGCGAGAACGCCGCGAATCCTTCGTCTGGAGTTATAGGCAGACTAAAAGCGAGGCAAGCATGGACAAACAGCACAAGGCCAGTATTGACGGGGATCAATGGGCGCAGTGTGTGCGTGATCATGGGTGGCTTTGGGATGCCGCGTCGGGCGAGGCTGCGGCGACGTTGATCCTGGCCCACGGTGCTGGTGCGCCGATGGATAGCGACTGGATGAACGATATGGCTGGGCGCCTTGCCGGGCTTGGTATCAACGTGTTGCGGTTTGAGTTTCCGTATATGGCGCAGCGGCGGGTGGATGGGGTGAAGCGGCCGCCGAATCCTGCTGGGAAATTGCAAGAATGCTGGCGTGAGGTTTATGCCGAGGTGCGGCGTCATGTCACTGGGGTTTTGGCCATTGGCGGCAAGTCGATGGGCGGGCGGATGGCGAGTTTGGTGGCGGATGAGTTGGGTGTTGATGCGATGGTGTGTCTGGGGTATCCGTTTTATGCGGTGGGGAAGCCGGAGAGGCCTCGGGTTGAGCATTTGGCGGGTTTGCGGACTCGGGCTTTGATTGTGCAGGGGGAGCGGGATGCGTTGGGCAATCGCGAGGCTGTCGAGGCTTACACGTTATCGCCTGAGATTGAGGTGTTTTGGTTGGCGGCTGGGGATCATGATTTGAAGCCTTTGAAGGTTTCGGGGTTTACGCATGAGGAGCATTTGGCCCGTGCGGCTGGGCGTGTGGCTGGGTTTCTTCGGTGAGGCTTCACTTGGGGTGTATATCCGTTGCTGCGGTAACGGCGGCTTAGGGTTTCGCCCTGACGGCGACTCACTTTTTTTACAAACGCCTAAAAAAAGTAAGCAAAAAAACGCTTGCTCCTACGTGCGGCCCGCTCGCTGGGGCTCGGGGTTCCCTCGCTCCGGGATCCATCCGGGCGCATCGTCTACGGTTTGCTTCGCTGCACCTCCTCTCGCTGTGTTTGGCTGCGCCAAACGGTCGCTGCGCTCCCACCCCCGGATGAATCCCGGAACGAGGCCTTCCGATGTCGCCCGTGGATCAAGATCAAAAGCTGCAGCCGAGCTTGCGCTCATCCTGTTGAGTGGTGAAGAGCAGAAGCGGTGTGCTGTTGATTTCTGTGGGAGCTGGCCTGCCAGCGATGGCGGCCTACGAGCCGACCAATCTCTAACTGACCCCACCCATTCCCACTGTAGGAGTGAGCCTGCTCGCGATGGCGGCCTGCCAGCCGCCCCATTTCTACTGGGTGTACCCAATCCAACTGTGGGAGCTGGCCTGCCAGCGAAGGCGACCTGCCAGCCGACCAATCTCTGCCGGATGTACCCAATTCAACTGTAGGAGTGAGCCTGCTCGCGATGGCGGCCTGCCAGCCGCCCCATTTCTACTGGGTGTACCCAATCCAACTGTGGGAGCGAGCTTGCTCGCGAAAGCGGCGGACCAGACACCATCGAAATTGAGGGCAATTCCCGGCACTTCATGCCCTGTTTAAATTACACGAACCGTTACGCCATAAAGGCTACAACGCCTTGCGCCGTTACCTACGCCTACGCCAGAATCCGCCGGCTTACGCGGCCATGCAGTGGGCGATATCGTTTCCCTGTCACTGAAAAACAGTGATCGGGTTTGGTAGCCCGTCTGTAATAGCTGTATGGCGACACCGTATGCAGTCCCTTTTTGGGGGCTCGGTTTTATGGTGGTCATGCGTGGGGCTCATTCGTGAGCGCCGGGTTCCTATTGCAGCCGGTCTACCAACCCGCGTATGGCCGCCACCCTCGTTTGGTAGCGAGGGTGATGGCTCCTTGAAATCTGCGATAGGAGTTCATCCATGTTCAAAATCACACCCAACCCACCGCACACTGACCCAATCCCCCACGACCCAGCGCTTGAGTCTCAGAAGACCAAAGAGGCAACGGATCGCGCCCTCGACTACTACCTCAGACCCGAAGCTCTGGTAGCGCCGCCCAAGACTCGTCCCATCTACCTTGTCGATCCCACACTGGATGACGAAACCCTGCTCGTCGAAGCCTGTGAATCGCTGTCCTCGGCCAAAGCCATGGCCGGCAACATCGCCAACTCCGTGAGCGGCCCGGAGCGTCAACCGCTGCTGGCGCTGCAACAGCTGATCATGCTGAACGAGCTGCTGGTCAATCGACTGCTGGATAAGCTGCGCGTGCCCCTGTAGGAGTGAGCCTGTTCGCGATGGTGGCCTGCCAGGTAGCATCAATTTCAGACAGGCAACAAAAAGCCCGGAAGCTCTCGCTGTCCGGGCTTTCAAGATCAAAAGATCACCACCGCGGCAACTCCTGCACGGTGTCATCTTTTCGATGTACCTCGAAGGGTACTTGCCCGCAGTTGCAGCGCTCAACCCAGCCAGTGTTAGTTGGCTTCAGGCGGTCTCAGCCTCGTCATGGTGAAAATCCCCTTGGGGTTCAGACGATAGCGATGACTTTTGAACACGGCCTCGAATGATCCCGTAGCAATGTCCGTTTTAGTGTCATATTTGATGCTGAGGGTCGCCGAGTCGGCGGTTACCCTAGCCATTCCGATAAAACCCGGCGGTGCAGGGATCCAATGGCTATGTCCAAATGTCAGCCCGTGGCTGAGGTTATAGGTGCCTGTGAGTGCCTCATCGGATTGGTAGGGCAGAGTCAGGGAGAAAGCAAAATAGCTTTCATCGTCGAAATTTCCCGTTCCACCATCAATGGCCCAATACGGCTCACCCAAAAACTCGCCCTGATAGAAAGATCTGAATTTGGCTGTTTTCTGTTTACCGCCCAATCTCCATTGAAATGTGTCATCGCGCACTAGCACTAGTGGCTTTTCTTTCGGGAGAAAAATAACTTGAGTGGTCATTGTCATACCTGCCTTTTCGAGTAAGAGGAGGTGTTACAACCGACTGCAATTACGGTTTCTCTTGATACCCGCTCGAACAGATGTTCGTCTACTGTCAGATCTGACAGGTAGCGCAAGCAATAAAAAAACCGGAAGCTTTCGCTGCCCGGTTTTTTGGGGAGGGACCAGCAAGATCAAAAGATCGCAGCCTTCGGCAGCTCCTACATTGGAATGCAGGTTCCTGTAGGAGCTGCCGAAGGCTGCGATCTTTTGCTTTTAGCGGTTAAACCGCTCCACCAACGAATACTGCGTATTGGCAGTCTTGGTCAGCTCTTCACTCAGCAACGCCGAGTTATGCGCTTGCTCGGAAGTCTGATCCGCCAGTTCCGAAATGTTGCTGATGTTGCGGCTGATCTCCTCAGCCACCGCACTTTGCTCTTCGGTCGCCGCCGCAATCTGTGTGGTCATGTCGGTGATGTTGGCTACCGCTTCGCTGATACCGACGAGTGCCTGATCCGCTTCCAGCACCCGCGCCACACCTTCTTCCGCCTGGCGGTGTCCGGCTTCCATGGTTTGCACGGCGCTGCTTGCAGTCTGCTGCAGCTTGGCGATCAGGGCATGGATCTGCCCGGTGGATTCGCTGGTGCGCTGCGCCAGTTGACGCACTTCGTCAGCCACCACGGCAAAACCTCGGCCCATCTCGCCGGCACGTGCGGCTTCGATGGCGGCGTTGAGGGCGAGCAGGTTGGTCTGGTCGGCAATGCCCTTGATCACGTCGACCACACCGCCGATTTCGTCGCTGTCCTTGGCCAGTTGAGTGACGGTCAGGCCGGTTTCGCCGACCACCACCGACAGACGCTGGATGGCTTCACGGGTTTCGCCGGCGATGTCGCGGCCGCGACCGGTCAGGCGATTGGCTTCCTGGGTGGCGTCGGCGGTGCGCTGTACATGGCTCGCCACTTCTTGAGTGGTCGCGGCCATCTGGTTGACGGCGGTGGCGACCTGTTCGGTTTCCACGCGCTGACGTTCCAGGCCGCTGGAGCTGTTGTGCGCCAGGGTGTCGGACTGTTTGGCCTGATCGGTCAGGTGTTCGGCGGTGTCCTGCAGACGGGTCAGGCAGGTTTTCAGACGCGCTTCCTGGCTGAGGATCGACATTTCCAGACGCGCCTGGGCGCCACGGCTGTCGGTGTACATCTGCGCGATCAGCGGGTCGGACGTGGTCTGCTCAGCCAGGCGCAGCAGGCGTTTGAGCCCGCGCTGCTGCCATTGCAGGCCCATCAGGCCCAGCGGAACCGACAGACCGGCGGCGAGGGCGAAGCCCCATTGCGAGTTCAGGGTCGCGCCGATCACGAAGCTCAGCTGGCTGACCAGAATGAACGGCAGCCAGTCCTGCAGCACCGGCAGCCATTTGTCGCTGGAAGGGATCGCCGACTTGCCCTGGTTGATGCGTTGGTAGAGCGCTTCGGCGCGGCGGATCTGTTCGGCGGTGGGTTTGATCCGCACCGACTCGTAACCGATCACCTGACTGCCGTCGAACACCGGTGTCACGTAGGCGTTAACCCAGTAGTGATCACCGCTCTTGCAGCGGTTCTTGACAATGCCCATCCATGGCAAGCCTTGTTTCAGTGTGCCCCACATGTGCGAAAACACCGCCGCCGGCACGTCTGGGTGACGGACCAGGTTGTGCGGCGCACGGATCAGCTCTTCACGCGAAAACCCGCTGATTTCGACGAAAGCGTCGTTGCAGTAGGTGATCACGCCCTTGGCGTCGGTTGTGGAAATCAACCGCTGCTGAGCCGGGAAAGTCCGTTCGCGTTGTGTAATGGGCTGGTTATTACGCATGGTTTTTCAATCCGCAAGGCTTTGAAAGGTTGTCGGCGCTGCCAGGAAATTATTGAAGTTTTTTTTCAGATATAAGTACGGCGTCGCAAAACCGCTCTTGCTTCAACCGGCCAGCATCGGATAGGTGAACAGCGCAAAATGCAGCAGGTTCAGCCCAAAGTGCGTGGCGATCGCCGCAGCAAGGCCACCAAAACGGTAGGCCAGACCATAGCCGACACCCGCCAGACCCGCCAGCAGCACCCAGTGCCATCCCGCGCCCAGATGCGCCAGAGCAAAGATCAGCGACGCCAGTAGCAGGGCGAGGTTATCGCCGTGGGGCAGGTGCTTGAACAGGCGGCTCAAACCGCCCTGTATATAGCCGCGAAACAGTGCTTCCTCGACCAGTGTCACCAGCAACAGATTGTTCAGCAGCCACAGCCACGCCTGATCGGGCCACTTCGGCGCCCAGGCAATCATGCCGAACAACAGCGCGCCGCCCAGTGCCAGGACTGCGCTCAACGCCAGGGCGAGGACGCTGGCGCAGGCCGTCAGACGCAGCGAGCGCGCCGCGACAATCCATGGGCAGGCCAGCAACAGCCAGAAGCCGAGCAAGGGTTTGTCCAGGTTCAGGTACATCGCGAACGGCACGGCGTCATCGGTGAACCGCAGCGGGGCGATGGCCCGGCCGTTGTCGAACCCCGGCAACCAGTGCAGCGCCAGCGACAGGGCGAGGAAGATAAACAGAGCGTGCCCCAGCACCCGCGCCACCGGCACCTGCTGTTGGCGCACGGCGAAACCGGCCACCAGCAACAATCCGAAGGAGATCAGCGCGAGCCAGCCGAGTTGGCCGAAGCTCAACGCCAATCCATAACCGAGGCTGAGAAGTGCCAGATAGAGCCATGGCAACACCTTCATCGAAAGTCCTTGTGCAGAATTCTGTGGAAGGGCTTTCTACACGGGTGGGGGCCTGGGGACAAGTAAAGGTGTGGCGGGAAACTGTGACACGCCGCAATCCTCCCTGTAGGAGCTGCCGCAGGCTGCGATCTTTTGATGTTGATCTTCAAAACAAAGTCAAAAGATCGCAGCCTGCGGCAGCTCCTACATTGAACGAAGGAGGTTTAGCTCAAATTGAGTTTCACTGCTGCTCGTTCAGTAATTGCCGTGCGTGTCTTCAACGATGCCGCTGCACGATCACGGGCCTCATCGACGATCGCGCTCGGTGCCGTATCCGGGCTGCCCGATTCAAACGGCGGCGCCGGCGCATATTCCAGTTGCAGTTGAATCAACTGCGCCGCATCGGCCCCCACCAGTTCCTCGGCCAGCACCAATGCAAAATCGATCCCCGCCGTAATCCCGCCACCGGTAAACAGATTGCCGTCGCGTACCACCCGGTCCTGCACCGCGATCGCGCCGAGTTTTGGCAGCAGTTCGTGATAGGCCCAGTGCGTGGTTGCGCGCTTGCCACGCAGTAACCCGGCGGCGCCAAGCACCAGCGAACCGGTGCACACCGACGTCACATACTTGGCCTGCGCCGCCTGACGCTTGATGAAACTCAGCGTGCGCTCGTCCTCCATCAACGGGCCGACACCCGCGCCGCCGGGCACGCAGATCACATCCAGATCCGGGCAGTCGTCGAAGGTGGTGGTCGGTTTCAGCAGCAGGCCGGTGCTGGCGGTGACCGGCACCAGATCTTTCCAGATCAGGTGCACCTGCACGTCCGGCAGCGAGGCCAGCACGTCATAAGGACCGGTCAGGTCCAGTTGCTGCACCTGTGGAAACAACAGAAAACCGATCTGCAACGTCATGGTGTATTTCTCCATTTGAGGGGTGGACGGCTTCACTGTAGGCGCGTAGGTTCTGGCGTATACGCCAATAACCCCACGAATTACGCCAAATGCCCAAAGCCATTCACGTACTCGCGTTTGCCAACATGCAGATCCTCGACGTCACCGGCCCGTTGCAAGTGTTCGCCTCGGCCAACGACATCGCCCGCCAGCGCGGCTTGCCCGTGCCGTATGCACCGTCGGTGATTGCCAGTGAGGCCGGGGCGGTGATGTCGTCAGCCGGGCTGGCGGTGCTCGCCGAGCCGTTGCCGCAGCAGGCCAGCGATACCTTGATCATCGCCGGTGGCTGGGGCATTTACCCGGCGGCCGAGGACTTGGCGCTGGTGGACTGGGTGCGTGAGCACGCGGCGAAATGCCGACGCGTGGCCTCGGTGTGTACCGGCGCTTTTCTATTGGCCGCCAGCGGCTGGCTCGACGGGCGTCGCGTGGTCACCCACTGGACCCGTTGCGAGCAACTGGCGCGTCAGCATCCGAAACTGCAGGTCGAAGCCAATCCGATCTTCATCAACGACGGCCCGGTCTGGACCTCGGCGGGCGTCACCGCCGGCATCGATCTGGCATTGGCGATGGTCGAGGAGGATCTGGGGCGCGACATCGCCCTCGACGTCGCCCGGCATCTGGTGGTGTTCCTCAAACGCCCGGGCGGTCAGTCGCAATTCAGCGTGACCCTGGCGTTGCAAAATCAGGGCAATCGTTTCGATGACCTGCACGCGTGGATTGCCGAAAACCTCACCTGCGACCTTGGCGTGCCGACCCTCGCCGAACAGGCCGGCATGAGCGAACGCAGTTTCGTGCGGCACTACCGCGCCGACACCGGCCAGACCCCGGCCCGCGCCATCGAACTGATCCGCGTCGAAACCGCCCGGCGCTTGCTCAGCGACACCGGGCTGCCGTTGAAACGCATCGCCGCCAACTGTGGGTTTGGCAGTGAAGAGACATTGCGCCGCAGTTTTCTGCGGGCGATTGGCGTGACGCCGCAGGCGTATCGGGAGCGGTTTTCGGTCAGTGCTGGAGCAGATCCAGTAATGCCTTGAGGGTTTGCTGCGGTGCTTCTTCGGGAATGTTGTGGCCGACACAGGCCAATACCCGTCGCTCGTAAAACCCGGTGAAGTGGTGCGCATCTTCATCTTCTTCTGGCGCCGGCCCGACCCCGTCGTCAGCACCGCACAGGGAAATAGTCGGCACGCTGATCGGCGGTTGTCGGATCAACGCGTCTTCCATCCATTGCAGCGCCGGATCGCCTGCGGCGTACATGAAGCGATGACGGTAGGAATGAATCACCACGTCAACGAAGTCCGGGTTGTCGAAGGCCGGAGCGCTCAGCGGATAACGTTCGGCGTTGCGTGCCCAGGTCGGTGACCACAATCTCCAGAGCAGTTCACAGAACGCCTGCCGATTTTCCGTCAGCCCCGCTACGCCGCGTGGCGTGTGGAAATAGTATTGGTACCAATAGCGGTGCTCGGTCTCGGGATCCAGTGGCCGGGTCGAATTGGCGATGTCCTGCACGTTATAGCCATCCCCCGTCACCAACCCGCGCACCCGCTCGGGAAACAGCGCCGCGACAATGCAGGCCGCACGACCGCCCCAGTCGTAACCGCACAGCGTGGCTTGTTCGATACCCAGTGTATCCATCAACTCCCGCAAGTCTTGAGCGAGGGCTGCTTGCTGGCCGGAGCGCAATGTTTCGGGGTGGTTGAAGCGGGTCGGCCCGTAACCGCGCAGATACGGGACGATCACCCGATAACCCTTGGCGGCAAGGGCGGGGGCGACTTCATCGTACGCCCGAGGCGAGTAGGGGAAGCCATGCAGCAATATGACCGCGTCACCGTTGGACGGGCCGTGCTGTTCAAAGGCAACGGTCAAGTTCGGTGTCAGTACACGTTGAATGTCAGACACGGCAGACTCCACAGCAATGGGCGTCAAGCAACACTAGACCATTCTTTTGTGGCGAGGGAGCTTGCTCCCGCAGGACTGCGTAGCAGGTCCATTGAAGTATGGGGTCGCTTCGCAACCCGGCGGGAGCAAGCTCCCTCGCCACAGGGGAAGCGTCACTTGCCGGCGTCAGTACCGCTGCTTCTCCTTAAGCCTCAGCTTCCGCCACCTGATTGAAATACTTCGTCCGATCCGGAGTAAACGTCACTCGCATCTTCGTCCGCGAACAGGTCAGCGCACGTTCCTCGCCCAGATCAATATCCAGATCTTCGCCACGCAAGCCCTGCCACTGCGCCAGGTATTTGAGCGAACCGTATTTCTCGTTTTTCTTCAGGCTGCGGCTCACGCCGCCTTTCCAGCCGAGCACCGGCAGTTCGCCGGCGAGGCATTTTTGGGCGAGGTCGGGGAAGCGGGCGGCGCGCTGGCGACCGATTTCCCAGCATTTGATCAGGCCTTTGTCGGCGGCTTCCCAGAGTTGGGTGCGGGTCAGGCCGGTGCGCAGGGGCGTGGCGATGGTGCGATGGACGTGCTGGGTCATTCTGGTTCCTTGAATTCGGGTTTTATTGGACAGCTCCGCTGTGCCCGTTGCGGTGGATGGTAGGGGGGGATGTAACAGCTGGCAACAAGGTATTTCTGGGTGTAAGTGCAGGTTGCGGGGGAGGGATGAACTCGGGGCATTGAAGGTTTGTAGGCCGGATTGTTGAAACCTTGTAAGCCCTGATTCCATTTCTTGTGGCGAGGGGGCTTGCCCCCGTTCGGCTGCGCAGCAGTCGTCAAGCCAGACGCTGCGGTACATCTGGGGGGCATTGGTCGAAGGAATTTGGGCTGCTTCGCAGCCCAACGGGGGCAAGCCCCCTCACCACAGGATTTTGCGCTGCGCTTCAATGTGTGTAGGAAATGATCCTGTAGCGTGGCTATTGGCTGAGAGATTTCCTACAGCTTGCGTCGAATATTACGGCTGCCACTCACTCTTTTCCCCGCTCAAACGCCGATCCAGAAAACTCGCCGCACTGATCAACGCCAGGTGCGTCAGCGCCTGCGGGGTGTTGCCCAGATGCCGGCCATGGTTGTCGAACTCTTCGGCGTACAACCCCAGCGGGTTGGCATAGCGCAGCAGTTGTTCGAACTCCAGATGGGCCTTTTCCACCTGGCCGGCGCGGGCCAGACACTCGACGTACCAGAACGAACAGGCGGCAAACGCGCCTTCAGTGCCGGTCAGGCCGTCAATGTTGCTGTCGTCGTTGCGGTAGCGATAGACCATGCCGTCGCGCACCAGATGCTTTTCGATGGCTTCAAGGGTCGACAACCAGCGCGGGTCCTTGGCACTGACGAAACGCACCAGCGGCATCAGCAGCATCGAACCATCGAGCGCGGTGCCCCCCTTGTACTGGACGAAATGCCCGCGCTCCTCGTTCCAGAAGTTGTCCCAGATGTCGCTGTAGATCGCCTGGCGGGTCTGGTCCCACTGGGCGAACGGTGCCGGCAGTGAGCGTTTCGAGGCCAGGCGAATGGCCCGGTCCAGCGCTACCCAGCACATCAATCGCGAGTGCAGGAAGTGGTGCTGCTCACCGCGCATTTCCCAAATGCCTACATCGCTGGTCTGCCAGGTCTCACACACCTGATCGACGACTTCGCTCACGTGTTTCCAGCCTTCGTGGGAAATCGCGTCGCCGTATTTGTTGACCAGATACACCGCATCCATCAGCTCGCCGAAGATATCCAGCTGAATCTGTTCATACGCGCCATTGCCGATGCGCACCGGTTGCGCGCCGCCGTGCCCGGACAAGTGCGTGAGCTCGGTTTCCGGCAATTCCTGACGACCGTCGACGGCGTACAGAATGTTGAGTTTCATCGGACGGCCCCGACAATCGCTGACCCGCCCGCGCAGCCAGCTCATGTAGGCGTTGGCCTCGCCGACAAAGCCCAGGCGCATGAACGCGTAGACCGTGAACGACGCATCGCGGATCCAGGTGTAGCGGTAATCCCAGTTGCGCTCGCCGCCGGGGGTTTCCGGCAGGCCGAAGGTGGCGGCGGCGAGGATCGCGCCGTGCTTGCGTGAGGTCAGCAGCTTCAGTGCCAGTGCCGAGCGATTGACCATTTCCCGCCAGCGCCCACGGTAGTTGGACTGGCGGCTCCAGTCGCGCCAGAACTTCAGCGTGCGTTCCAGGCACAATTTGGCAGCGTCATTGCGCAAGCGTGGATCATCGGCGCCGCCGAGGATGAATTCGGCGGTTTCGTTTTGCTGCAAACTGAACGTCGCGACGGCCGATGCGCCATCAATGTGCAGCGCCTGATCCGCTACCAGACGCAGTGACGGCTGGCCCTCGGCGCTGAAAATCACCGATTGCTGGTCCCTTTGCGCTCGGGTCTTGGCGCGGGCGTAGTCGTGACGCACCGCGCAGCGCAGGTGAAAGGTGGCCTGGCCGCTGACCACCCGCACCCGACGCATCAGCATCGGCAGGTCATCCTCGCTGTCGCCCACCGGCAGCAGGTCGGTGATTTCCACCACCGCATCGTCGCTGAGCCAGCGGGTCTGCAGCACGTTGGTGTCCGGCAGGTAGATCTGCTCGCGGCGCGCGTCGGGCAGGTCCGGCGCGAGCTGGAAAATCCCGGCGTCGGGGGTGTCCAGCAGCGAACAGAAGATCGATGGACTGTCGAACTCCGGCCAGCAGAAAAAATCCACACTGCCCCTGTCGTTGACCAGTGCCGCACTGCGCATGTCGCCGATGATGCCGTGGGCGTCGATCGGACTTTGTCGTTCGAGGTGATGCTCAGCCATTGCCGCGAAACTCCGGATAAAGACTCATGCCGCCGTCGATGAACAGGGTGGTGCCGACGATGTAGTCGGCGGCGTCGGAGGCGAGAAACACCACCGCGTTGGCCACGTCTTCGACATCACCGATGCGTCCGTAGGGGATCAGCTCCAGCAGTTTTTCAGCGGCGGCGCCTTCGGTGACTTCCTGATTGATCGCCGTGCGAATCGCCCCCGGCGCGATGCCGTTGATGCGGATGCGCTGATGGCTGACTTCCTGGGCCAAGGTCTGCATCAACTGATCGACGCCGCCCTTGGATGCCGCGTAGTTGACGTGCCCGGCCCACGGAATGCGCTGGTGCACCGAGCTCATGTGAATGATTTTGCCGGCCGCCCGGGACACGCCTTCGCGCACGCCCTGGCGGTTGAAAATCCGCAGCGCGGCGCGAGCGCAGAGGAACTGGCCGGTGAGGTTGACGCCGATGACCGTGTTCCAGTCTTCGAGGCTCATGTCCACGACCGCCGCATCCTTTTGCAGGCCGGAATTGGCCACCAGAATGTCCAGCGAACCAAACGCCTCGAGGGTCTCGGCGAACAGCCGTTCGACCTCGTCTTCCTGCGACACGTCGGCAGCGATGGCCAGCGCCTGACCGCCGTCGGCGATGATCTGCCGGGCGAGGGCTTCGGCGGGTTCAGCTTGACGATTGTAGTTGATGACCACCGCGGCACCGGCAGCGGCCAGGGCTTTGGCGGCGGCGTGACCGATGCCGGCGCTGGCGCCGGTGACCAGGGCTACTTGTCGGGTGAGGGAGATCTGCATGCGAAGTCGTGCCTTGGGTGAGGGCCTATTTAGCTGACTGGTCGCAAGCCGGGAGAGTTCAGTAACAAAGATCAAAAGATCGCTGCCGAAGGCTGCGGTCTTTTGATCTTCAGGGGCTTCACATTCCACCAACAATTGCGCGCTTCCACGCCACCCGACCCTATGGCAACTTGGCGGCCCTTGATGAGGCTGCAACCCATGGCAAACCCCTACCGCGAATTGTTCACCGCCCCCGGTGCGCGAAATTTTGTTCTCGCCGGAATGATCGCGCGCATGCCGATTTCCATGACCGGCATCGGCGTGATCACCATGCTCTCCCAACTCAAGGGCGGGTATGCGCTGGCCGGTGCGGTGGCGGCGACGTTTGCCTTGGCCACGGCGTTTTGCGCGCCGCAGGTGTCACGTCTGGTCGACCGCTTCGGTCAGGGCAAGGTGCTGCCGCTGTCGGCGTTGATCGGCGGCGGAGCGTTGCTGATGTTGTTGCTGTGCACGCGCTTGCAGGCGCCGACCTGGACGCTGTTCATCTTTGCCGCGCTGGCCGGTTGCATGCCGAGCATGTCGGCGATGGTGCGGGCGCGCTGGACCGAGATCTATCGCGGCCAGCCGCAATTGCAGACGGCCTATGCGCTGGAATCGGTGCTCGATGAAGTCTGTTTCATCGTCGGCCCGCCGCTGTCGGTGGGGCTGTGCGTGGTGGCGTTTCCCGAGGCCGGGCCACTGGCGGCGCTGCTGGCGCTGGCGATCGGCGTGACGGCGTTTGTCGCCCAGCGCAGCACCGAGCCGGCGGTGCATCCGCAGGAATCGCAACAACAGGGTTCGATCATTCGTTCCATCGACATTCAATGGCTGCTGGCGTTGATGGTCGCCATGGGCGTGATCGTCGGCGTGGTCGATGTGGTCAGCGTCGCGTTCGCCCAACAACAGGGGCAGCCGGCAGCGGCGAGCATCGTGCTCTCGGTGTACGCCATCGGTTCCTGTCTGGCCGGTATTGCCTTCGGCGCGATGCGCTCGAAACTGCCGTTGCCACGCCTGTTCCTGTATGGCGGCATCGCGACCGCCGTGACCACGCTGCCGCTGTTGCTGGCGAGCAATATTTTCGGGCTGTCACTGGCGGTGTTTGTCGCCGGGCTGTTCTTCTCGCCGACGCTGATTGTCGCCATGGCGCTGGTCGAACGCATCGTGCCGCCGGCCAAGCTCACCGAAGGCCTGACCTGGCTGGTGACCGGTCTGAGCATCGGTGTGGCGCTGGGGGCGGCGGGGTCTGGTGCACTGGTGGATGCCTTCGGCGCGCGCAGCGGGTTCTGGCTGGCGATTGTCGCCGGGGCCGTGGTGCTTGGCTCGGCGGTGCAGAGTTTCCGTCATCTGAAATAACGTTTGCCGAGGTGCAGGGCTAATTTGCGCAAGGTTGTCTTCGTTCTTTTATACAGACAACTTTTCGAGGTAAGCCGGGTGACTCAGCTGACATTGCTGTGCCTTCCTTATTCGGGCGCCAGTGCGATGGTCTACAGTCGCTGGCGGCGCAAACTGCCCCAGTGGCTGACGCTGCAACCGGTGGAACTGCCGGGACGCGGCGCGCGGTTCAGCGAACCGCTGCAAACCGACATGCGCACCCTGGCCCGACAATTGGCCGCTGAGCTGCAACCGGCATTGCGCGCGCCGTACGCGATCTTCGGCCACAGCCTCGGCGCCTTGCTGGCCTGTGAGCTGGCGCATGCGTTGCGGGCGCTGGGCCTGCCGGAGCCGGTGGCGCTGTTCGCCTCGGGCACCGCAGCGCCGACGATGCGCAGCGACTATGACCGTGGTTTCGCCGAGCCGAAAACCGACGCCGAACTGATCGAGCAGTTGCGCACCCTCAATGGCACCAGCGAGGAGGTGCTGGCCAGTGCCGAGTTGATGAGCCTGACCTTGCCGATCCTGCGCGCCGACTTCCTGTTGTGCGGCACGTTCCGCCCGGTTCAGCGTGCGCTGCTCAAATGTCCGATCCACGTACTGGGCGGCACCACCGACCGCGCCACCACCGAACAACTGATCGGCTGGAGCAAGGAAACCCTTGGCAGCTTCTCCGTGGACATGCTCGCCGGCGGGCACTTTTTCATTCATGAGCATGAAGCCAGGGTGCTGAAGGTGATCAAGGATCAGTTGGATGTGCACCATCGCCGGCATGCCATGGCCGCCACTGCCTGACACGCTCCCCGGTAGGAGCTGCGGCACGCTGCGATCTTTTGATCCTGATCTTTAAGATCAAAAGATCGCAGCGTGCCGCAGCTCCTACAGGGTGTTTGCAATACGACAGAAAATCCCCGTTCTACCTCACGCCTGATAGTTGTTCTCATTCGCTAATTTTTCCGGTCTGCATTCGTTTTATAGGGACGACGTGCCTTTGTGCTTCCTGCCTACTGATCCGGATGCTGAGAAATGAATGCTGAAGACTCCTTGAAACTTGCTCGCCGGTTTATCGGGTTGCCCCTGGAAAAGCGCCAGATGTTCCTCGCGGCCTTGCACAAGGAGGGCGTGGATTTCGCCCGTTTTCCGATCCCGCAGGGAGTCGAGGCCGATGACCGGCAGGCGCTGTCCTACGCGCAGCAGCGGATGTGGTTTCTCTGGCAGCTCGATCCGCACAGCGGCGCCTACAATCTGCCGGGCGCGGTGCGCTTGACCGGGCCGTTGAACCTGGCGGCGCTGGAGCAGGCCTTCGCCCATCTGGTCGAGCGTCACGAAACCCTGCGCACGGTGTTCCAGCACCAGGCCGACGACAGCCTGCTGCAGGTGCCGGCGACGGCACCGTTGCTGATCGAACACGTGGACTTCACGGGCCTGACCCCGGCCGAACGTGAGCTCGCGGTCGCCGACGCCGCCCAGCACCAGTCGCTGCTGCCGTTCGATCTGGGCGTGGGGCCGCTGCTGCGGATCAAACTGCTCAAGCTCGACACTCAGGAGCATGTGCTGCTGCTGACCTTGCACCACATCGTCTCCGACGGCTGGTCGATGAACGTGCTGATCGACGAATTCATTCGTTGCTACGACGCGTTCGATGCCGGCCAGCCGGTGCAACTGGCAGCGCTGCCGATCCAGTACAGCGACTACGCCCTGTGGCAGCGCCGCTGGCTGGAAGCCGGGGAGCAGGCGCGGCAACTCGACTACTGGCAGGCGCAACTGGGTGATGAACACCCGGTGCTGGAGTTGCCCACCGATCACCCGCGCCCGGCGATGCCGAGTTATCGCGGCACCCGTTACGAATTCGCGCTCGATGGCGCGTTGGCCGAACAACTGCGCAGTACCGCCCAGCAGCACGGCATCACCTTGTTCATGCTGTTGCTCGGCGCGTTCAACGTGCTGCTGCATCGCTACACCGGACAAACCGACATCCGCGTCGGCGTGCCGATTGCCAACCGTAATCGCGGCGAAATCGAAGGCCTGATCGGCTTCTTCGTCAACACCCAGGTGTTGCGGACCGAGCTGGACGGCCAGACCCGCGTCGACGAGCTGCTGCGCGCGATCAAGGAAACCGCGCTCGGCGCCCAGGCCCATCAGGACCTGCCGTTCGAGCGCCTGGTCGAAGCGCTGAAACTGGAACGCAGCCTCAGCCACACACCGCTGTTCCAGGTGATGTACAACCATCAGCCGCAAGTCGCCGACATCAGCACCGTCAGCACCGCCTCCGGGCTGGAACTGGGCGTGATCGAGTGGCAGGGTCGCACCACCCAGTTCGACCTGACCCTGGATACCTATGAGAAGGCCGGCAAGTTGCACGCCGCGCTGACCTACGCCAACGACCTGTTCGAGCCGCAGACCATCGAGCGCATGGCGCAGCACTGGCTCAACCTGTTGCGCGGCATGGTCGAGGACAGCCGCCAGCGCATCAGCGATCTGCCGCTGCTGGAAAGTGCCGAGTATCAACGGATCGTCCATGACTGGAATCGCATCGAGGCGAATGTCACTGAAGCCGCGTGCATTCATCAATTGATCGGGCAACAGGTCGCGAGCCAGCCGCAGGCGCTGGCGGTGACCTTCGGTGACCGGGCGTTCAGCTACGCCGACATCGACGCACGGGCCAATCGTCTGGCGCACAAACTGATCGAGTGCGGGGTCGGCCCGGAGGTGCGGGTCGGCGTCGCCCTGCAGCGTTCCGACACGCTGCTGGTGGCCTTGCTCGCCGTGCTCAAGGCCGGTGGCGCCTATGTGCCGCTCGACCCGGACTACCCGGCCGACCGCGTGGCTTACATGCTTGAAGACAGCCGGGCGCGGGTGCTGCTGACCGAGCAGAGCATCGCGCAGACGCTCGCGGTGGGCGCCGACACCCAGGTGTTGTTGCTCGACCGGATCGATGCCGAACTGGCGGCTTACCCAAGCCATGCACCTGTCACTTCGGTGACGCCGGACAACCTGGCCTACGTGATCTACACCTCCGGCTCGACCGGCAAGCCGAAGGGCGTCGCCATCGCGCACCGCAATGTGCAGGCGCTGATCGACTGGTCGCGCAGCGTCTATCGCCGCGATGACATTCAAGGCGTATTGGCTTCGACGTCGGTGTGTTTCGACCTGTCGGTGTGGGAGCTGTTTGTCACGCTGGCCAACGGTGGCTCGCTGATCATCGCGCGCAATGCCCTGGAGCTGGCGCAACTGCCGGCGCGCGATCAAGTGCGCCTGATCAACACCGTGCCGTCGGCGATCAATGCCTTGCTGTGTGACGGCGCGATTGCTTCAAGCGTGCGCATCATCAATCTCGCGGGCGAGCCGTTGAAGCAGAGCCTGGTCGACGCGCTGTATCAGCAGACCTCGGTCGAGCAGGTGTTTGATCTGTACGGGCCTTCGGAAGACACCACGTACTCGACCTGGACGCGCCGCGAGGCGGGTGGTGCAGCGAACATCGGCCGGCCCTTGACCGGCACCGCCAGCTACCTGCTGGACGCCGATCTGCAAGCGGTGCCACAAGGCGTCGCCGCTGAACTGTATCTGGCCGGCGCCGGCATCACCCGGGGTTATCTGGGACGGGCGGCCATGACTGCTGAAAAGTACGTGCCGAATCCGTTTTCCAGCACCGGCGAGCGGCTGTACCGCACTGGCGACCTGACCCGTTATCAGCCGGACGGCGCGCTGCAATACGTCGGGCGTATCGACCATCAGGTGAAGGTGCGCGGTTTCCGTATCGAGCTGGGTGAAATCGAAGCGCGGCTGTTGCAGCAGGACGCCGTGCGCGAACTGGCGGTGCTGGCGCAGGACGGTGCCAGCGGTCAGCAACTGGTGGCCTACATTGTGCCGAGCGACGCCGCTGTGCTGGCGGCAGACGCCGATGCGCAGGCGAGCCTGCGCGAAACGCTGAAAGCGGCATTGCGCCAACACCTGCCGGATTACATGGTGCCGGCGTATTTGCTGTTCCTCGAACAATTGCCGCAGACCCCCAACGGCAAGCTCGACCGCAAGGCCTTGCCGGCGGTCGACGGGCGCCAGCAGCAGCGCGAACATGTAGCGCCGCGCAGCGTCATGGAAAAGGCCCTGGCCGCGATCTGGCAGGACGTGCTGTCGCTGGAAAACGTCGGCGTGGAGGACAACTTCTTCGAGCTGGGCGGCGATTCGATTGTGTCGATGCAAGTGGTCAGTCGGGCACGGCAGGCCGGGATCGTCCTCAGCCCCAAAGAACTGTTCCAGTACCAGACCCTCCGCAGCCTGGCGCAAGTCGCGCGGCAGGGTGAACGAAGTCTGATTGATCAGGGGCCTGCCGTCGGTGCGGTGGCGCTGGCGCCGGTCCAGCGTTGGTTCTTCGAACAGGAGATTGCCGAGCGTCAGCACTGGAACCAGTCGCTGTTGCTGGTGCCGCAACAGACGATGAATGCCGAGGCGCTGGATCGTGCGCTCAAGCATTTGATCAACCATCACGACGGCTTGCGCCTGCGCTACACCCTGAGTAGCGCAGGCTGGCAGCAGGCCTATGCCGCGCTGTCCGACGCATCGGTGCTGTGGCAGCGCAATGCCGCCTCGACGCAAGACCTCAAGGCGCTGTGCGACGAAGCCCAGCGCAGTCTGAATCTGAGTCACGGACCGTTGCTGCGCGCGCTGTTGCTGGATCTCGCCGACGGCAGTCAGCGCCTGCTGCTGGTCGCCCACCATTTGGTGATCGACGGTGTTTCGTGGCGGGTACTGCTGGAGGATTTGCAGCAGGCTTATGCCCAGGCCTTGAGCGGCGCGGTGATTGCCTTGCCGGGCAAGACCAGCGCCTATCAGCACTGGGTCGCACGCCTGCAAAGTCACTTGCCGAACTTCGCGCAGAGCCTCGATTACTGGCAGACGCTACTGCGCGAAGCTGCGCAGAACGACCTGCCATGCGAGCGCCCGCAGGGTTCGCTGGAAAATCGCCACGAGCAGAAAATCGAGCTGACATTCAGCGCCGAGCAGACCCGCAAGTTGCTGCAACAGGCGCCGGCGGCCTATCGCACCCAGGTCAACGACCTGCTGCTGACTGCGCTGGCGCGGGTGATCTGCCGCTGGAGCGGTCACACCGGCAGCCTGATTCAACTGGAGGGCCATGGCCGCGAAGACCTGTTTGACGACATCGACCTGACCCGCACCCTCGGCTGGTTCACCAGCCTGTTCCCGGTCCATCTGGTGCCGGCGGACAGCCTCGGTGCCTCGATCAAAACCATCAAGGAGCAACTGCGTGCGGTGCCGGACAAAGGCCTGAGCTACGGTGCGCTGCGTTATCTGGGCGATGAGCAAACCGCCGCGACCTTGGCCGCGCAGGTCAAGCCGCGTATCACCTTCAACTACCTCGGGCAATTTGACCGTCAGTTCGACGCGGCGGCGTTGTTTGTGCCGTCCAGCGAAGGCGGCGGTGTCGCTCAGGATCCGTCGGCGCCGCTGGCCAACTGGCTGACCGTCGAAGGTCAGGTGTACGGCGGCGAGCTGTCGATGAACTGGGGCTTCAGCCGCCAGATGTTCGACCGCGCCACCGTGCAGCGACTGGCCGATGAATACGCCAGCGAGCTGAATGCGTTGATCGAGCACTGCTGTGCCATCGACACGCCGCAGGCGACGCCGTCGGACTTCCCGCTGGCCCGGGTCACGCAGGCACAACTCGATGCGCTGCCGCTGCCGAGCGGGCAACTCGAAGACCTGTATCCGCTGTCGCCGATGCAGCAGGGCATGCTTTTTCACACCCTGTACGAACCGCAAGTCGGCGCCTACATCAGCCAGTTGCGCGTGGACATTCACGGCCTCGATCCACAGCGCTTTGCCCAGTCGTGGCAGGCGGCGTTGGCGCGTCATCAGATTCTGCGCAGCAGCTTCCACTGGCACGACCTCGACGCCGCGCATCAGGCGATCGTGCGTGAGGTGGCGTTGCCGCTGGAGATCTTGCAGGCGACCGACACCGACGCATTGGCCGATGCCGAACGGGCACAGGGTTTCGCGCTGGATAGCGCGCCGTTGTTGCGTTTGAAACTGGTGCGCAGCGGCAACGATGACTGGCACCTGATCTACACCAGCCACCATATTTTGATGGATGGCTGGAGCAACGCGCAGTTGCTCGCCGAAGTGATTGAACACTACAGCGCCGGCCAGCCGCTGCCGGCTCCGACTGGGCAATACCGCGATTATCTGGCGTGGTTGCAGGCGCAATCGGCCAGTGCCGGCGAGCAGTTCTGGAAAGCGGCGCTGGCGCCACTGCAAGCGCCGACACTGCTGGCCGACGCCTTGCGTCCACCGGTAGCGGGCGAGGGCAGCGCGGACCTGCGCGTGGTTCTCGACAGCCACGCGACCCGGCGCCTTGGCGAGTTCGCCCGCCAGCAGAAGGTGACCCTCAACACTGTGCTGCAAGGCGCCTGGGGCCTGTTGCTGCAACGCTACACCGGCCAGGATTGCGTGGCGTTCGGCGCGACGGTGGCCGGGCGTTCGGCACCGTTGGCGGGGATCGAAGAGCAGCTCGGACTGTTCATCAACACCTTGCCACTGATCTGTGCGCCCAACCCGCAACAGACCGTCAGCCAGTGGCTCGGCGACTTGCAGGGGCAGAACCTGGCGCTGCGCGATTTCGAGCACGTGCCGCTGTATGACATTCAAAGCTGGGCCGGTCAGCAGGGCAGTGCGTTGTTCGACAGCCTGCTGGTGTTCGAAAACTTCCCGGTGGCCGAGGCGCTGAAACAGGGCGCACCGGCGGGGCTGTCGTTCAGCAACCTGCACAACCATGAGCGCACCCACTATCCGTTGACGCTGGGCGTCGAAATCGGCGCGACCCTGACCCTCGACTTCGGCTACGACCGCGCGCGTTTCAGTGCCGGGCAAGTGGCGACGTTGTCGGCCAACCTGCAGCACCTGCTGAGGCAACTGATTGCTGATGCCGATGCCGCGTTGGGGTCGCTGGAGCTGCTCGATGCCGAGTCTCAGGCGTCGTTGCTGGCGGTCAGCCAAACGGCAGCGGTGGCGTTGCAGGACTCGCGTCTGGCCCATCAACAGATCGCCGCCCGCGCGGCGGCCGCGCCCGATGCACTGGCGCTGCGGGTCGACGGCCAGAGCCTGAGCTACGGCCAGCTCAACACTCAGGCCAACCGCCTGGCCCATCGCTTGATCGCCCACGGTGCCGGCCCGGGCACTCGGGTGGGGCTGGCGCTCAACCGTGGCCCGCAACTGATCGTCAGCGTGCTGGCGGTGCTCAAGAGCGGCGCCGCGTATGTGCCGCTGGACCCTAAATACCCGGCCGAGCGTCTGCGCTACATGATCGCCGACAGCCGCCTCGATGTGCTGCTGTGCGAGGCCGGTCTGCTGCAGGATCTGCCGGTGCCGGTGCCGGCGGTGGTGCGCCTGGTGCTGGATGACAGCGAAGGTTTTGCCGAGAACGACCCGCTGATTCAGGCTGACGCGCAGGATCTGGCCTATGTGATTTACACCTCCGGCTCCACCGGGCAACCGAAAGGCGTGGCGATTGCCCAGGGCGCGCTGCGCGAGTTCTGCCAGAGCGCTGCTGCGTATTCGCGGCTGTCGCCGGCGGACCGCGTGCTGCAGTTCGCCACGTTCAGTTTCGATGGTTTCGTTGAGCAGTGTTTCCCGGCGCTGTGCGTCGGCGCCGCGCTGATCATGCGTGGCGACGAGCTGTGGGATGCCGGGCGTCTGGCCGCTGAAATCGTGCGTCATGGCGTCACCGTCGCCGACTTGCCGGCCGCCTACTGGTACCTGCTGGCCCGTGAATGCGCGAGCGGCGCGATCAATACACTGGGCGAGTTGCGTCAGGTGCATGTCGGTGGTGAGGCCATGTCCGTCGAGGGCTTGCGCCTCTGGCATCAGGCCGGCCAGGGCCATGTGCGCTTGCTCAACACCTACGGTCCGACCGAGGCCACCGTGGTCTCCAGCGTGCAGGATTGCCGTCTGGACGACGCCAGCGACAGCTTCGGTGTGCCGATCGGCCGCGCCATCCCCGGACGTGCCCTGTATGTGCTGGACAGCGCCGGGCAATTGCTGCCGGCCGGCGGCATCGGCGAGCTGTGCATCGGCGCGCCGGCCTGTCTGGCGCAAAGCTATTTCGACCGCCCGGCGCTGACCGCCGAACGCTTCCTGCCGGACCCGTTTGCCGTGGAGCCCGGCGCCCGTCTGTACCGCAGCGGCGACCTGGCGCGCTACAACGCCAACGCCGATCTGGAATATGTCGGGCGTATCGACCACCAAGTGAAGATTCGTGGCTTGCGCATCGAAATGGGTGAGATCGAGGCCTGCCTGCAAGCGCGTGCCGAGGTGCGCGATGCCGCGGTTATCGCTCAGGACGGTACGCAACTGGTGGCGTATGTCGTGGCCAACGGCGTGCCGAGCGATGAGGCGCAGTACCGACAAGCCCTCGACGCCGCAATGCGCCAGTCGTTGCCGGATTACATGGTGCCGAGTCACCTGGTGTTGATGGCCGCGTTGCCGCTCAACAACAACGGCAAACTCGATCGCAGCGCCTTGCCACGGGTTGCCGCTGGCGCTGGTCAGCGCGAGTTCGTGGCCCCGGCGCCAGGGCTGGAAATGCAGCTGGCGCAGATCTGGCAAGCGGTGCTGCAAGTCGAGCGCGTGGGGCGCGAGGACAACTTCTTCGAGCTGGGCGGCCATTCGCTGCTGGTGCTGCAAGTGATCTCGCGGGTGCGTCAGCAACTGCAACTGGAGTTGCCGGTCAGCAGCCTGTTTTCGGCGGCCACGCTGGCTGAATTTGCCGAGCGCGCCGCGTCGGCCAGCGGCAGCGCGCAACCGCTGTTGCAGGCCAGCGAGCAGCCGGCGCTGTTGTCTTACGCCCAGCAGCGGCAGTGGATTGTCTGGCAGTTGGATCCGCAGAGCCCGGCGTACAACATTCCTGCGGCGTTGCGCCTCAAGGGCCGTCTGGATCAGGCGGCCCTGCGGCTGGCGTTCGAGCAATTGCAGGCGCGTCACGCCACCTTGCGCACCACCTTCGAACAGGACGGGCAGCAGGCGCGGCCATGTGTACATGCGCAGTTGCCGCTGCAACTTGATCAGCGTCAGATCGATGCAGCGTCTCTCGATGCCGCCATCTCCGCGCAAATCGCCCGTCCGTTCGATCTGCGCAACGGCCCGCTGTGGCGCATGTTGCTGCTGCAGCTTGGCACCGAGGAACATGTGCTGGTGCTGACGGTGCATCACATCGCCGCCGATGGCTGGTCGATGCAGATCATGGTCGATGAATTCAGTGCGCTGTATCAGGCCGCTGTCGAAGGGCGTGCCGCCGACCTCAAACAGTTGCCGGTGAGCTACAGCGATTACGCCCGCTGGCAGCGCGAGTGGCTGGAGGCGGGCGAGGGCGAACGCCAGCTCGGTCATTGGCGCGAGCGCCTGGCCGGCAGCCAGACACCGCTGGAATTGCCAAGTGAGCTGAGCCGTCCGGCGCGCCGCAGCGAGCGTGGCGCCAGCCTGCTGCTGAACGTCGATGCGCCGTTGCTGGCGGCGCTGCGCGAATGTGCGCAGGCGCAGCAAGTGACGTTGTTCATGCTGTTGCTGGCGAGCCTGCAGACCTTGTTGCACCGCCAGAGCGGGCAAGCGTCGATCAATGTCGGTGTGCCGAGCGCAGGGCGTTCGCGCCTGGAAACCGAAGGCCTGATCGGCTTCTTCATCAACACTCAGGTGCTGCGTGCCGAGATCGACGCTCAGCAATCCTTCAGCAGCCTGCTGCAACAGATCAAGCATGTGGCGTTGCAGGCGCAGGCCAATCAAGACCTGCCGTTCGAGCAACTGGTCGATGCCTTGCAACCGGATCGCAGCCTCAATCACAGCCCGTTGTTCCAGGTGCTGTTCAACCATCAGCAGCAACTGGGCGCCAGCGTCGAGCGCACGGTCGGTGACTTGCAGGTCGAGCGTTTGCACTGGCAGCAGACCACCACACAGTTCGATCTGGTCCTCGACACGCAGGAGCAGGGCGACACGCTGGACGCGAGCCTGACCTATGCCACCGACGTGTATGACCCGGCCTCGATGCAGCGCTTCGCCGAGCAGTGGCTGAACCTGCTGCGCGCGGTGGCGGCGGATCCGCAGCAGCGGGTGGCCGAGCTGCCATTGCTGGCAAGCGCTCAGCGTCAGGCATTGATCGCTGACTGGAACCCGCTGTTCGAACAGCAACCGCCGTCGCCGACCTTGCACCAGTTGTTCGAAGCCCAGGTCGCGCTGCGTCCGCAGGCGATTGCGCTGGTCTATGAAGGCGAACACCTGAGTTATGCCGCGCTGAATGCCCAGGCCAATCGTCTGGCGCGCAAGCTGCGCGAGCAGGGCGTCGGCCCGGAAGTACGGGTCGGCATCGCCACCGAGCGTGCGCTGGCGCTGGTGGTCGGTGTGCTGGCGATTCTCAAGGCCGGCGGTGCCTACGTACCGCTCGATCCGCAATACCCGGCGGAGCGTCTGAGCTACATGATCGAAGACAGCGGCATCGCCCTGCTGCTGACTCAGCAACCTCTGCTCGAAGGCTTGCCGGCGCGTGATGAGGTGCAGGTTCTGTGCCTCGACACGCTGGCACTGGACGGCTACAGCGCGGACGATCTGCCCGGACTGAGCCGCCCGGACAACCTCGCCTATGTGATCTACACCTCGGGCTCTACCGGCCGGCCGAAAGGCGCATTGCTCAGCCATGCCAACGTCGGGCGCCTGTTAAGCGCAACCGCCTGTGAATTCAACTTCGGCGCGGACGATGTCTGGACCCTGTTCCATTCCTGTGCGTTCGACTTCTCGGTGTGGGAGCTGTTCGGTGCGCTGTGCACCGGCGGGCGTCTGGTGATCGTGCCGTATTACATCAGCCGTGAGCCGCAGGCGTTCCATCGCCTGCTGTGCGACGAAGGCGTGACGGTGTTGAACCAGACGCCGACCGCGTTCCGGCAACTGCTGCCGATCGCCTGCGCCAGCCCGCGCAACCTGGCCCTGCGCCAGGTGATTTTTGGTGGCGAAGCGCTGGAAGTGGCGAGCCTGCGACCGTGGTTCGAACGCTTCGGCGATCAACAGCCGACGCTGGTGAACATGTACGGCATCACCGAAACCACGGTGCACGTGACCTATCGCGCGATCCGTCGGGCCGACCTCAACGGCAAGGCGCAGAGCCCGATCGGCCTGCCGATTCGCGACCTGCGCTGGTACTTGCTCGACAGTCAGTTGCAACCGGTGCCAGAGGGTGTGGCCGGTGAGTTGTATATCGCCGGCGCCGGTCTGGCGCGCGGTTACCACGGGCGCTTCGACCTGAGCGCCGAGCGATTTGTGCCGAACCCGTTCGGCAGCGGCGAGCGCCTGTATCGCAGCGGCGACCTGGCGCGCCAGCGACACGACGGCAGCATCGATTACCTCGGGCGGATCGACCAGCAAGTGAAGATCCGTGGCTTCCGCATCGAGCTGGGGGAAATCGAGGCGGCGCTGCTCGCGCAACCCGGCGTGCGCCACGCGGTATTGAGCGTACACGGCGACGAGGGTGGGCCGCAGTTGTGCGCCTACGTGGTGGCCGAGCACACCCCGGCCGACCCGATCGCCTGGCGCGACAACCTGCGCGCGGCACTCAAGGTCGATCTGCCGGACTACATGGTGCCGAGCCACTGGCTGCTGCTCGATGCCTTGCCGCTGACCAACAACGGCAAGCTCGACCGCAAGGCCTTGCCGCGGCCCGATGCCCAGGCCTTGCAGCGCCCTTATGAAGCCCCCGAAGGCGAACTCGAACGGCAACTGGCGGCGATCTGGGCCGACGTGCTGGGCGTGGCGCAAGTCGGGCGGCGCGACAACTTCTTTGAATTGGGCGGGCACTCGCTGCTCGCCGCGCAGGCCAGCGCCCGTGTGGCGCTGGAACTGGGCATCGAGCTGGCGCTGCGTGCGCTGTTCGAATCCAGCGACCTTCAGGCTTATGCCGCCCTGGCCGGGCAACTCGCCCCGACTGACAACGATGCACGTCTGGATGCGCTTGAGTCGCTTCTCGACGAGATGGAGATCAACTGATGGAACACTCTACCGCCTGGCGCATCGCTACCCGTTTTGCCGCGTTGCCGGCAGACAAGCGCCGCGAATTTCTGCAGCGCATGCAAGAGCAGGGCGTGAGCTTCGGGCAACTGCCGATCCCACCCGCCGCCGAGCCACAAACGACGTTCGAACTGTCGTACGCGCAGCAACGCCAGTGGTTTCTCTGGCAGCTCGACCCGCAGAGCGCCGCCTACAACATTCCTGCTGTCTTGCGTCTGCAAGGGCCGCTGAACGTCGCTGCCTTGCAACACAGTTTCGACGTGCTGCTGGCGCGTCACCAGAGCCTGCGCAGCCGTTTCGTCGAGGACGACGGTCAGGTCATGCAAACCCTCGCGGCGGTCACCTCGCTGCCGATCGAACCGCATGACCTGCGGGCGCAGCCACAGGCCGAACGTCTAGCCTGCGCCATGCGCCAGGTCGAAGCTGAGATTGCCCGGCCTTTCGATCTGCAGCACGGCCCGCTGTTGCGCGTCAGCCTGTTGCAACTGGAGGCCGAAGACCACGTGCTGGTGCTGACCCTGCATCACATCGTCACCGACGGCTGGTCGATGGGCGTGTTGATCGAGGAGTTCTCGCGCCTGTATGCGGCTCACTGTCAGGGCCAGGACGCGCAGCTTGAAGCGCTGCCGATCGAGTACTCGGACTACGCCGCCTGGCAACGCCGCTGGATGGAAGCCGGCGAGCTTGAGCGCCAGTTGAACTGGTGGCGCGACACCCTGGGCAGCGAGCAACCGCTGCTGGAACTGCCCACCGACCGCCCGCGTCCGGCCCAGCCAAGCCAGCGCGGTGCGCGTCTGGAGTTCGCCTTGGAGGCCGATCTGGCCGCTGGCTTGATGGCCCTGGCGAAGCAGTCCGGTGTCACCCCGTTCATGTTGCTGCTGGCCAGTTTCCAGGCCTTGCTCTATCGCTACAGCGGCCAGTCCGACCTGCGCATCGGTGTGCCGATCGGTAACCGCAACCGCGCCGAAACCCGTGGCCTGATTGGCTTCTTCGTCAACACCCAGGTGATGCGCGTCGAGGTCGACGGGCGTCAGACCTTCAGCCAATTGCTTGAGCAGACCCGCGCCGCGTCGCTGGACGCGCAGGCTTATCAGGACTTGCCGTTCGAACGTCTGGTGCAGGCGCTGCAAGGCGATCGCAGCCTGAGCCACAGTCCGCTGTTCCAGGTGATGTTCAACCATCAACAAAGCAAAGCGACGGCAGTCGACGGCTGGCTCGCAGGGCTGCGGGTCGAGGCGCTGAATGCCACGACGCCAACCACCCAGTTCGACCTGCAACTCGATACTCAGGAAGTCGGTGAGCAGTTGTTCGCCAGCCTGACCTACGCCACCGATCTGTTCGACGCCGAGCGCATCGAACACCTGGCCCGGCATTGGCGTAACCTGCTGGCCGGGGCAGTGGCAAACCCGCAATGCTCGCTGGCGGAACTGCCGCTGCTGGACGCCGACGAGCGTCTGCGCATGCTCGCTGACCTCAATGACACTGCACAGACGTACCCGGGCGAAGTCTGCGTGCAGCGCCATTTCGAAGCGCGTGCGGCGCAGCAACCTGACGCCACGGCGCTGGTGTTCCAGGGCCAGACCCTCAGTTACGCCGAGCTCAATCGGCGCGCCAACCGTCTGGCTCACCACTTGCGTGCGCAAGGCGTCGGCGCGGAAGTGCTTGTCGGGATCGCCTGCGAGCGTTCGCTGGAGATGGTTGTCGGCCTGTTGGCGATTCTCAAGGCCGGTGGCGCCTACGTGCCGCTGGACCCGGAATACCCGCTCGATCGCCTGAGCTACATGATTGAAGACAGCGGCATTTCCCTGCTGCTGACCCAGGAGCATTTGCTGACGCAACTGCCGACGCCGGATTCGCTGCGCACCTTGTGCCTGCAAGCGGACGCCGACTGGCTGAGCGAACTGCCGGACAGCGATCTGCCCAATCTGGCGCTGGCGGAAAACCTCGCGTACGTGATCTACACCTCCGGCTCCACCGGTAAACCCAAGGGAGCCGGCAACCGTCATGTAGCGCTGCACAACCGTCTGGAGTGGATGCAGCAGGCCTACAATCTGCAACCGCGCGACCGGGTGCTGCAAAAGACCCCGTTCAGTTTCGACGTGTCGGTCTGGGAGTTTTTCTGGCCGCTGATGAAGGGCGCAACACTGGTGATTGCCGCGCCCGGCGAGCACCGTGATCCGCAGCGCCTCGCCGCGCTGATCGTCGAGCAGTCGATCACCACGCTGCATTTCGTGCCGTCGATGCTGTCCGCGTTCATCAGCGCCGACGAGTCGCTGGCCTGCACCTCGCTGACGCGGATCATCTGCAGCG
Organism: Pseudomonas serboccidentalis; assembly: GCF_028830055.1. Classification (NCBI taxonomy): domain Bacteria; kingdom Pseudomonadati; phylum Pseudomonadota; class Gammaproteobacteria; order Pseudomonadales; family Pseudomonadaceae; genus Pseudomonas; species Pseudomonas serboccidentalis. The sequence continues at coordinate 2,400,741 of NZ_CP101655.1, forward strand.
GCGAAGCGTTGCCGATGGCGTTGCAGCGCCAGACCTTGCGCAGCCTGCCGCAAGCCAGTCTGTACAACCTCTATGGCCCGACTGAAGCGGCCATCGACGTGACCCACTGGACGTGTGTGGAGGAGGGTCGCGACAGCGTGCCGATCGGTCGGCCGATCGCCAACCTGCGCACCTTGATCCTCGACAGCGAATTGCAGCCGTTGCCGCTGGGCGCGGTGGGTGAGTTGTACCTGGGCGGTATCGGCCTGGCCCGTGGTTACCACCGGCGCGGCGCGTTGACCGCCGAGCGTTTTGTCGTCGACCCGTTCGGCAGCGGCGAGCGCCTGTACCGCACCGGTGACCTGGCGCGCTACCGCGCCGACGGGGCCATCGAGTACTGCGGCCGTATCGACCATCAGGTGAAAATTCGCGGCCTGCGCATTGAACTGGGCGAAATCGAGGCACGCCTGCAAGAACATGCCGAGGTTCAGGAGGCGGTGGTGCTGGCGCTGGACGGGCCGAGCGGCAAGCAACTGGTGGCGTACGTGGTGCCGCAGGATCGGGCGCTGCCGAATGCCGATGGCGCCCGGCAGAACGCCTGGCGCGAAACCCTGAAAACTCATTTGCTCGCGAGCCTGCCGGACTACATGGTGCCGGCGCAGACCGTGCTGATCGAGCAGATGCCGCTCAGCCCCAATGGCAAGCTTGAACGCAAACGCCTGCCGGCACCGACCCTGCAAGTCAGCCAGCGCGCCTTCGAAGCGCCAAGTACAGCGCATGAACAAGCGCTGGCGCAGATCTGGCAGGAGGTGCTCGGTGTGGCGCAAGTCGGGCGCCAGGACAACTTCTTTGAGCTGGGTGGCGACTCGATCATTTCGATTCAGGTGGTCAGCCGCGCCCGGCGTGCCGGCCTGAGCCTGCAACCGCGTGATCTGTTCCAGCAGCAGACGCTGCAGGCGCTGGCTGCGGTGGTCAAGGTGCAGACCGCGCCGCTGGCGCCACAGGGGCCGGTAGAGGGCGGGCAGGTGCTGACGCCGATTCAGCGCTGGTTCTTCGACGAACCGATCCCGCAACGCCAGCACTGGAACCAGGCGGTGTTGCTGGTCCCGCGTCAGCCGCTGGAACTGCCACGCCTGCAAGCGGCATTGCAACGCCTGCTCAAGCAGCACGACGCCTTGCGGTTGCGCTTCGGTCAGGTCGACGGCCAGTGGTCGGCGCGCTATGTCGGCGCCGACAGTGCCGACGTCGTCGACATGCTCTGGACCGCCCGGGTCGCCAGCAATGACTCGCTGGAATCGGTGTGCGAAGAGGCCCAGCGCAGCCTGAGCCTGCAAGACGGCCCGTTGCTGCGTGTCGCTCTGATCGCCCAGGCCGACGGCAGCCAGCGCCTGTTGCTGGTGATCCACCATTTGGCGGTGGACGGTGTGTCGTGGCGAGTGTTGCTGGAAGACTTGCAGGCGGCTTATCAGGACAAGGAACTGCCGGCCAAGACCAGCGCGTTCCAGACCTGGGCGCTGAAGCTGCAAGACCATGCGCGCAGTGAGGCGGCGCTCGCCGAATTGGCGTGGTGGCAGACGCAACTGGGCCAGGCCAGCGACCGTTTGCCGGCGGCCAATGCCCAGGCCAGTCAGGCCGGACATTTGCGTCAAGGCGTGAGCATTGCGCTGGATCGCGAGCAGACCCGGCGTTTGCTGCAACAGGCGCCGGCGGCCTATCGCACCCAGGTCAATGACCTGCTGCTGACCGCGCTGGCCCGCACCTTGAGTCGCTGGAGCGGTCACGCCTCGGCGCTGATCCAGCTCGAAGGGCATGGTCGCGAAGACCTGTTCGACGACATCGACCTGACCCGCACGGTTGGCTGGTTCTCCAGCCTGTTCCCGGTGTGCCTGACGCCGACGGCGGACCTTGCCGGTTCGATCAAGGCGATCAAACAGCAGCTGCGTGAAATCCCCGGCAAAGGCCTGGGTTACGGGCTGCTGCGCTACATGGGCGACGCCGCGACTCAAGCGGCGCTGACGGCGTTGCCGCAGGCGCGGGTGACGTTCAACTACCTGGGGCAGTTCGACCAGAGTTTCGCCGAGGACGCGCTGTTCAGCCCCGCCAGCGAAGCCAGCGGCGCCGCGCAATCGGCCGACGCGCCGTTGCCGAACTGGCTGTCGGTGGACGGTCAGGTGTATGGCGGTGAACTGAAACTGGACTGGACCTTCAGCCGCGAATGCTTCGACCACAGTGAAATCGAACAGCTGGCTGCAGACTATCGCCACGAGTTGCTGGCGCTGATCGAGCATTGCCTGAGCGATGAGGCCGGTGGCGTGACCCCGGCGGATTTCCCGCTGGCACGTTTGAGCCAGGCACAACTCGATGGCTTGCCAGTGGCGGCGACGCAGATCGAGGACCTGTACCCGCTGTCGCCGATGCAGGCCGGCCTGCTGTTCCACAGCCTGTTCGAGTCGGCGTCCGGTGCCTACGTCAACCAGCTTAATGTCGAGGCCCGTGGTCTGGACGCCGAGCGACTGGGGCAGGCGTGGCAGGCGGTGATCGATGCGCATCCGATCCTGCGCAGCAGTTTCCACTTCCCGCAGGGCTTCGAGGCGCCGGTGCAACTGGTGCAGCGTCATCTGCGCCTGCCGTTCCGTTGCCTGGACTGGCGCGGCCGTGCCGATCAGGCCGAGGCGCTGGCGCAACTGATCGACAGCGAGCGCCTGCAACTGGACCCGGCTCAGGCGCCGTTGATGCGTTTGACCCTGGTGCGGCTGGACGATGAGCGTCAGCAATTGATCTACACCCACCACCATTTGCTGCTCGACGGCTGGAGCAATTCGCTGTTGCTCAGCGAAGTGCTGCAGCGTTACGCCGGGCAAGCAGTGTCGGCCCCGAGCGGACGTTTTGCCGACTACATCGGCTGGCTGCAACGCCAGGATTCACAGGCCGACGAGCGCTTCTGGCTGGAACAACTGGCGCCGCTGGACAACCCGACTCTGTTGGCCCAAAGCCTGGCCCATGGCGATCTGAAACAGGCGACCAGCGACGCCTTTGCCGACCATCTGCAAACCTTCGACGTGGCCGCGACCCGGCGCTTGAGCGAGTTTGCCCGTCAGCAGAAAGTCACCCTCAACACCTTGCTGCAAGGCGCGTGGGCGCTGTTGTTGCAACGCTACAGCGGCCAGCGCTGCGTGGCGTTCGGCGCGACCGTTGCCGGGCGCCCGGTGGACCTGCCGGGAGCGGACAGTCAGTTGGGCCTGTTCATCAACACCTTGCCGGTGATCAGTTGCCCGGACGCGGTGGAAACAGTCAGCCAGTGGCTGAGCCGTTTGCAGGCACAGAACCTGGAGCTGCGTGAGCACGAGTTCACCGCGCTGGGCGACATCCAGCGTTGGGCCGGACGTGCCGGTGAGCCGTTGTTCGACAGCCTGCTGGTGTTCGAAAACTTCCCGGTGGCCGAGGCGTTGCAACAGGGTGCGCCGGCCGGCCTGAGCTTCTCGACGCCGCAAAACCATGAACGCACCAACTTCCCGCTGACCCTGGCGGCCACCGCGGAAAACACCCTGAGCCTGAACTGGAGTTACCAGTGCAGCCACTTCAGCGCCGCGGCCATCGCCCGCATGAGCGAGCATCTGGCTGTGCTGCTGAACGCGATGGTCGACGCACCCGAGGGCGCCTTGAGCGAATTGGATCTGCTGACCGCCAGCGAGCGTACGCAGCAGTTGCAAACCTGGAACCCGGCCTTCGCCGCGCACGAAAATCCGCTGTGCGTGCATCAACTGATTGAAGCCCAGGCCGAGATTCGTCCGCAGGCCACGGCGCTGATTTTTGCCGAGGTCGAGCTGACCTTCGCCGAGCTTAACCGCCGCGCCAACCGTCTGGCCCATCGCCTGCGCAACCTCGGGGTGGGGCCGGAGGTGCGGGTCGGTCTGGCGATGCAGCGTTCGCCGGAGATGATCGTCGGTCTGTTGGCGATCCTCAAGGCCGGCGGTGCCTACGTGCCGCTCGACCCGGCGTATCCCGCCGAGCGCCTGCAATACCTGATGCAGGACAGCGGCATTGTGCTGATGCTCAGCCAGTCGTGGCTGCGGGACAAACTGGCGCTGCCGGACGACCTGCCGGTGCTGGACATCGACCGCGAGCCACTGGAATTGATGGCGGACAGCAACCCGGTCAACCTGACTTGTGGGGAAAACCTTGCGTACCTGATTTACACCTCGGGCTCCACCGGGCGGCCGAAAGGCGTCAGCGTGGCCCACGGTCCACTGGCGATGCACTGCCTGGCAATCGGCGAGTTGTACGGCATGACCCCGGAGGATCGCGAGCTGCAGTTTGCCTCGATCAGTTTCGACGGTGCTCACGAACGCTGGCTGACCCCGCTGCTGTTCGGTTCGGCCGTCATGCCGCGTGACGATGAGTTGTGGAGCGTCGAGCGCACCTGCGCGGAAATCCAGCAGCACGGCATCACCATTGCCTGCTTTACCCCGAGCTATCTGTTGCAGATCGCCGATTTCATGGGGGAAGCGGGGCGCGACCTGCCGATCCGCTCCTACACGCCGTGCGCCGAAGGCATGCCCAAGCATGCGTTCGATGAAGTGCAGCAGGTGCTGCAACCGCAGCGCCTGATCAACGGTTACGGCCCGACCGAAACCGTGATCACCCCGCTGATCTGGCTGGCCTACCCGGACACCGAATTCGACTCGGCCTTCATGCCGATCGGCCGGCCGGTGGGCAACCGCAGCGCTTACATTCTCGACGGTGGTTTGCAGCCACTGCCGGTGGGGGTGGCCGGCGAGTTGTACCTGGGCGGCGAGGGCGTTGCCCGGGGTTATCACCAGCGTCCGGACTTGACTGCCGAGCGTTTCGTGCCGGATCCGTTCGTGCCGGGGGCGCGCCTGTATCGCAGTGGTGACCTGGCGCGGTTCCGCGCCGATGGCGTGGTGGAATACCTCGGCCGGATCGACCAGCAGGTGAAGATTCGCGGTTTCCGCATCGAGCTGGGGGAAATCGAAGCCTGCCTGCTGGAGCACGAAGGCGTGCGCGAAGCACTGGTGATCGATCGCGACGGGCCGGTGAGCCGCCAGTTGGTCGGCTACATCGTGCCGCGCGATCCACTGGCCAACGAGCAGGACCTGCACGCCGCGTTGACTGCGCACCTGCGCAGCCGTCTGCCGGCGCACATGTTGCCGGCGCACCTGATGTGCCTGGCGGCATTGCCGCTGACGCCCAATGGCAAACTCGACCGCAAGGGCCTGCCGGCACCGGACGTTGCGCGCCAGACTCAGGATCAGGTGCCGGCCGCGACACCGGCCGAAGCGCTGCTGGTGGAGATCTGGCAGGACCTGCTGGGTCTGGATGCGCTGGGCGTCACCGAGAACTTCTTCGAATTGGGCGGTGACTCGATCATTTCCCTGCAAGCGGTCAGCCGCGCCGGGCAGCGCGGGCTGGTGTTCAGTCCGAAGCAGCTGTTCGAACAGCAGACCATCCGCGCACTGGCAGCCGTGGCGGTCACTCGCGAAACGACCTTGAATGAGGCGCCGACAGTCGCCGCGTTCGCGCTGGTGCCGCACATCGACGGGGCCGCTCGCGAAGGATTGCAAGACCTGTATCCGCTGTCGCCGATGCAGCAGGGCATGCTGTTCCATTGCCTGGATTCACCGGAGCTGAACCCCTACGTCAACCAGTTGAGCGTGGCCGTGGACGGTTTGCAGGTGCCGCGTTTCCGTGCGGCATGGCAAACCCTGATCGAACGCCATGAGGTGCTGCGTGCTGCGTTCCGCTGGCGTGATGGGCTGGCCGATCCGCTGCAGGCAGTGTTCGCCGATGTCGAGTTGCCAATCGAAGAACTCGACTGGCGCGAGCGCAATGACACCGAGCAGGCGCTGAGCGAACTGGCCGCTGCCGAGCAGGCCAAGGGCTTCGACCTGAGCTGCCCGCCGCTGATGCGTTTCGTGCTGGTGCGCCTCGATGCCGAGCGCTATCAGATGATCTGGGTCTACCATCACCTGCTGCTCGACGGCTGGAGTGCATCGCGCCTGCTCGGCGAGATGCTGCGCCTGTATCACCACGCCAGCCTGCCAGCGCTCAATGGCCGTTACGCCGATTACATCGGCTGGCTGCAACGTCAGGACAATGCGCAGGCCGAAGGCTTCTGGCGCGAGCGTCTGGCGTTGCTCGAAGCACCGACGATTCTGGCCAAGGCCAGCGGGGCCACGGGCTCCGGGCACGGCGTGATGTACACCGATCTCGATGCCGAGGCGACGCGCAAGCTGCATGCGTTTGCCAAGCGTCAGCGCGTGACCCTCAACACCTTGGTGCAGGCCGCCTGGCTGCTGTTGTTGCAACGGCACAGCGGCCAGCGCAGCGTGGCGTTCGGCGCTACGGTGGCAGGGCGCCCGACCGGCCTGCCGGGGGCGCAGGAAATGCTCGGTCTGTTCATCAACACCTTGCCGGTGATCCAGACCCTCGACCCGCAGCAGCCGTTGGGCGAATGGTTGCGTGAACTGCAGGACTACAACCTGACCGTGCGTGACTATGAACACACGCCGTTGTCGGACATCCAGCGTTGGGCCGGACTCGGTGGCCAGGGCCTGTTCGACAGCATCATCGTGTTCGAAAACCATCCGGTCGATCGGGCGTTGCGCGGCGGCGAGGAAGGCGAGTTGCGCTTTGCCGAAGTCGGCAGCGCCGGCGTCACCAACGTGCCGATGGACTTGATGGTCAGCGCCAACGACGATGGCCTGGAAGTCGAATACCTGTACCTGCGTGAGCGTTTCAGTGATGCCGAGGTCGAGCAGATCCGCGCGCAACTGGAAGGTTTGCTGCGCACCTTGCCGGAAGATGAACGCTGCCTGATCGGCAATCTCGGCTTGCCCGGGGCGCGTCCGGGCCTGCCACAAGCGTCGACCGACGAGACTGATCTGCTGTGCAGCTTCAACCAACACGTGCGCAACCAGCCGCAGAAAACCGCGCTGTTCTGTGAAGACCGTGAAGTCAGTTATGCCGAGCTTGAAGCCCGGGCCAACGGCTTGGCCCGGCAATTGATCGAGCGTGGTATCGGTGCGGAAAGTCTGGTGGCCGTGGCATTGCCGCGCTCGGAACGCACGATCATCGCGTTTCTCGCGGTGCTCAAGGCCGGCGCGGCGTATTTGCCGCTGGACCTGGCGTACCCGCCGGAGCGTCTGGCCTACATGCTTGATGATTCGGCGGCCAGCCTGCTGCTCTGCGACAGCGACCTGGGTCAGCGCCTGACCCTGGCCGACAATGTGCCGCGCCTGTTGCTCGATCAACTGCCGCACGACGACAGCGCGCAATGCCCGTTGACGCAGCCGCTGGCAGGGCACCTCGCGTACCTGATCTACACCTCCGGTTCCACCGGTCAGCCCAAAGGCGTGGCAGTGGCGCGCGGACCGATTGCCCGGCATTGCCGAGGCATCATCGACCTGTACGAACTGGTGCCGGACAGTCGTGAATTGCACTTCATGTCGTTTGCCTTCGACGGTGCTCAGGAGCGCTGGCTGAGCGAGTTGCTGGCCGGTGGCAGTCTGGTGGTTCGCGAGGACAATCTGTGGACGCCGGAGCAGACCCTGCAAGTGCTGGAGCGCCATCAGGTCAGCGTCGCCTGCTTCCCGCCGGCCTACCTGCAACAGATGGCTGAAGTGGCTGAACGCCTGGGGCATGCGCCGGCGGTGCAGGTGTATTGCTTCGGCGGTGATGCGGTGCCGGAGGCCAGTTTCGAACAGGTCAAACGCGCCTTGCGTCCACAGCGTCTGGTCAACGGCTATGGCCCGACCGAAACCGTGGTCACGCCGCTGCTGTGGCGTGCCGAAGCCAGTGAGCGCTGCGAGGCGGCCTATGCGCCGATCGGGCGTGGCGTGGCCGGGCGTGGATTGTATGTACTCGACGCCGACCTCAATCCGTTGCCGGCCGGGGTCAGTGGCGAGCTGTATCTGGGGGGCGAATGCCTGGCGCGGGGTTATCACCAGCGCCCGGGCATGAGCGCCGAACGCTTCATTCCCGATCCGTTCGAAGCGGGCGGGCGCATGTACCGCACCGGCGACCTGGTGCGCCAGCGCGAATGCGGTCTGATCGACTACCTCGGGCGTCTTGACCAGCAAGTGAAGATTCGCGGCTTCCGCATCGAACTCGGCGAAATCGAAGCACGCCTGCGTGAATGCGCCGGGGTGCAGGATGCCGCCGTGGTGGTGCACGACACGCCGACCGGCAAGCAGTTGGTGGGCTATGTGGTCGCAGCAGGTGTGACCGGTCTGGATCGCCGCATCAAGACCGAGCTGCAGGCGCAACTGCCCGACTACATGGTGCCGGCGCGGATCATGCTGCTGCAGCGCTTCCCGCTGTCGGCCAACGGCAAGCTCGATCGTCGGGCGCTGCCGCAACCGGAGTGGGCGCTGGGCGGTTATCGCGCCCCCCGCAATGCGCTGGAGCAGGCACTGGCGACGATCTGGCAGGAGGTGCTCGGCGTGCCGCAAATCGGCATCGACGATAACTTCTTCGAACTGGGCGGCGACTCGTTGCAGGTGCTCAAAGTCATTTCGCGGGTGCGCAGTCAGCCGCAACTCGGTTTCGAATTGAAGCTGCGTGACCTGATGCAAAAGCCGTGCATTGCCGAACTCAGTGGTTATCAGGTGCAGGAGGCGGCTACTGCGCCGGATCCGTTGCTGGCGCTCAACAGCCGCCTGGCCCATGTGCCGGCACTGTTCTGCCTGCACGCCGGGTTCGGCACGGTGTTCGATTACGAGCCGCTGGCCCGGCGTCTGGAAGGTCGGCGCACGGTCTACGGCCTGCAATGCCGGATGCTGCTCGACCCGCAATGGCAGGATGAATCGCTGCCGGCGATGGCCCTGGCCTACGCCCAGCGCATTCGTGCGCAGCAACCGGAAGGCCCGTATTACTTGCTCGGTTGGTCGCTGGGCGGGGCGCTGGTGCAACTGGTGTCCCGCGAGCTGGAAAGCCAGGGCGAAACCGTCGCGTTCGCCGGTCTGGTCGACAGCTACGTGGCCGGCACGGCCGAGGCGGGGGACTGGCGTGAAGACTTGGCGGATTTCCTCAAATTTGTGCTCGGCCTGTCGGTTGCAGAGGCTCAGGCGCTGATCGTTGAAAAAGCCGCTGGGCTCGACGAACAGGCCGCCGCTGCGGCAGTGATCGAAGCCGCGCTGCACGGTTCCAGCAGCGATGCAGCATTGGGCGCCGATGAGTTCACGCGGATCTTCGCCACCGGTGCCGCGCTCAAGCAACTGGCGCTGGCCCAGCAGCAACTGCCGAAGATCCAGGTGGCGGCGTACCGCTGGTGGGTGGCTGAGCGAGACGCCGAGCGCGAGGTGTTCGCCGCTCAGGTCGGACGCCAGGGCGTCGACCGTCTACTGGCTGGCGGGCACTACGAATTGATGCGCGGTGACGAGTTGCTCGATCAGTTGCAAGCCTTGCTCGAACGTCGCACCACAGTCGCTTGATCACTGCCGGGCAGCCAACGCTGCCCGGTCATTCACCTGTTTTTGGAAGGATGTAAACGATGGCGGTACTGCCAGAGCTGCAAGCATTTCTCGAACTCGCCGAGTTCGGCCGACTGACCGGCAAAAGCCGTGCGATGCACGAGCAGACCCCGCAACAGGCGCGCATCGATTTCGAAGCGGCTTCGGGGTTTCTCGATGTTCCGCTGGACCACGTTGCCTGCGAAGATTTCACCATCGCCGCCCGCGATGGTCACCGTCTGGCGGCACGCCTGTACCGCGCCGGGCAGGCCACTGACGGCCTGCAATCGGTGATGCTGTATTTTCACGGTGGCGGCTACGTGGTCGGCAGCCTCGATTCTCACGATGCACTGTGCCGGCGCCTGGCGGCGCAGGGTGGTTTCTCCCTGTTGACGGTGGACTATCGCCTGGCGCCGGAATGGCGTTTCCCGACCCCGGTAGAAGATGCCTGCGATGCCGGCAACTGGCTGGTGCGCGAAGGCGCAGGTCTGGGCCTGGACGCCGCGCGCACGGTGCTGGCCGGTGACAGCGTCGGTGCGACGCTGGCCACCGTGTTGGCGTTGATCGCGGTGCGCGAACCCGAGGAACTGAAGCTGCTGCCCAAGGCGCAGGTTCTGGTCTACCCGGTAACAGACGCCACCTGCCATCGCGCTTCGCATCGTGATTTTGCCGAAGGCTATCTGCTGGAGACCCCGACGCTGGACTGGTTCTACGCGCATTACGCACGCACCCCGGAAGATCTGGCCGACTGGCGCTGCTCGCCGTTGCTGGCGCAGGATCTGTCCGGTGTCGCCCCGGCGCTGGTGTACCTCGCCGGGTATGACCCGCTGCATGACGAAGGCCTGGCCTACGCCGAGCGCCTGCGCGCGGCCGGCAATGACCTGACCCTGCTCGAACAACCGGGCATGACCCACGACTTCCTGCGCATGGCCGGGCTGCTGGGTGAGGTCGAGGCGATCCATAACGAGGTGGCGCAGTGGGTACGCTCACACATCTGACCTGATCTGATCCGGGAACCGCCCTTGCCGAGCCGGCAATGGCGGTTTTTTTTGCCCGGCAGAAAGTCCACGAGACCCACGACGGGGCAAAAAAAATGCCCGCCTCTTTCGAGACGGGCATGGGTGTTTCCGGGGTGAATCAGAAGTTGTACTTGGCGGTGAGTTGCAGGTTGCGTGGCTCGCCGTAGAACGTGGTGTCGAAGTTGCCCAGGCCCGTCAGGTACTTCTTGTCGAAGACGTTGTTGGCGTTGACGGTGAAGCTCAGGTGCTCGTCGTATTCGTACTTGGTCATCAGGTCCACCAGCGAGTAGCCTCCTTGCTTGATGCGCGTGTAGTCGCCGGCCGGTGCGCTGTAGATCTTGCCGTAGAACGCGCTCTGCCAGCTCACGCCGCCACCGACGGTGACCTTGTTCAGCACACCCGGCAGGCGGTAAGTGGTGAACGTGCGGAACACGTGCTCGGGTTTGGTGGTTGACAGCGGGTAGCCGTAGATCCGTTGTTCGTCCTGGTCACGGGTACGGGCGTAGGTGTAGCCGGCCGAGAGGTTCCAGCCTTCTTGCAGTTCACCGGCCAGTTCCAGTTCGACACCGTTGGTGGTGGCGCCGTCGATGGCTTTGTAGATGCCTTCGTTGGTCACCGGGTTGGTGCCGATCGATTCGGCGACGTTGTCCTGCTCGATGCGGAAGAACGCCAGGCTGGCGTTGAGTCGGCCATCGAAGTAGGCGGCCTTCAGACCGGTTTCGTAGGCGTTGCCTTCGACCGGGGCGAGGGTCTTGCCGTCGGTATCCTTGTAGATCTGCGGCTGGTAGATGTTGGTGTAGCTGCCGTACAGCGAGTAGGTGTCGTTGAGGTCATAGACCACACCGGCGTAAGGCGTGACGACGCCGTGTTCCTTGTAGCTGGCATGCGTGTCGGACATGCCGGTGCCGGCGTTATAGGAGTAGTCCTCGTTGTATTTGAAGGTGCTCAGACGGCTGCCGAGGATCACCGATAGGTCGTCGGTCGGGCGCAGGCGCGTGGCGAGGTAGATACCGTTCTGGCTCTGGGTGCGCTCGTATTTGCCGTTCTTCGGGAAATCCTGTTTCGGCAGATGGCTGTTCCAGTCATAGATGCTGCCCGGCACCTGGCTGAAGGCGCTGGTGTCGAACGTCGCACCGGTCTGGCGCGAGTGCGAGGCCATGAAACCGGCCACCAGTTCATGCTCGCGCCCGCCCAGGGTGAACGGGCCGGAGAGGTTGATGTCCGCCGAATCCTGCACGCGGTGACCTTCCCAGCGACCCCAGTAGAGGAACATGCCTTCGCCGGTGGCGCGATCCGGGTTGCCGCCGCTGGCCGAGGCCAGTTGGGTGTCGTGGTCGCTGATTTTCTCGTTGAGGCTGACTTTGAGTTTCCAGTCGTTGGCCAGGGCCTGCTCCAGCGCGGTGAAGTAGGTCACGGAGTCGAAGTCGCGACGGCTCCAGTCGGCGCCCGGGTTGAAGCTGCGCGGGAAGTCGGTACGCCCGCCGTCGGCGAAGTACACCGGGTTGCCGGTCCAGGACGAACCACGCGGGGTCACGCTCTGTCTGTCGATGCCGAAGGTCAGCAGGGTGTCTTCGCTGAGGTCGGCTTCGAGGATGCCGTAGTACACATCCTTTTTCTGCGTGTAGTGATCGATGTAGGAGTTCTTGTCCTGATAGGCGCCGACGAAACGCCCGCGCACCGAACCGCTGTCATTGAGCGGGCCGGAGATATCGCCTTCGGTGCGGTAGTTGTCCCACGAGCCGGCCGTGCCGGTGATCGACGCCTTGAATTCCTTGGTCGGCTTTTTGCGCACCAGGTTGACGGTGGCCGACGGGTCGCCCGAGCCGGTCATCAGGCCCGTGGCGCCCTTGATGATTTCGACGCGGTCGTAGGTGGCCATGTCGACATGGGTCGCCCCCTCGTCGTACACGCCGTCGTAGACGTTGTTGACGCCGTCGTACTGGAAGTTGGTGATGGCAAACCCGCGAGTCGAGTACTCGGTGCGGTCGCTGTCATATTGCTGCACGGAAATGCCGGGAGTGTTGCGCAACACGTCGCCAATGTTCTTTTCGCCACGGTCGTCCATCTGTTGACGGGTGACTACGGTCACCGATTGCGGCGTTTCGCGAATGGTCAGCGGCAGCTTGGTGGCGGTGGTGGTGGCGCCGGTGGTGTAGGCGCCAGTGTCTTCAGTGGTCAGGCCCAGCGTCTGACCGGAAATGGTGGTCGCGCCCAGTTGCAGGGTCGAACCCGCGCCACCGGATACCAGCGTCACGCTGCTGCCATTGATCTGGAAGGAAATTCCGCTGTCCTTGAGCATCGCGGCCAGAGCGTCGGACGGCTCCAGCGAACCGGACACTGCGCGGGATTTGATCCCGGCCACCTGGTCCGGGCTGTAGAGGATCTGCAGGTTGGTCTGCAGGCCCAGTTCGGTCAGCGCGCTGGACAGCGGCTGCACCGCAATATTGACCTTGACCGGTGCCGCGTTGGCCATCGAGCTCCCCAGCAAGGTGGCGGTCAGCAGCACACGGGTCAGCAGGGTTGTATGCAAATTCGGGCGCTGTACGGCCAGCGCGAGAGGTGTGCGGCGTGGAAGAGGGTGCATGACTTGCCTGAGCTCCTGAACGTGTTGTGCAGAGTTTTTGTTAATAGGAATTATTATTAAGACGGAGCGATGGCAAAAAACCGGAAACAAACCCGACAAATAAATCGCTTTCGGGTCGGTTCTGTGCGCTGAAACAGGGGGGGCGCCCTGCGGATCAAGCCGCGAAGGCGTACGGCGGGTGTATCAGGCCGGGGTCAGTTCGCTGAGCACCCGGCCGCGCTCCATGCGCACCAGTTGATCGGCCACATCGAAATAGCGGTCGTCGTGGGAGATCACGATGATGGTTTTGCCCAGGCGCTTGAGGTCCGGCAACAGCTCGGTATAGAAGATGCGGCGGAAGGTCGGGTCCTGATCGGCCGCCCACTCGTCGAACACCAGCACCGGACGCTCCTCCAGCCAGGCATTGACCAGCGCCAGGCGCTTACGCTGGCCGGTGGACAGGTCGGTGGTGGTGAAACTGCCGTCCTTGACGCTGACCTTGTGCGCGATCTCCAGCCGTTGCAGGTATTTGTTGGCGTCTGCCGGGATCTGCATGTCGCCCTGGACCACGTCATCGAACAGGTAGTAGTCGGCAAAAATCGTCGTGAACAACTGGCGGTAGTCATCGCGATTGTGCGCATCGATACCCACGCCGTTGACGCGAATCTCGCCCTGTTGCGGGGTGTAGAGGCCCAGCAGCAATTTGATCAGGGTGGTTTTGCCGCAGCCGTTTTCGCCGACGATGAACGTGATGTCGCCCTGTTTGATCGTCAGGTTGACCGGCCCCAGTTGAAACGGCGCAGCGCCGTCGACGGCCGGGAAGGCGTAACGCACGTCGGCCAGTTCCAGGCTGTGCACGGTCTTGTTGGTCTGGCTCTGATCGCTGAGCAACAGGTGCGCTTCGGGCGTGGAGAATTGCTCGGACAGTTCAGCGATGCGGCGAAAGGCAATCTGCGCGCGGCTGACAATCGGCAGGGTGCTGATCAGATGTTCCAGCGGGCCTTTCATGTACAGCAGCACCAGGACGAAACCGCTCATGACGGTCTTGTCGGCGCTGGGCCAGAAGGTTTGCAGCGCCAGGGCCAGGCCGATGACCACGAAGAACAGCATCGAACCGAAGGTCTTGGCGATCACGAAGGTGTTGATCGAGCGCACCTGGGTGTTGCAGATGAATTCGGCGGTGGCCTTGATCCCCGACACGAACATGCGCTGACGGCGCGGGCGGTGAATGCGCAGTTCCTTGGCGCCCTCGGCAATCGCGTTGTAGTGCTTCTGCAATTCGTCTTCGGCATCGCGCGCGGCCATGAAACCCTGCACGCCCTTGCTCTGGGCGTAGGCCTGGATCGCCGTGCCGATGAGGATCGCCGCGACCATGATCAGGAACATCGGCCACGACAGCAGCGCCAGGTAGCCCATGCACCCCAGGGTCACGGTGACGGAAATCGCCAGCGGTGCGAAAGCGAAGGCGAAGTCGCTGATGGTGTCGACGTCGTGGGTCAGCACCGGGATCAGCCGATGGCTGCGGTAGCGCTCGATCTGTTCGATTGGCGCCGAGAGGACTTTCTCGCCCAGCTGTTTACGCAGTTTGGCGATGATGTGCTGGCCGACGTAATTGGTGCCGATGTCCGAGCAGATCGAACTGGCCAGGGCCAGCAGGCACAGGCCGGCGAACAGTGCGACCACGCCTTGGGTCAGGCCGCTTGGCGAATGCAGGGCGTTGTTGATGGTCGCCAGCAATACCGTGACGCTGAGGCCGCCGACCATGCCCAGAAAAATGGACGCGGCAACGATGAGCCGAAACGGTTTCAACAGGGCGAACAGTTCGCCGATGGCGCCACGGGCAGGCTGGGTCATGGAAGACAGTTCCTTGGGTATAAAGGCAGATACCCAGTAGAACGTCTGGCGGCCGGCTTAATTTAGCCGGGTGCCGACTGGCGGCGACCCGGTAAAAACCTGTGTGCGAGCTTGCTCGCGAAAGCGTTGGGTCAGTCGACAGTGTTGGTGACTGACAGGCCGTATTCGCGAGCAAGCTCGCTCCCACAGGGGGATGTCGGTGTTTGAAAAAATTGCCTCAGAGCTCGCGCACTACGCGAAAGCCCATCCAGTCGCCACGCTCGTTCGGATACTGGCTGTTGCGGTTGCCGGAGCGCGAGAACACCGGCGCTTCGCCCCAGTCGTTGCCGCGAATGCGCACGGCTTCGCAATTGGCTTCCAGCCACGCGCTGCCATCGGCAGGTGCGCCGACGTAGTCCGGGTGTTCGCAGTCTTCGACCCATTCGTAGACGTTGCCGTGCATGTCGTACATGCCAAAGGCATTGGGCGGGTAGCTGCCCACAGGCGAGCTGTAGCTGAAACCGTCCGCCGGGCCGTAAGTGTTGGCGTGCTTGGCGATGCTGTAGGCCTTGCCCTCGTCGAACGGGAAGGGGAACGGACCCTGGGTGCCGCCACGCGCGGCATATTCGCGCTGGGCCTCGCTGACCATGTGGTAGTTCTGCCCGGTTTTTTTCGACAGCCAGGTGACGTAGTTCTTCACGTCGTAGTAGTTCATGCACACCGCCGGTTGCCGAGGCCCCTGCGGGTAGCGCGGCTTGCTGGCGACGCATTCGCGACCGGGGCGGGTATCGCCATTGGCGATGGTCACGCCGCTTTCGCGCACGTAGTTGTCCCATTCACCGGCGGTGATCTGGAAGCGGCTCATGGCGAACGGTTTGGCGAAGGTCACGTCATGCATCGGGCCTTCATCGGGTTCGCGACCGACTTCATCGTCCGGGGTGCCCATGCTGAAGGTGCCGGCCGGTAACACGACCATTTCCGGGCAGTCCTTGCAGTCCTTGAACACTTTGCCCGGCGTGGGCGGTGTGGCGGCCAGCGCGGCACTCGGCAGCAGGCTGCCGAGCAGGGCCGTGAGGGCCAGGGCCTTGAGTGCACCGGCGCCAGTGGTGGGGGACAACAGATCACGTTTCATGAGTCATCTCGATTAAAGGAAAGCGGGGCGCTTCACAGGTGCTTGTGCAGCACAGCCATGAAACGCTCGATGTCGTTTTCACTGTTGAGCAGGCCCGGGGCGATGCGGATTACCGGGCCGACATCGCGGTCTACCGCATCGCACACCACGCGGTCGGCCATCAGTTGCGCGGCGACCTGATCGCAGTCGCGGCCCTTGATCCGGAAGAAGGTGAAACCGGATGACAGTGCCGCGCTACGTGGTGTCACCAACTCGATGGCGGGCTGTTCCAGCAAGCGGTTTTTCGCGTAGGTGTTGAGGCTGTGGATGCGCGATTGCACCTCGTTCTTGCCCAGCTCCAGGTGCAGCTTGAACGCTTCGTCCAGCGCCCAGCGGTGTTCGAAGCTGTGGTAACCGCCCGGGGTCATGGTGGTCGAGAACGTGGTGGCTTCAGAAAAGGTCGGGATGATCGGGGTGACGTCCTTGAGCTCGCTGGCGCGCGCGCAGATGATCCCGGTGCCACGCGGGCCGAACATCCATTTGTGGGTACCGGCAATAAAGAAATCGCAATGCATGTCGGGGAAGTCGAGGTCTTCGACGCCAAAGCCGTGCACACCGTCGACCACGTAGAGGATGCGGTCCTTGTCGTCACGCTGGCGGTTGTGGTGTTCGACCAGTTTGCCGATCTCGCCGATCGGCAGTTTCACGCCGCTGCCGGACTGTACCCAGGTCATGCCCAGCACGCGGGTTTCGGGGCGGATGCCGCGATCGATGCCGCTCAGCACTTCGTCGACCGAGATCGTTGCGCTGTTCTCGAACAGCTTGAGCTTGCGCACCTTGACCCCGTCGCGCTGCTGGCGGTAGCCGAGGGTGTAGTGGGTCGAATAGTGCTCATGCTCAGTGGTGAGGATTTCCTGTCCCGGACGCACGTGAATGCCGCCGTAGATCAGCGCCAGGCCTTCGGTGGTGCTGCCGGTCAGGGCGATCTGTTCGGGTCTGGCCTTGAGGTAGCGACCGGCCCACTCGCGCACGATCTGTTCACGCTTTTCGGTCTCGCCCAGGTCCCAGTCCATCGCCCGGCCGGGGTTGCGATCCAGCGTGGCGCGATGGCGCTCGATGGCTTCGCGCACCGGTCTTGGGTGCGAGGTCACGAGGAAGTTGGCGAAGTGCAGGTAGTCCGGATCCTGGTCGAACAACTGGCGCAGTTGCACCCATTTGTCTGCCGAGACCGGTTGCGGGCTGGCGGCCCGCGTCGGCAGGTTCACGGCGGCGCCCAATGGCAGGCCGGCGGCCAGAATCCCGGCCTGCTTGAGGAAAGAACGGCGGTTGGTCATGAAGTCGGTTCGCTTGTTCAAAAGGGCGTCAGTGGCTGGCCACGGGTTTTGACGACTGCTGCACCTGTTCCCAGACCCGCAGGAAGTTGCCGCCCCACAATTTCGCGATGTCGGCTTCGCTGTAGCCACGGGAGATCAGTTCGGCGGTCACGTTGCGGGTCTCGCTGACGTCCTTCCAGCCGTCGATGCCGCCGCCGTCGTTGAAGTCGGAGCTGATGCCGACGTGGTCGATGCCGATTTTCTTCACGGCGTAATCGATGGCGTCGCCCAGGTCCTTGAGGGTGGCTTTCGGTTCTTCGTCGACAATCCCGTAGAGCTGACTGGCGTACTCGCCAAAGCGCTGTTCGGGCCACACGGTGATGACCGGATCGCCGGGCATCAGCGCCATCTCCAGACCTTGCAGCGGTTGCAGGTCGAATTTGGCGCGCAGGGCGTTGAGCTTGTCCTGGGTGTGCTGGCTCAGCGGTCGCAGGTAGGTCGGGAAGCCGACAATCTGCACCACGCCGCCGCTGTTCTTGATCAACTGCATTTCCTGATCGCTGATGTTGCGCGGAATGTCCACCAGGGCCCGAGGTGCCGAATGCGAGGCGATGATCGGCGCCCGGCTCAGTTGCGCAACTTGCTCCAGGGCCTTGGTCGACATCTGCGACACGTCGATGATCACCCCCAGGTCGTTAAGCCGGTGCACCGCCTGCTTGCCGATCTCCGACAGCCCGCCGAGGGCGTCGCGGGTGTCATTGAAAAACGGCAGCGGTCGCGACGAGTCGGCCCAGGCGTTGTTGCCCACGTAGCTGAAGCCGAACATGCGCATGCCGCGTGCGGCCCACTGATCGAGGGCGTTGAGGTCGTTGCCCAGCGGGTAGGCGTTGAGCATGCTCATGAAGATCGCGAACTTGCCTTCGCCGTGCAGACGCCGGAAGTCGTCCGGGGTATAGGCGATGGCCACCTGATTGGGGAAGTCGCGCACCAGCGTGGTGATGATCTTGTAGCGGGTTTCCTGTTCGAAGCGCGCTTCCTCGACGAAGCCGGCGGTGGGCCGGTGCGGGGCGTTGGCGCCGTTCCAGATTTCCGGCCAGCCGAAGATCGTCAGCGCTGCACCGGAAAGCCGGCCCCGGGCGGCCTTGACCAGGTCGAACTGGCCGCTGCCGTCCTTGTCGGCCTCGTTGCCGGCGGTGCCGAAATCCAGCGGCACGGTGATGTGGCTGTCGAAGGAAATAATCCGCTCCTGCAACTCGTCGGCCTGCTTCATGACGTTGGCCGGGTAGCCGGGGTTGTCCTTGAACCAGTGCTCCCAGACCGCAAAGCCTGCTGCGGCGCTGATCGCCAGGGCCAGCGGCAGGCCGATGTAAAGAGCCTTTTTCGAACGTGGTTTTGTCATTGCCATCTCAGTCAGGTTCGCCGTCGAGGTGCAGGCACGAGGGCCTTCGCTATCTGGGTGGAACGACTGGGCAGCCGTGGAATTTAGCTGCTCGGGAAAAGATCGCAGCCTGCCGTTACACGCCGACCCCTGTAGGCGCTAGAGAAGGCTGCGATCTTTTCCGTCACGCATAAATTTGCCGTCGTAATAAACGTTCTAGCTTGGATAAAGCCTGCTTCATGGCTGACACAGGTAGGGCAATGACGATTTCTCGACGATGGTTCATGGCGGGGCTGGCACTGACCGGCGCCGCCGTGCCTGCAGCGTATTTTGGGCATCGTGAATGGACGAAGCCGGACCCGACGATCACCCCCGGCGAAGCCTCGTTCGACGTCGCGGATGTGGCCGGTCAGCGTCTGGCCGATACTCTGCGGGGTGTCTGGCAGATCCGTTTCGAGGGGCGTGATGCGGGCATTGCCGGGTTGCCGAAAGACGGCCTGGAAGTGTTTCTCGACATCGCCCACAAAGGTCGCGGGGTGATCGGGTTTCTCGACACCGCCGAACGCCTGCGCTCGCCTGAGCCGCCGCGCTACCGGGTGCTCGCCGATCTGGCCGATGTCAGCGCCGCGCAACTGAGCTGGCGGCTGGTCAGCAGCACGGCGGCCGATGGCGCTCCCGACTATGAATTCAGCCTGCGCCTGGATGAGGTCTGGGCCGGTTTCGGCAATGCCGGCAGCGGCAGCCTCAGCGGGCGGGTGTTGAATCTGGATCGGCCATTGATGTTGCCGGCCCAGGACAATCGCTTTGTTGCGGTCAAGCGGGTGTTCCCCGAAGCCCGCGAGCGCATCGGCCTCAACCCGACGCTGCTGGCGTGGCTGATCTCCCCAGAGCACCGTTTGTTCCACCAGCTCTGGCACGCCTCGCGGGACAAGTGGCACACCTTGTCCGAGGACAAGCGCGGCGCCCTGCGCGGCATCGGCTGGCAGCCCGGCCCCCACGACAAGGAGCGTGACGCTCGCGGCCCAAAAAAGGACCGCAACGGATCCGGGATCGATTTCTTTTTCATGCACCGGCACATGCTGGGCACGGCGCGGTCGATGCAGGACTTGCCGTCGTGGCAGCACTTCCCGTTGCCACAGCCGGAGCTGATCCGCGATCGTCAGGGCTTTGCCGCCTATTTCGACAACCACGACGGCACTTCGCTGCCGCCGACTTGGCTGGCCGAAGAGGATGACGAGTACTCGCAATGGGTCAGCGACATCAAGACCGCCGAGACCTATCACAGCAACTTCCTGGTCTGGGAATCGCGTTACCGCGACCCGCGCTATCTGGCGAAGCTGACATTGGGGCAGTTCGGTTCCGAGGTCGAGCTGGGGCTGCACGACTGGCTGCACATGCGCTGGGCGTCGGTGCCACGCGATCCGTCCAACGGGGAGCCGGTGCCGTTTGCTCGCGACCCGGCGGACTTTGCCGCACGCTGGTACGCCGCTGAAAACGACTTTCTCGGCGACCCGTTTTCTTCGCACGTCAACCCGGTGTTCTGGGCGTTCCATGGCTGGATCGATGATCGTCTGGAAGACTGGTTCCGCGCCCACGAGCGGTTTCATCCGGGGGAGGTCACGCGCCTGCAGGTCAATGGCGTGCCGTGGTTTGCCTCAGGGCGCTGGGTCGAGGTCAATGACCCGTGGCTCGGTCCGATCACCCATGGCTGCAGCACCGTGCCGGGTTTGCAGGTGGGCAAGTCGGTGGAGATGGACCCGGAGACCATGAAACTGGCGCTGCGCATCACCTTCAGCGATGACGAGAACAAGCTCTCGGAGCTGTTGCGAAAAGTGCCGAAACGACCATGGTATGCGCGGCACCTGAAGGCCAAACGGACACCGGCCTGAGACCGCGTCATCGTTCATTCGCGAGCAAGCTCGCTCCCACAGTGGATGTGTGAACAACACAGGTCAAATGTGGGAGCGAGCTTGCTCGCGAAAGCGGTGGCTCATTCAAAGATGCTTCGCCTGACACGGCCCAATCGTTGGCAAGTGATTACCGGCTCGCTGTCTGCCAACCACCACCAAGGGCCTTGTACAGGGCAATACTCGCTTGCAGTCGCGACAGGCGCAGTTGCACGTTGAGGTCCTGCGCGGCATACAGGGTGCGCTGGGTTTCCAGTACGGTCAGCAGGTCTTCGGCGCCAGCCTGGTAACGGCTCTGGGCAATGTCGAATGCGGTCTGCGCCTGATTCAGCTCTTCGCTTTGCCATTGCCGTTGCGCGTCGAGGCCGCGAATACTGTTCAGGGCTTTTTCCACATCGGCGAAACCATTGATGATCGTCCCGCGATAGTTCTCCAGCAGTTCCTGCTGGCGCGCGGAGGCCTTGTCGCGCTCGGCACTCAGGCGACCATTGTTGAAGATCGGTGCGACCAGGCCGGCCGTGAGGTTGTAGAACGGGCTGCGGAGCAACTGGTCGAACTGGTCGGCGCCCGAGCCGAGTTGGGCGGTGAGGGTCAGGTTCGGCAGCATCGCCGCGCGGGCGACTTTGACGTCGGCCTCGGCCGCTGCCAGTTGCGCTTCGACGCGGGCGATGTCCGGGCGGCGGCTGAGCAGGTCGCTGGGCACGCCGCTGGAAATCTGTGGCCACTGCAACCGATCGAACGCTTCCTGGCTGACCGACAGTTGCTGCACCGGTCGACCGAGCAGGGCAGCAAGGCTGATCAGGGCTTCCTGGGCCTGTTGCTGCACCAGCGGCAATTGCCGTTGCTGCGCGGCCACCAGACTTTTCTGCTGGGCCAGTTCCAGAGCGGTGGTCGAGCCGGCGTCGTAACGCGTTTGCACCAGTTGCAGCACGCTTTGCGCGTTGCCCAGATTCAGCGCGGCAATGCGCGCCTGCTCACGCAGCGACAGGGTTTGTGCATAAGTGCTGGCGACCCCGCTGAGCAACGTCAGCTCGACGGTGGCGCGATCGAATTCGCTGGCCTGCAGGGCAAATTGTGCACTGTCGCGCGATGCGCGTTTGCCGCCCCAGAAGTCGACTTCGTAGCTGGCGCTCAGGCTGGTGTCGAAATAGTCCACCGCCTGATTGCTGCTGTCGGCGTCCAGTTGGCTATAGCCGCTGCCGCGCAGCAGTTTCTGCCGATTGGCGTTGAAGCCGGCCTTGACCTCCGGCAGTTGCGAGCCGCCGGCAATCACCGTACTGGCCTGTGCCTGACGCACGCGGGCGACGGCGGCGGCGAGGTCGAAACTGCTCAGGCGCGCCTGTTCGATCAGGCGATCGAGTTCGGGGCTGCCGAACTGCGTCCACCACTGCGGATCGATGCGTGCGACGCTCGCCGCCTGGGGTGATTGCCAGGTGGCCGGCGCTTGCACGCCACTGTCCGGACGCTGAACGGGATTGGCGCAGGCGCTGAGGAGCAGGCACACGGTCAACAGGCTGAGGCGCGGTTTCATAGATCGATCATTCACTGGTAAGGGCCGTGACCGGGTCGAGCCGGGCAGCTTTGCGGGCAGGCATGAAGCCGAAGACAACACCGGTCACCAGGGCGCAACCGAACGCACCGAGCACCGCCATCAGCGAGAACGCCACGGCGACTTCGCTGAGGATCAGCACGCCGCCGACGATCAGCGCCAGGGCGATGCCGGCAATCCCGCCGACCACCGAAAGCATCACCGCTTCGGTGAGGAACTGACGCAGGATGTCACGCTGGCGGGCGCCGGTGGCCATGCGAATGCCGATTTCGCGGGTCCGTTCGCGCACGGTCATGAGCATGATGTTCATCACGCCGATGCCGCCGACCAGCAGCGAAATCGCGGCGATCGAACCGAGCATCAGCGACAGGGTGTTCTGGGTGCGCGCCTCGGCCTGGATCATCGCGGCGTTGTTGGTCAGTTCGAAATCTTTCTTGCCATTGTGCAGGCGCAGCATCATGCGTTCGATGGCCTGCTCGGTCTCCTTGACCTTGCGTGCGTCGGCGGCGGCGATGGCCACGTACTCGGGGTTGTAAGTGCCGAAGAGGCGCGTGCTGGCGGCGGAGTAGGGCACGGCGATGCGGTCGTCACTGTCGGAATCGCCGGAGCTGGCGCCTTTTTCGGCGAGCACGCCGACCACTTGAAACGGCACGTTCTCGATCAGGATGTACTGGCCGATGGGGTTGGCGACATCCTTGAGCAGCTTGGTCCGGACCTTGTGCCCGATCACTGCCACGGCGGCGCCGGCGGCTTCATCGGCGGCCGTGAAGTAGCTGCCTTCGGCCACCGGCCAGTTGAATATTTTCGGGAAATGGGTGTCGTTGCCGCCGACATAACTGTTGTGGTCGAGGTTGCCGAAACGCACCACCGCTTCGGCACCGTTGACCGGCATGATCTGCTTGATCAGCGGCAGGGTCGCGAGCACGGCCAGATCGTCCAGGGTAACGA
The DNA here is from genome assembly GCF_028830055.1 of Pseudomonas serboccidentalis. NCBI lineage: Bacteria > Pseudomonadati > Pseudomonadota > Gammaproteobacteria > Pseudomonadales > Pseudomonadaceae > Pseudomonas > Pseudomonas serboccidentalis. The sequence goes on from NZ_CP101655.1 coordinate 2,423,811, forward strand.
TGCCCTGGGGCGCACGTGGATGCGGGGAAGCGCCGCTGAGGTAAATGATGTTCGAACCGAACGCGCCCATTTGCGCCATCACCTGGCGTTTGCTGCCTTCGCCGACGGCCAGCATCACCACCACCGACGCCACGCCGATGATGATTCCGAGCAGGGTCAGCGCGGTGCGAAAACGGTTGATCCACATCACGCGCCATGCCGCGTGCAAGGCGTCGACCAATTCGCCTTTCCATGCGCCGGTGGCTTCGGCGCCCTCGGCCAGACGCTTGCGCAGGTCGACCGCTTGCAGGGCGCCGGGGTTGGCGCTGGTTTGTGCTGCGGGATTGTCCCGGGCACTGTCGCTGATGATCAGGCCGTCGCGAATTTCGATGATGCGTTTGGCCCGGGCCGCGACTTCGCGGTCGTGGGTGATGAGGATCACCACGTGGCCCTGGCTTGCCAGTTCGTCGAGCAGCGCCATCACCTCTTTGCCGCTGTGGCTGTCGAGGGCGCCAGTGGGTTCGTCGGCGAGAATGATGTGGCCGCCGTTCATCAAGGCCCGAGCAATCGACACCCGTTGCTGCTGGCCGCCGGACAACTGATGCGGGCGGTTGCCGGTACGCGAGGCCAGACCGAGACGGTCGAGCAGGGCGACGGCGCGGGCGTGGCGTTCGGCGGCCGGGGTGCCGGCATAGATCGCCGGCATCTCGACGTTTTCCTGGGCTGAGCCGGACGGAATCAGGTGATAGCCCTGAAACACGAAACCGAAGGCTTCGCGGCGCAGCCAGGCCAGTTCGTCGCTGTCGAGGCCGGCGACGTTTTCCCCGGCAAAGCGGTACTCGCCGGACGTCGGCCGGTCAAGGCAGCCGAGGATGTTCATCAGGGTCGATTTGCCGGAGCCGGAAGCACCGACAATCGCCACGAATTCGCCGGCGTGGATCGACAGGTCGATGCCGCGCAGCACGTGAACCTCGGGGGCGTCGCCGCCACCGTAGGATTTGCGGATGTCTTGCAGGTCGATCAGAGGCGTTTGCATTCAGCCCCCGTTGCCGTCGGCCGGGCCGATCAGCAGGTGATCGCCTTCGTTGAGACCGTCGACAATCTGCACCTTGAGCCGATCGCTGATCCCGGTGCGCACCTCGCGCTGCTGGATGGCGCCGTTGGCCGCGACCACCTGCGCGGTCTGCAGGTTGGCCGTGGTGCTGCCCTGCAAGGCGGCGACCGGCGCGGTGAGCACATCCTTGGCCTGGTCGGCGACGAAAAATACCTGGGTGGTCATCTCCGCCATCAAGGCGTTGTCGGCGTTATCGACGTCGAGCAGCACGGTGTACAACACCACCCGCGCGCTCCCGCTTTTGCTGGTGCTGGCAGGGCTGCCACCGCCCTGACTGGTCTGGTCCAGTGGCTTGGGCGGCACCGGCAGAATCTGCCGCACGGTGCTGCTCCAGCGTCGCTGACCGCCGCTGAGGGTGGTGAAGTAGGCGGTCATGCCCGGTTTGACGTGACCGATGTCGGCCTCGGAAACCTCAGCCCACACCGTCATCGGCGACAGTTTGGCGATGCGCAGGATCAGCGGTGTCTGCTGTTGCGCGTTGAGGGTCTGGCCTTCGCGGGCGTCGAGGGCAACCACGGTGCCGGCCATCGGCGCGTAGATCCGCGTGTAACCGAGTTCGGCCTGATCGCTGCGCAGGCTGGCCTCGGCCTGGCGGATCTGCGCCTGGAACATGTCGATGCGCGCCTGGGTGGCTTTCACTTCGGCGCGGGCGGTCTGCACGTCTTCTTCGCGGGTGGCGCCGCCGGCGGCCAGATGCTGCTGGCGCTGATACTTCTGTTGCGCCAGTTCATGCTGGGCACGCTGCTCCTGCAGTTGCGCCTTGAGGTTTTCGATGGAGAAACGCCCGGCGTCGAGTTTGGCCTTTTGCGTGGACGGATCGATTTCCACCAGCAACTGGCCTTCCTTGACCACATCGCCGACTTCCACGTGGATCTTCTGGATCTGCCCGGAGGCCTGCGCCCCGACATCCACGTAACGTCGCGGTTGCAGGGTGCCCAGCGCGGTGACGCTGCTTTCGATGTCGCCACGGGTGACTTGCACGGTGGCGAAGCGGTCGCGGCCCGGCGGCATGATTTGCCACGCGGCGTAGGCAACAACGGGAATCAGACAAAGAACTACGAGCAGCGCGCGTCGGGCGGGGCGGGGACGTTTCATGCAGGGTTCCGGCCAGTGAAATTCGGCCCGTCGTTCGGCTGCGCGTACAAGCGGACAGCCGCTGAACGCTGTCGCAGGGCGCGACAGACACGGGGAGCTGTCCTGTAAACGATGAGCGCGGAAGGGAATTTAAGCGAAGACACAGGATGTTACAGGTATAGAACGGCACTATTTGGCAGGCAACGACAAACGCCACTTTAAATCTATATGAGAATTACTATAAATTACGCACCTCAAGTTGCCACTATCTTGCTACCCGTGTTTGCGGGGCCGTCGATCAGTGTGCTCAAGGATCGAATCCGCATCGAAGCGGCCGGGAGTCATGTTGGAAAACTACTATCGCGAGCTGGTGTGTTTCCTGAACGCCAAGCTGGGCAACCGTCAGGTCGCCGAAGATGTGGTGCATGACGCTTATGTGCGGGTGCTGGAACGCTCCAGCGACACACCCATCGAGCAACCCCGGGCCTTTCTCTATCGCACGGCGTTGAATCTGGTCATCGACGATCATCGGCGTAACGCCTTGCGTCAGGTCGAACCGCTGGAAGTGCTCGACAGCGAAGAGCGCTATTTCACCCCGTCGCCCCACGGCACCCTCGATCACGGCCAGCGCCTGGAGATGCTCCAGCGCGCATTGGCAGAACTGGCGCCGCTGTGTCGCGACAGTTTTCTGCTGCGCAAGATCGAAGGCCTGTCGCACCCGCAGATCGCTGAACATCTGGGCATTTCCAAGGCGCTGGTGGAAAAACACATCGTCAATGCGATGAAACATTGCCGCCTGCGCATCAAACAATGGGATGCCCATTGAGCCGGCTGCGTTAAATTTTATTTCACTGTCCTCGTTCCTACTCAACAGACGACCTGCTGTCCTGCTCAAGGCCGGTCAGGTCACTTAGGCTCTCCTTGCCCCTTGTTGAGGGGTTCATCCAGAGGACACTGGAAATGACTCAGGCAATTGCATCGCCCATCGTTCACGACCTGATCGGCGTCGGTTTCGGCCCTTCGAACCTGGCGCTGGCCATCGCTCTGCAAGAGCGCGGCCCGACCCACGGCGAGCTGGATGTGCTGTTCCTCGACAAGCAGGCCGACTACAGCTGGCATGGCAACACCCTGTCGACCCAAAGCGAATTGCAGATTTCCTTCCTCAAGGACCTGGTGACCCTGCGCAACCCGACCAGCCCGTACTCGTTCGTCAACTACCTGAAGGCCCACGGCCGCCTGGTCGACTTCATCAACCTCGGCACCTTCTACCCGTGCCGCATGGAGTACAACGACTACCTGCGCTGGGTCGCCGGGCAGTTCACCGAGCAGAGCCGCTACGGCGAAGAAGTGCTGACCATCGAGCCGGTGCTGCACAACCATCAGGTTGAAGCGCTGCGTGTGATCTCCCGTGATACCGACGGCCAGCAGTTCGTGCGCACCGCGCGTTCGGTGGTGGTCAGCGCCGGCGGCACGCCGCGTATTCCCGAAGCGTTCAAGGCGCTCAAGGGTGACAGCCGCGTGTTCCACCACTCGCAGTACCTGTCGCAGATGGCCAAACAGCCGTGTGTGAACAATCAACCGATGAGCATCGCGATCATCGGCGGCGGGCAGAGCGCGGCGGAAGCGTTCATCGATCTGAACGATTCGTTCCCGTCGGTGCAGGTCGACATGATCCTGCGCGGCTCGGCCCTCAAGCCTGCGGACGACAGCCCGTTCGTCAACGAAGTGTTCTCGCCGGAGTTCACCGATCTGGTGTTCCAGCAAAACAGCGCCGAGCGTGAGCGCCTGGTCAACGAGTACCACAATACCAACTACTCGGTGGTGGACATCGACCTGATCGAACGCATCTACGGCATCTTCTATCGCCAGAAAGTTTCGGGCATTGCCCGTCATGCGTTCCGCACCCTGACCACCGTCGAGAGCGCCACCGCCACCGAGCGCGGCATCGAACTGGCGGTGCGCAACAACGCCACCGGCGAAGTCACTGTGCGTCTCTACGACGCCGTGGTGCTGGCCACCGGTTACGAGCGCCAGATGCACCGCAAACTGCTGGCACCGCTGGAAGAATACCTGGGCGACTTCGAGGTCGATCGCAACTACAAACTGATCACCGACGAACGCTGCAAGGCCGGTCTGTACATGCAGGGTTTTTGCCAGGCCAGCCACGGCCTGAGCGACACGCTGCTGTCGGTGTTGCCGGTGCGTGCCGACGAGATTGCCGGCTCGCTGTATGAGCATGGCAAGCATCGTGGGCATCGTTCGATGGCGGATTTGTTGTTGGCGACTGCCAGCTGAATCTGGGTTGCCTGTAATACCGCTATCGCGAGCAGGCTCACGCCTACAATGTTCTGTGCACGCAGGACAAATGTAGGTGTGAGCCTGCTCGCGATGGGGTCATCAAGAATGCTAAAAATCTGAATCCTGAACCCTTCCTGAACATCCCCGACATTCCCCGACACACCTCCTTTTCCGGGTTTACTCTCAAATCATCGAGGCGTAAGCTTCGCGCGTTTTCATCAATAGCGGAGACCCACAGTGGGTACTTGTTCGAGTGACAGTTGTCGGCCGGTCTCGGTAACCGGCAGATTCTCGGCAAGATAACGCGCAGCCTTTCTCTGCCGTTGTCTCGCCGAAAAGCGAGCAGCGGCATCCCGATCATGGTCAGTTGAGACCATGTCCCGACGTCCTTCTCATCGACACTGAAATAGTGTGCTTTCGACCCTAGGGTCGTTATCGCAACTCTATCGACACGCCTGTCTTTTCTGACCGGCGCGCCAAGCCTTGCCGTGCCGGTTTTTCCGGCGCACGAGGCGCGGCCGTACCTGCTCGACGGTTTCCCGGCTGACCATAGGGGCAACAGCCATGAAACTTACGCTCAAGGAATTTTTCGCAGGCTTCCTGCGCACACGCCACATCGCCCGGCACTTCCGCCGTCTGGCGTTGCTGGAGTCGATCACCGACACCACGGTCAGCCGTGAAGTGCCGCCCACCCTGGCGAACACCCTGGTCGATGCGGCCCATCGCGACAACGGCGAACTGCTGTCGTCGCTGGGCACCCACACCGATGGTCTGACCGATTTTGAAGTCGATGCACTGCGTGCGCAGTACGGCCTCAATGAAGTCGAACACGAGCAGCCGCTGCCATGGTGGACGCACCTGTGGCACTGCTACAAAAACCCGTTCAACTTGCTGCTGACCCTATTGGCGGTGATCTCCTGGCTGACCGAAGACCTCAAAGCCGCCATCGTGATCTTCTCGATGGTGGTGCTGTCGACGCTGCTGCGCTTCTGGCAGGAAAGCAAATCCAACCAGGCCGCCGACGCACTCAAGGCGATGGTCAGCAACACCGCCACGGTGATGCGCCGCGATGAGCCGCGGATCGAACTGCCGATCAAGCAACTGGTGCCGGGCGACTTGATCGTGCTGTCGGCCGGCGACATGATTCCCGCCGACTGCCGGGTGCTCAGCGCCAAAGACCTGTTCGTCAGCCAGGCAGCGATGACCGGTGAATCGATGCCGGTGGAGAAATTCCCGCGTCAGGCCGACCGCGACACACGCAATCCGCTGGAGCTGGAAAACATCCTGTTCATGGGCACCAACGTCGTGTCCGGCACGGCCGTGGCGGTGATTCTTACCACCGGCAACAGCACCTATTTCGGCGCACTGGCGCAGCGTGTCGGTGCGACTGACCGGGCCGTGACGTCGTTCCAGATGGGCGTGAACAAAGTCAGCTGGCTGCTGATCCGCTTCATGTTCGTGATGGCGCCGCTGGTGCTGTTCATCAACGGGTTCACCAAGGGCGACTGGACCGAAGCGCTGCTGTTCGCGCTGTCGATCGCCGTCGGCCTGACCCCGGAAATGCTGCCGATGATCGTCACCTCGACGCTGGCCAAAGGTGCGGTGTTCCTGTCGCGCAAGAAAGTCATCGTCAAGCGTCTGGATGCGATCCAGAACTTCGGCGCGATGGACGTGCTGTGCACCGACAAGACCGGCACCCTGACCCAGGACAAGATCTTCCTCGCGCGCAATGTCGATGTCTGGGGTGAAGACTCCGACGACGTGCTGGAAAAGGCCTACCTCAACAGCTACTACCAGACCGGCCTGAAAAACCTGCTCGATGTGGCGGTGCTGGAACACGTGGAAATCCACCGTGAACTGAAAGTCGGCACGGCGTTTCGCAAGGTCGACGAGATCCCGTTCGACTTCAATCGTCGGCGCATGTCGGTGGTGGTCGAAGGGCGTGGCGAACCGCATCTGCTGATCTGCAAAGGCGCGGTGGAAGAAGTGCTGGCGGTGTGCAGCCGTGTGCAGCACGGTGACGTCGAGGAAGCCTTGAGCGATGAATTGCTGACCCGGATTCGTCAGGTCACCGCAGCATTCAACGCTGAAGGCTTGCGCGTGGTGGCGGTGGCGGCCCGTTCGATGCCCGAAGGTCGCGACACTTACAGCCTGGCGGATGAGCAGGAATTGACGCTGATCGGTTACGTGGCATTCCTCGATCCACCGAAGGAAAGCACCGCCCCGGCGCTCAAGGCCCTGGCCGAGCATGGCGTGGCGGTCAAAGTGCTGACCGGCGACAACGAGCTGGTGACCGCGAAGATCTGCCGCGAAGTCGGCCTCGCGCAACAGGGCTTGCTGCTGGGTAATGATGTCGAGCGCATGAGCGATGCCGAACTGGCCGTGGCGGTAGAGAAAACCAACGTGTTCGCCAAGCTCACACCGTCGCACAAGGAACGCATCGTGCGCATCCTCAAGGGCAACGGGCACGTGGTCGGTTTCATGGGCGACGGCATCAACGACGCCCCGGCGCTGCGCACGGCCGACATCGGTATTTCGGTGGACAGCGCGGTGGACATCGCCAAGGAAGCCGCCGACATCATCCTGCTGGAAAAGAGCCTGATGGTGCTGGAGGAGGGCGTACTCGAAGGGCGTCGGACCTTCGCCAACATGCTCAAGTACATCAAGATGACCGCCAGTTCCAACTTCGGCAACGTGTTCTCGGTGCTGGTGGCCAGTGCGTTTATCCCGTTCCTGCCGATGCTGCCGATGCACCTGTTGGTGCAGAACCTGCTCTACGACATTTCGCAGATCGCGATTCCGTTCGACAACGTCGATGAGGAAATGCTGAAAAAGCCACAGCGCTGGCAGCCGGGTGACGTCGGTCGCTTCATGCTGTTCTTCGGCCCGATCAGTTCGATCTTTGACATTCTGACGTTCGCCTTGATGTGGTATGTGTTCGATGCCAACACCCCGGATCACCAGACCCTGTTCCAGTCCGGCTGGTTCGTGGTGGGGCTGCTGACCCAGACGCTGATCGTGCACATGATCCGCACGCCGAAGATTCCGTTCCTGCAAAGCCGCGCAGCCATGCCGCTGCTGGTGATGACCGGGATCATCATGGCGGTCGGGATCTTCCTGCCGATGGGGCCGCTGGCGAACTACTTCAAACTGCAGGCGCTGCCGTCGATGTACTTCGTGTTCCTGCCGATGATCCTGCTGGCGTACATGGCGCTGACCCAGGCGGTGAAAGGCTTCTACATCCGTCGGTTCGGCTGGCAATAATGTTGCCCCTGTAGGAGCTGCCGCAGGCTGCGATCTTTTGATTTTGCTTTCAAAGATCAACAGATCGCAGCCTTCGGCAGCTCCTACAGGGATTGCGTGTCTACAAGGAGATGACGATGCAAGCCATCAACAACCTCAACCTCACCTCGCTGCTCGACACCCTGGTCAGCCTCAGCGCGGCGTTCATCCTCGGTGGCCTGATCGGTTTCGAGCGCCAGTACCGGCAACGCACGGCCGGCCTGCGCACCAACGTGCTGGTGGCGGTCGGCGCGGCAATTTTTGTCGACATGGCCAACCGTCTCGGCGGTGCTGAAGGCGCGGTGCGGGTGGTTGCCTACGTGGTCTCCGGCATCGGCTTTCTCGGCGCCGGGGTGATCATGCGCGAAGAGGGCAACGTGCGCGGCCTCAACACCGCCGCCACCCTGTGGACTTCAGCCGCCGTCGGCGCCTGCGCCGGTGCCGACCTGCTGGCCGAAGCGGTGCTCGGCACGCTGTTCATTCTGGCCGCCAACACCCTGCTGCGACCGATCGTCAACAACATCAACCGCCAGCCACTGGACGTGGTGTCGGCCGAAGTCACCAACATCGTTTACGTGATCGCCCGGCGTTCGCAGCAGAAAGCCGTGTTTGCCCTGCTCGAAGCCGAACTGGAGCGCAGCAACTACCCGGCCAGCGACGTCGACGTGCATGCCTTCGGCGCCGATGAGATCGAGATCGAAGCCACCCTGGCGACCACTTCCGTGGACGGTGACGAACTGGACGCGCTGGTGGCGCGGATCTCCACGTCGGCGCTGGTGGTGCAGGCGTTCTGGAGTCCGAGCACCACGGAGTAAGGCAAACGCATCGAGCCGTCAATTCAACCGTCCTTTGGCGTGCCCCCGGGTTTTCGCCATCTCTGATAAGAAAATCGCCGCACGGGCCAAACCTGTGCGGCGTTCTTGTCTGTATTCCAGAGGTTTCTGCCTGACTTTAGGACTTGTCCTACATAGATTCTGATGGGTTCTGGTTAGCGTGTTCAGCACATTTCCCACACCGTTAATTTCCATGTCCTACAAATGCAGGCGAATCGTGATCGTCGAAGAGCAGCCCGCTCTGCAGTCCCGAATCGCCAGAGTTTGCCACGAGCTGGGCTATCGCAATCTCACGCCGATTCGTTCGTTTCGTGAACTGCTGGCGTTGACGCATTACGCCCATGACCCGTTCGAGCAATACGATCTGATGATCATCAATGGTGAACTGATTGCCGCAGCGGGGATTGACCCGGTGCGGTTCTTTCAAGGCAATCCGCAGATCCGCCACGGCGTGATCCACGATGCCCGACGTGGTCAGCTCCGGGCCGAGGCGATATTCGCCACCGGTCGACGGCAGCTGTTGATGCTGCGTACGCCGGATCGCCAGAGCCTTGGCGCAGTGCTGAAGCACCTCGATGTTTAGGAAATTTCCCACGCAACTTCAGACCTTTCCTCGCGAGTTAAACGCTCAGGCAGCGGACACTCAGATGCCTTTCACCCACAACGAGCCCACCACCATGTCCAATCCGCCGCTTCGTATCCTGGTGCTTGAAGACCACCCGTTCCAGCGTTCGGTGGCAGTGAGCATGCTGCAGAACCTGGGTGGCCACCAGGTGTTCGAAGCCAGTGACGGCGCGCAAGCGCTGGCGCTGCTTGATGAGGTCGGCACGGTGGATATCGCCCTGTGCGACTTGCAGATGGACGGCATGGACGGCCTGGAATTCCTGCAACGGGTAGGGGCCTCGGGGCAAGTGAAGGCCGTGATCATTTGCAGTTCGTTGTCGGCGGATCTGCGTCGCGCGGTGCATCAGATGGTGACCTTGCTCGGCCTGGAGCTGTTGGGCGATGTCGGCAAACCGATGCACGCGCAAGTGTTGGCCGGGCTGTTGGACACGTTCATCGACAGGCCGGCCGTCACCGGCAGCCCGGCCGGGGCGGTGGTGCTGGCCAGTGAGGCGTCGGTGCGTCAGGCGTTGGCCGCGGAGCAATTACAGGCCTGGTATCAACCCAAATTCAACCTGCGCACGGGAGAAGTCTGCGGGGTCGAGGTGCTCAGCCGCTGGCTGCACCCGACCCGGGGGATTATTGCCCCGGGGCAGTTCATGCCAGTGCTGGAGCGCTGCGGCTTGCTCGATGATTTGCTGTTTTCCCAGCTGGAGCAGGCGCTGAACTTGCACCAGAGTGCCCGGGCCCAGGGCTTTGCCCTGAACATGGCGTTCAATCTGCAAACCGTACAGTTGGCCAATCCAGGGCTGGCCAACACCCTTAAAACCACGCTGGCGCGGCATGCCGTGGCGGGTTCGAGCCTGACCTTCGAATTGACCGAAAGTGGCCTGCTCGAAGCGCCGGCCACCAGCCTGGAGACGCTGGTACGGCTGCGGATGATGGGCTGCCGCTTGTCCATCGATGACTTCGGTGCAGGGTTTTCCTCATTGCAACGTCTGTGTCAGTTGCCGTTCAACGAAATCAAACTCGACGCCGAGTTCATCCGCAGCCTTGAGCACGAGCCACGTTGCCGGGCGGCGATCAGCAGCACCCTGGCGCTGGGCGAGACGCTGGGCATGGCGGTGGTGATCGAAGGCATCGAAACCGATGCGCAGCGCCGTGAGTTGCTGGCACTGGGCTGCACCCAAGGGCAGGGCTACTGGTATGCACGGCCAATGGCCGGGGTCGATTTGTTGACGTGGCTGCAACGGCGCAACCACGGCAAAGGAACAGATGAATGAGCGGATTTTTAGGAAAGGTCCTACAGAGTTGTTCCAGCGCCATGCGTAGTCTTGGCCCATCCACCCCTGACCTTCGGGAGATCGAGCATGATCAATAAAACCCTGCGCATCCTGATTGCCGATCCGCAGCATTTTCACCGGATGAAGGTCGAGCGCCTGTTCAACCACCTCGAATATTTCCGCATCGCCCCGGTGCTGAGCCTGCTGGAGTTGCTGACCCTGGTGGATTACGGCTGTGAGCCGTTCGATGCGGTGGTCATCAATGCCGAACTGGCGGCCGGCTCACTGGACCTGCCGGGCTTTTTCCTGAACAACCCGCATGTGCGTCATGTCCTGATCTACAACGAGCCTTCGGCCCCGGTGCAGACCCCGGCAGGCTTCGCTCAGGAAAACGTGCAGATCAGCCATGCCGTATTGCCCAACCTGGCAGCGATCAAGCACCTGATGGCCCGCGTCGATGTTCCACCGGTGCGCGCGGCGAACGTCTGGAACCCGGCCTCCGCCCTGCAGTGCCGGGCATAAGCACGGTTTGGCCTTTGCCGCAACTGTCAGATCTGACAGGTAGATCCCGCCGGGTTCCCGTGTAACAGTCATTGCGCAGCCACGGTGTCATGAGCAGCCGACGCCGGTGGTGCCTTCGACATGTTTTTTGCCCTGGGAGCCGTCATGAAGTCAGCGCTGGTCATCGACGATCATCCGGTGGTGCGCGCTGCCGTGAAGCTCGTACTCGAAAGCGAGCGATTCAAGGAGATTCACGAGGCCGCGAACGCCAGCGAAGCCATGGCGCTGAACCGTGAGCACAAACCAAAACTGGTGGTGCTCGACCTCAAGTTGCCGGGGATCAGCGGCCTGGAAGTGCTGGAACGGCTCAAGGCCAACGACCCCAGGTGCAAGGTGCTGATCTTCACCTCCCAGGAACCGCAGTATTATCAGGACCGCTGTCTGCGTGCCGGCGCCATGGGCTACGTGGCCAAAACCAACCAGCTGGTGCAATTGCACAAGGCAATCCAGGCGCTGATGTCGGGCTATTCCTATTTTGCGGCGCCGTCTGACAAGGACTATTCGTCGAACCCGTTGCACCGCAGCGAAAAACAAATGATCGACGCACTCTCCAATCGGGAGCTGAACATCTTTGAACAATTGGCGCAGGGCAAGGCCAACAAGTTGATCGCCGAAGACATGCACCTGAGCCATAAAACCGTCAGCACCTACAAAACCCGCTTGATGAAAAAGCTCAACGTGAAATCGTCCGTGCATTTGCGCGAATTCGCCAAACGTAATCATCTGATCTGAGCGAGCTGATGAATCCGCGAGGCTGGTGGTGTGCGTTGTGGTTGATCGTCACGCTCACCTGCCGGGCCAGTGAGCCGCCACAACGCCTGGAGCTGTTGACCCAGGCCGGACTGGACAATATCCACATCGCGCTCGACGAGCGCGACCGGCAATGGCTACGTCAGCATCCGCCATTGCGCATGGGCATTTCCGGCGCGGATTACCCGCCGTTCGAAATCACCCGCAACCAGCACGAGCTGGAAGGGCTCACCGCCGATTACGCCGACCTGCTGGCGCAACTGCTCGGTGTGCGCATTGACGTGCAACGCTACGCCAACCGCGAAGAGGTGATGGCCGCGCTCAAACGCGGCGAACTCGACCTGCTGGGGACCTCCAACAGCTTTGAACTGGCCGATCCGGACTTCGTCCTGTCGCGTCCCTACGCCGAAGATCAGCCGATGCTGGTGACCCGGCTCGACGATACGTTGCCGGCGGATCTGACGGGCAAACGCATCGCCATGGTCGAGGACTATCTGCCGCTGGCCGGCGTGCAGGCGTTCTATCCCCTGGCCAATGTGCAGCGTTATCCCTCGGCGATGGATGCACTCGGGGCGGTAGCATTTGGGCTCGAGGATGGTTACCTGGGTGACTTGATCAGCGCCAATTACCTGATCAACACCAATTACCGCAATGACCTGCAACTGGCCGGGCCATCGGGCCTGGACGCCAACCCCTTCGGTTTCGCCCTGCTGCGCAGCGAGGTGCGCCTCAAACGCATCATCGACAAGGCGCTGACGGCGATTCCGATGGAGCGTCGTCAACTGATCGAACAACGCTGGAGCGCGGGGCGCGCACAAATGGCTACACAGTCGCGAGTGCGCCTCAGTGCCAGCGAGCAGGACTGGCTGGAGCGGCATCCGCTGGTGCGGGTGGGGGTGATCGAGGATTTCGCGCCACTGAGTTTCTTTGATGCCGAGGGGCGCTTCAACGGGCTGTCGGCACAACTGCTCAGCCTGATCAGTCAGCGCACCGGGCTGAATTTCGAAGTGGTCCGGGGGCATTCGCTGGACCGCCAGATCGAACAGCTCAAGGCCGGCGAACTCGACCTGTTGCCGGTGGTGGCGCCCAGCAGCGAGCGTGAAGCCGAGCTGCAATTCACCCGCGCGTACCTGAATAATCCGTTTGTGCTGATCAGTGCGACAGCGCCCCGCAGCCCGCGCCGCCTCGACGATCTGGCGGGCAGACGGCTGGCGATCTATCGCGGTCATCCGTTGCGCGACTACATGCTGCAGCGCGTGCCTGGGGTGCGTCTGGTGGAGGTCAGCAGCCCCGCCGAGGGCATGGAAATGATCGTCAAAGGCCAGGCTGATGCGACGGTCAGCTCGCTACTGGTGGCGCGCTTTCTGATTGCCCGCCAGTTCCGCGAGCGCTTGCGCATCACCAACACCGTCGGCGATCAACCGGCTCGCATCGCTCTGGCTACCGCACCGCAGGCCACGGCGCTGCACACAATCCTGAACAAGGCACTGCTGAGCGTCGCGCCACAGCAAATGGACGAACTGGTCGAGCGCTGGAGTCATGATGTGGTGGTGGAGCAGAGCTATTGGTTGCGCCACCGCCGCGAGATTCTCCTGGGTTTTGCCGTGGCGGCGGGGTTGTTGGTGCTGGCATTGGCCTGGATCGGTTTTCAGCGCTGGCAGTTGCGTCAGCGTCAGCAATGGCTGCGCCAGTTGCAGCAAGCCAAGGACGCGGCTGACGATGCCAATCGGGCCAAGACCACCTTTCTGGCGACCATGAGCCATGAAATCCGCACGCCGATGAACGCATTGATCGGCATGCTCGAACTGGCGCTCAAACGTGCCGAGGAGGGCGTGACCGATCGCCTGGCGATTCAGGTCGCGTCCAGCGCCGGCCAGCAATTGCTCGCGCTGATCGGCGACATTCTCGACATCGCGCGCATCGAGTCAGGCCATCTTTCCCTTGTGCCGCAGCGGGCCAACCTGCGGGAACTGGTGAATTCGGTGTGCCGGGTGTTCGAAGGGCTGGCGCGCCAGAAACACTTGGCGTGGCACATCGACCTGGATGCGCACAGTGACGTCGACGTGCTGATCGACCCGACCCGCTTCAAGCAAGTGCTGTCGAATCTGTTGAGCAATGCGATCAAGTTTACCGAGCACGGCCAGGTGAGCCTGCAATTGTCGGTGGCTGCAACGCCGCTCGGGCCGTTGGCCGTGACGGTGGTGATTGCCGACAGCGGCATTGGCATCAGCGCCGAAGACCGGCAGCGCCTGTTCAACCCGTTTGTCCAGGCCGGTAACCCTGGCCCGTCAGCGCGCAGCGGCTCGGGACTGGGGCTGGTAATCAGCCGCAGCCTCTGCGAAATGATGGGCGGCACGCTGCACCTGGACAGCACGCCCGGACACGGAACCCGGGTTGAACTCACGCTGCAGGTGCCACGACTGGCTGCGCTCGAGCCCGAGGCGGCAGGCCCCGAGATCGCGGATAAACCCGCGCGCTCGCTGAGCGTGCTGGTGGTGGACGATAATCCGGTCAACCGTCTGCTGCTGTGCTGGCAACTGAGTGAACTGGGCCACCGCACGGTCGACCTTGACGACGGTGAGCAGGGGCTGGAGCGCTGGCGAGCACAACCGTTCGATGTGCTCATCACCGACTGCAACATGCCACGTCGCAACGGCTACGAGCTGGCTCGGGCAATCCGTGACGCCGAGGCCGCGAGCGGCCGGGCGCGTTGCCTGATCCTCGGTTTTACCGCCAATGCGCAGATCGAAGAGAAGGCCCGCTGTCTTGAGGCCGGCATGGATGATTGCCTGTTCAAACCGATCCGCCTGGCTGATCTAGCGCTGGCGTTACAAGGCGCCAGTCACCGCGAACATGAACACGAGCCAGACCAGACACGGGCGCTGACGGAACTCGACCTGAGCGCGCTGGAGCAAATGGCCGCTGGCAATCACGCAGTGATTCAAGGATTGCGAGAGCAAGTGTTGCGCAGTCTGCAGGACGATCTGCAACGGCTGGAGGATGTGCGCCATCCGCAGGACCTGAGCGGATTGCGCATGCTGGCGCATCACATCAAGGGTGGTGCGCAGATGGTCGGTGCCGCGCGAGTGGCAGCAGCCTGTGCAGGTCTCGAACAGGCCTGCGCAGACGCTGAAATCCAAGCGGTCGAACGCTCGGTCGATGCGCTGCGCGAGGCCATGCTCGGCCTCGCGCAGCGACTTCGGGCCTGATCGCTCAATCCCACTGTGGGGCGATGCCTTTGGGGCTGGTCAGGCGCTGGCCGCGTTCCAGCGTGGCGATCAGCGCCATGTCGGCATCGCTCAGGGTCAGCGCGGTCGCGCCGAGGTTGCTTTGCAGGTTGGCGCGTTTGGTCGACGACGGAATCACCGCGTAGCCCAGTTGCATCGCCCAGGCCAGGGTGACTTGCGCCGGGGTGGCCTGCAGGCGTGCAGCGATCTGCTGGATCAGCGGATCCTTGAGCACTTCGCCGTAGGCGAGGGTCATGTACGAGGTGATCTGGATGCCCTGGCTTTGGGCGAACTCGACCACTTTGCGGTTCTGCAGGTACGGGTGCAGTTCGATCTGGTGGGTGGCGATGTTGTCAGCGCCGACCGCTGCGATCGCCTGTTGCATCAGCTCGATGGTGAAGTTGGACACACCGATCTGCCGGGTCAGGCCCAGACGCTTGGCTTCGAGCAGCGCGCCCATGAATTCGGCGACCGGCACCTGGTCTTCCGGCGACGGCCAGTGGATCAGCGTCAGGTCCAGGTAATCGGTTTGCAGCTTGTGCAGGCTTTCCTTGAGGCTCTCGATCAGGCGCTCTTTGGCGAAGTTGGCGACCCAGATCTTGCTGGTGATGAACAGCTCGTCACGGGCGATGCCGCTGGCGGCGATGGCCTGGCCGACCTCGGCTTCGTTCTCGTAGATCTGCGCGGTGTCGATGACCCGGTACCCGAGCTCAAGCGCGGTGCTCACCGAATCGATGACCACCTGACCTTGCAGGCGAAACGTACCCAGACCAAAAGCGGGAACAGACATTGATGACTCCAGAGTTGCAGTGAGAATGGGCAGGAGTATCCGTGTCTGCTGCCTTGAGAAAAACCGTGGGTGGGACAAAGCACTGTTGATCAGAAGTCATGAATCTTGTAGGAGCTGCGGAACGCTGCGATCTTTTGATCTTGTTTTATAAAGCCAAAAGATCGCAGCCTGCGGCAGCTCCTACAGGGGTTGTGGATCGCTCGCGAAGGGCGTACCACTGTTCTAAATATGGAACACTCAAGCCGATTTTTGCCGTCTAGTCCTCCGTCCGTCATGGATTTAAGCTTAATTCATTGCGTCACCCACCTTTTTTGGAGGCAACCATGAAAAACATCATCGGTATCTACACCAGCCCTCGCGGCCATTGGGTCGGCGATGGGTTCCCGGTTCGCACCCTGTTTTCCTACGACAACCTGGGTAAATACATCAGTCCGTTCCTGCTGCTCGATCACGCCGGACCTGCCGAGTTCACCCCGACCACCGAGCGCCGTGGCGTCGGCCAGCATCCGCATCGTGGTTTTGAAACCGTGACCATCGTCTACGACGGCGAGGTGCAGCACCGTGACTCCACCGGCAGTGGCGGCACCATCGGCCCCGGCGATGTGCAGTGGATGACTGCTGCGTCCGGCATCCTGCACGAAGAGTTTCACTCGGATGATTTCGCCAGAACCGGCGGCAAACTGGAAATGGTGCAGCTGTGGGTCAACCTGCCTGCCAAGAACAAAATGGCCGCGCCCGGTTATCAGACCATTCTGGATGGCGACATCCCGAATATTGCGCTGAAGGACGATGCGGGCCATCTGCGCCTGATCGCCGGTGAGTTCGACGGCCATAAAGGCCCGTCGCGCACATTCACCCCGATCGACGTCTGGGACCTGCGGCTGAATGCCGGCAAATCGCTGACGCTGGATCTGCACGAAGGTCGCAATACCGCCCTGGTGCTGCTGAAAGGTTCGGTCAGGATCAACGGTGGGGAAACCGCGCAGCAAGGGCAACTGGTGCTGTTCGAACGCGACGGTCGTCAGTTGACACTTGAGGCCAGCGCAGACGCGGTGGTGTTGCTGCTCAGCGGCGAGCCGATCGACGAACCGATCGTCGGTCACGGCCCGTTCGTGATGAACACCGAGCAGGAAATCCATCAGGCCTTCGCCGACTTCCAGTCCGGCCGTTTTGGCCAGATGCACGGCTAAAACCTACCCCTGTGGGAACGGGCTTGCTCGTTCCCACAGGGGTTTTTTCGTGTTTTTGTGCGCGCGTCCACCCTCTGAAATCAATTGCTCCTACACTTGCCCAATCTGTGCGATCTTCTCGCGATTGGCCCGTGTCGGAGTGGTTTGATGTTGTCTTTCTTGACCGAACATCCGTTGTTTTGCGCGTTGATCCTGATCCTCCTCGATCTGGGCCTGTGGCGGCTGATCAGCTCCCGTGGCAGTGAGTGGAAGCTGTTGGTGCGGGTGCTGATTTTCAGCCTGTTCAGCGCAGTGCTGTTCAACGAAGGCCTCAACCCGATGGAGCCAGCGCCGTGGGCCGACAACGTGCCGCTGCACCTGGCGGCGACCGGGTTGCAGATCGGCTGGTGGCTGTTCGGCGCGCGCACCCTGACCGTGCTGATCGGCGCGGTGATGATGCAGCGGGTCGGGCACACCGGGCGGCTGTTGCAGGATCTGCTCGGGGCGGTGATCTTCCTGATCGCGATCATTGCCGCGCTGGCTTACGTGCTGGATCTGCCGGTCAAAGGCGTGCTGGCGACGTCCGGGGCCTTGGCGATCATCGTCGGTCTGGCGTTGCAGAGCACCCTGAGCGATGTGTTCTCCGGGATCGTGCTCAACACCACCAAGCCGTATCAGATCGATGACTGGATCTCCATCGACGGCACCGAAGGCCGGGTCATCGACATCGACTGGCGCGCCACGCGGCTGCAAACCAGTCAGGGCAGCATGGCGGTGATTCCCAACTCGCTGGCGGCCAAGGCCAAGATCATCAACTTCAGCCGACCGAGCAACATGTTCGGCCTTGCTGTCAGTGTGCAGGTCAGCCCGCATGCGCGACCGACCACCGTGCTTGAGGCGCTGGAGAGGGCGATGCAGGGTTGCCGTCCGCTGCTGGACAATCCCTCGCCGAGCGTGGCACTGAAAAGCTCCAGCAGCACGGGCGTCGAATACGAAATCAGCGGCTTCGTGTCATCGATGGACCAGAAACGTCCGGTGCGCAATCAGTTGTTCGATCTGGCCTATCGGCACTTGCAGGCGTCCGGAGTCAATCTGTTGTCGAGCGTGGAGCCGAATGTGCCGAGCGATCTGTCACGGCCACGGGCGCTGCTCGACAGTTCGCCGATTTTCTCCACCCTGCGCCAGGAAGAGAAAGACACCTTCAGCCAGAACATGACCCTGCAGACCTTCCGGGCCGGCGAGACGATTCTGCAAGCCGGGGAGGTCAGCGATCATTTGTTCATCATCGAATCCGGTGTGGTCACCGTGACCCTGGCCCGCCATGGCAGCCCGTTCGAGTCCGGGCGCATGGGGCCGGGGGAGGTGATCGGCGAGGCCGGTATTCTGTCCGACTCGTCGGTGCCGGCCATGTTCGCCGCGAAAACCTTCTGTGCGCTGTACCGCATCGAGAAGACCTACCTCAAGCCATGCCTGGATGCCCGCCACGACATCAACGAGGCGATGAAGGCCTTGCTCGATTACCGCTTGCACAAGGCCCAGACGCTGACTCAGGACGCGCCGACCGTGGTGGCGAAAACCGGGTTCCTGCAGTGGTTGCGCAATCGGGTGTGACGCGGTGGTCTACTCGACTTCCGGGAGATTGGCTATTTGTCCGGGGCCGGTGCGGGACTACCTTAATCACACATTCACTGGCCCCGGAAACTCACCATGCAAGCTCGTACCGATTTCTATACCGCTTCCCCAGACGCCCTGAAAGCGATGATCGCGCTGGAAACCGCGGTCTCGAAACTGCCGCTGGAAAAGACCCTGATCGAACTGGTCAAACTGCGTGCTTCGCAGATCAACGGCTGCGCGTTCTGCATCGACATGCACACTGCCGATGCGATCAAGGGCGGCGAGACCCCGCGCCGGCTGTTCGCGGTGACCGCATGGCGTGAAGCGCCGTTCTTCACCGAGCGTGAACGCGCGGCACTGTTGTGGACCGAATCGTTGACCCAACTGAGCCTGACTCACGCCCCGGACGAAGATTACGAAGTCGTCGCCGCGCAATTCACGCCCAAGGAAATGGTCGACCTGAGCGTGGCGATCAACACCATCAACAGCTGGAACCGCCTGGCGGTGGGCTTCCGTAAAACCCCGCAACTCTGAGGCCATACATAACCCCTGTAGGAGCTGCCGCAGGCTGCGATCCTTTGATCTTGTTTTTAAAAATCAAAGTCAAAAGATCGCAGCCTGCGGTAGCTCCTACAGGGGCGGGTCGTTTTGGAAACCTGGATCAATGCGCATCCGCACTCGGCGCAGCCGGTGGTTGCACCTTGCGCATCAAGGGCACCATCGCCGTGGCGATGATGAAGCACAGCATGATCATCAAGAAGGTGTCGCCGTAGGTCTGGGTCTGCGCCTCGCGGTAGGTCAGCAGCCACAGTTGATGCAGGCCGGCGGTGACGCCGACGTCACCGCTCTGGCCCAGCGTCGCGAGGTTGCCGGAGACCTGCGCCAGCCACTGGTTCATCGCCTCGTTACGGCTGTTCAGATGCTCGGCCAAACGAGTGAAGTGCAGGTTGGTGCGGTCATTGAGAATGGTGGCGCAGGCGGCAATGCCGATGGCCCCGCCAAGGTTGCGCATCAGGTTGAACAGGCCCGAGGCGTGCTTCAGTCGCGCCGGTGCCAACCCGCCCAGCGTCAGTGTCACCGCCGGCGGCACCGCCAGTTGCTGGGCAATCCCGCGCAACGCTTGCGGCAGCATCAACTGCCCGGCACCCCAGTCGTGGGTGATAGGACTGAATTCCCACATCGACACTGCAAACAATCCGAGCCCGATCATCATGATCCAGCGCAAATCCATGCGATTGGCGAGAAAGGCGTACAGCGGAATCGCCATGATCTGGAACACCCCGGTGGAAAAAACCGCCAGTCCAATATCCAGCGCGCTGTAACCGCGCACCCGTCCGAGAAACAGCGGCGTCAGGTAAATCGTCGCGAACAGGCCAATCCCGGTGACAAAGGAAAAGAAGCAGCCCAGCGCAAAATTGCGATCCTTGAGGGCGCGCAGATCGACGATCGGATTGGCCACGGACAACGTGCGCCCGATAAAGGCCAGCCCCGCCAGACCGCTGATCCACGCCGTGGTCAGAATCGTTTGATCGCTGAACCAGTTCCAGCGCGGGCCTTCTTCGAGGGTGTATTCCAGGCAGCCGAGAAACAGCGCGAGAAACACCATGCTCAGGTAGTCCGCGCCTTTGAGCAGCGACAGTTCCGGCTGGTCGATCTTCACCAGCATCGGCACTGCCACGGCGACGAAAATACCTGGCACCAGGTTGATGTAGAACAGCCAGTGCCACGAGGAAATATCAGTGATCCAGCCGCCGATCACCGGGCCCAATGTCGGCGCCAGCGACGCCACCGCTCCGATGGTTGCAGCGGCAATCACCCGTTGTTTGCCGGTGAAGAAAAAGAACGCGGTGGTGAACACCAGCGGGATCATCGAACCGCCGAGAAAACCCTGCAGCGCACGAAAGGCGATCATGCTCTGGATGTTCCAGGCTACCCCGCAGAGCAGGCTGGCCAGGGTGAAGCCAACCGCCGAGGCGCAGAACAGCCAGCGTGTGGAGAACACCCGCGACAGCCAGCCCGACAGCGGGATCACGATGATTTCGGCGATCAGGTAACTGGTCTGCACCCACGCGGTTTCGTCGGTGCCGGCCGAGAGTCCGCCGCCGATGTCACGCAGCGACGCCGAGACGATCTGGATGTCCAGCAGCGCGATGAACATGCCGATGCACATCGTGGCGAAGGCGAAGACCTTGGTCGCGGTCGCCATGTCCGCCGCATTGAACGGTTGCGTCGGGGCGGCGAGGCTGGTGCTCATGGCGCGACGGCCACGGCGCTGGTTTCAGTGGGCGCGCGAGTGTCGACCTCAGCTGTCACCGACAGCCCCGGCCGCAGATGGCCGAGCACGCCGTCGGCCGGGTCGAGCAGGATCCGCACCGGCACCCGCTGGACGATTTTGGTGAAGTTGCCGGTGGCGTTCTCCGGGGGCAGCACGCTGAATTGCGAACCGGTGGCGGGGGCGAGGCTGTCGAGGTGGCCGTGGAATTCCTGGCCGGAGAGCACGTCGGCGCGGATGCTCACGCGTTGTCCGGGACGCATTCTGGCAAGCTGGTCTTCCTTGAAATTGGCATCGACCCACAGGCCACTGGCCGGCACCACCGACAACTGCTGCGAACCGGCCTGGGCATAGGCGCCGACTCGCGCGCGGCGGTTACCGATCACCCCATCGACCGGTGCACGCAGTTCGGTGTAGCCGAGGTTCAACTGCGCCAGATCACGCTCGGCCCGGGCTTGTTGCAGGGCGGCGCGGGCCTGTTGTTTCTGGGTATCGATCACCGCCAGTTGGCGTTGTGCGGCGAGCAGTTCGGCCTGGGCGCGGGCACTCAGGGCCTGGGCAGTCTTGAAGGTGGCGTCGGCACGCTGGGCGCTTTCCACTGACACGGCATTGGTGCTCACCAGCCGTTTGTAGCGCGCGTTGTCGTCCCGCGAGCGGGCGGTTTCGGCACCGGCCGCATCGATGCCGGCACGGGCCTGGCCGATCACCGCTTGCTGCAGTTGTTCGGTGGCGTCGAGGTTGGCCAGCAGCGCTTGTTCGGCGGCAACTGCGCCTTCGGCTTTGGCGAGGTTGGCGCGATAGTCCCGTGCATCGAGGCGAATCAGCACATCGCCGGCCTTCACCGACTGGTTGTCGCTGACCAGCACTTCTTCGATGTACCCGGCGACCTTCGGCCCGATCACCGTGACGTCGCCACCAATGTAGGCATCGTCGGTCTCTTCCAGAAATCGCCCGGTGCCCCACCAGTGAGCGGCGTACACCCCGGCAACTACCAAGATAATCAGGCCGACGCCGGGCAATAACAGGCGTTTGCGCAGCGGTGGTCTGGCAGGGGTGACCGTAGCAGACAGGTCGGGCTCAAGGGTGGGCATACTGGTCATGGCGTCATACCTGTGGAAACGGGTCGTTATTACGGATGTAATATGACGTGAGTAATATTTTGTGGCAATTGAATTTTCATGCCAATCGTCAGTTGCCCGCTGGGGCTCAGGGTTTGGAGCGGTTTCGCTGGACGACGGCCACCCGTAATACAGGCCAGGTATTGGAGAGCGCAATGAACGCCCTCGGGGAAACCCTGAGGTCGTGATGTTGAACACAGCAAAATCAAATGTTTAAGAAATGTAAGCGCTGTAGGAAGCGTCTTGCATTTGTGTAGGAAGGCTCTGACTATCACTCGCATTGATGAGGTGGCATTACGCCATTTTATGATTGCAAGGATGTTGCGTGCCGTATTCGCTTCGCGCTGTATTTCGTCGTCGTTCCACGCGTTGCCCGCTGTTGTCGGCCTTGTTGTTGAGTGTGTGTGCCTCCTCGCTTCAAGCCGCTGACCCTGTCGCACCGGGCCAGGAGGTGCTGCGCCAGCAGCAACAGCAACAGCGCGATCTGCAACAACTTCAGATTGAACAACGCAAGCGCCAACTGGAGCGCGGCGCGTTCGGCCCGGCGCCTGCCACCCCGGCGATCCCGCAGACGGTGGCCCCCGATGAGCGCTGCTGGCCGCTAAGCGGCACGCGCATCGGCGGCGTCACTTTGATCGACAGCGCCAAACTCAACGCGCGGATCAAACCGCTGCTGGCACCGTGCATGGGCGTCGGCCAGATCAATCATCTGCTGGCGACCATCACTGCGATCTACGTCAAGCAGGGTTACATCGCCAGCCGCCCGTACCTGTTGAGTGCGCCTGCGGCGGGGCAGTCGCTGGACATCATGATCGACGAGGGCTACATCGAGTCCATCGAGCTGGCCGACCAGAGCCTGCCGGTGTCGCTGGGCGGCGCGTTCCCGCATATGCTCGGCCAGCCGTTGAACCTGCGCGATCTGGAGCAGGGGCTGGACCAGTTGAACCGCTTGCGTTCGATTGACCTGACTGCCGACATCGCCCCCGGCAGCCAGCCCGGCGCGTCGCGGATCATCCTGCGTTCGCGCACCTCAGGGCAGTCGCGCTGGGCCCTGGGATTGGGCATGGACAACCTCGGCAGCGCCAGCACCGGGCGAGATCGCGATACCGTCAGCCTGAGCCTCGACAGCCCGCTGCAACTCAACGATCTGCTGAGTCTCAGTGCCAGCGACACGTTGAATCAGGGTGACCGCTACAACCGCAACGCGAGCCTGTATTACGCGATTCCCTACGGCTACTGGACCTACAGCGTGTTCGCCAGCCACGCTGAATACCGCGCGCCGTTCAAACTGCCCAGCGTGACCTTTCACAGCACCGGCATCACCGATCAACTGAGCCTGCGCGCCGACCGCGTGTTGTGGCGCGACCAGAGCCGCCAGCTCAGCGCCAACCTGCAGTTGGCGCACAAAGACGTCGACAGCTATCTGGAGAATGCCCGCCTGGGCATTCAGAGCCCGACCCTGACGGTGGCCGAAGCCGGACTCAATCTGTTCTGGCTCGACCGTGCGGTGTGGAACCTCGATTTCACCTACTCGCAAGGTTTGCGCTGGCTGGGCGCCGACGACGATGGCGATCATCAAGTCAACAACCTGCCCAAGGCGCAATTTCGCAAGTACCGCGCCGGCCTCAGCCAATGGCGCAACGGCCAGTTCGGCGCGCAGGCCTGGCAGTGGCAGAGCCAGCTCAATCTGCAATACAGCCCCGACCCGTTGCCGGCCATCGAACAGTTGCTCGGCACCGACGATTCGGCGGTACGCGGCTATCGGGTCAGCAGCGCATCCGGCGCCAGCGGCGCGATCTGGCGCAACACCTTGCGCCTGCCACTGCGCAGCGATTGGCCGGTGCAGATCACCCCGCGCGTGGGCCTGGACAACGGTTGGCTCAAGGCCGACCACGGCGCTCAAGGTCAACGCCTGAGCGGCGCCAGCGTCGGGTTGAATCTGGGCTGGAAGAATCTGCAAGTGGACGTCGATTACCAACGCGCCCTCAACACCCCTAACGGTCTGCAGCACGAACCAGAGACCTGGCTGATGCGCGTGGGGTTGCAGATATGAGCACCACCGAGACTCATCAAGCAGTGAACAAACAGCCGTCGGATCTGAGCGCGACAGCCACGGCCAAGACTAAATCGCGCGCCGTGATGCCGTACTTACATGGAGACGTTTTTATGCCAGCACATACCTTTGCATTCCATCTTTCTCCTCGGGGCAAATTGCGCTGGGCGATCGCCAGCCTGTTCTTCGCCGTGCACCTGCCCAGCGCCATCGCCGGCGGTGTGGTGGTCGCACCCGGCCCCGGCGGCACCGCGCAATTGCAGACCCAGGGCGGTGTGCCCATCGTCAATATCGTCGCGCCCAACGGCTCGGGCCTGTCGCACAACCAGTTCCTCGACTACAACGTCGACCGTCAGGGCCTGGTGCTGAACAACGCCTTGCAGGCCGGGCAATCGCAGCTCGCCGGGCAACTGGCGGCCAACCCGCAACTGCAGGGGCAGGCGGCCAGCGTGATCCTCAACGAGGTGATCAGCCGCAACCCGTCAGCCATCAATGGCGCCCAGGAAATCTTCGGCCGCGCCGCCGATTACGTGCTGGCCAACCCCAACGGCATTTCGGTGAACGGCGGCAGTTTCATCAACACGCCAAACGCCAATCTGGTGGTCGGTCGTCCGGAACTGAACGACGGCAAACTGCAAGCGCTGAACACCCGCGACGCCAGCGGCCAGTTGCAGATTCAGAGCGGCGGCCTGCGCAACGGCGAAGGCTCGATCAACCTGATCGCGCCGCGTATCGACAGCCAGGGCGCGATCAATGCCCGCGATCAACTGAACCTCACGGTCGGGCGCAATCAGGTGGATTACGCCAGCGGTCAGGTCAACGCCGTGGACCCGGCGGGCCACACCTCAGATCAACGCATCGACGCCAGCCTGTTCGGTGCGATGCAGGCCGGGCGCATCAACATCGTCAGCACCGCCGAAGGTGCGGGCGTGCGCGTGGGGGCGGTGCAAGTGGCGGGGCGTGACGGCGTGCAGATTCGTTCTGCCGGCGACCTCAGCGTCAGCGGCGAAGCGATCCCCAACAGCCTTGAAGTGACCCGTGCCGGTATCCGCAGCAGTCTGGGCGATGTCGGCCTGCACAGCGGCAAGGACCTGACCCTGGCCGCCGCCGATGTCAGCGGTCGCGACGTCAGCGTCGATGCCAAACGCAACCTGACCCTCAGCACCGTCGAAAGCCGCAAGCTCCAGGAAAAGCGCGAAAACTGGAGCAACAGCACCATCGGTATCACCTGGGAAACCTACGACCGCACCCAGACCGACAGCGATTCGCGCCAGCACGGCAGCCAGATCGTCGCCAGCGGTGACGCGAAATTGTCCTCCGGCAACGACACTGAGCTCAAAGCGGCCAAGGTCGAAGCGGCGAAGAACCTTGATGTGCAGAGCGGCGGCGATCTGCGCCTGACCGCGGCCACCGAAAGCCACACCCAGACCGATCAGGGCAACCACCGCAAGCATCTGTGGAAGGCCGACTGGAACACCAGCAGCGAAGAGCAGCGCAGCATCGGCAGTCAGCTGAAGGGCGGCAATATCGCCCTGCAAACCGCTGCCTTGTTGCGCTCGGAAGGCGCCGAGCTGAATAGCACCGGCGATGTGAAACTGGCGGGCAAGCAAGTGGACGTCACCACGGCCACGCGCACCAGTCGCAGCAATAACAACAGTTACTCCGGCGACCTGGTCGGCGGTGGTTTCTTCGGCAAGACCGGTGACGCCGACAAGGGCCAGACCCAGCACCAGGGCAGCAAAATCAACGCCGCCGGCAAACTGCTCGTCAAGGCTGACGATGTGCGCATCAGCGGCAGTCAGGTGCGTGGCGGCACCGAGGCCAGTGTGATCAGCGACCAGGGTTCGCTGGTGATCGACGGCGTGCAGGACACCTCGCACAGCAACAACCACGACAAGGACAGCAAGTTCTTCGGCATCACCAAGGACGAGTCGCGGCAGAACGCCAAGGACAGCACCACGGTGCGCAGCGAGCTGGTTTCCGACAGCAACCTCAAGCTCAAGAGCGCCAAGAACATCGAAGTTGCCGGTTCCACGGTCAAGGCCGGCGGCGCGCTGACGGCGGATGCCGCGGGGGATGTGAACGTGCATTCCACGCAGAACACCCACGACAGCCGCTCGACCACCGAGACCCGTGGCTTCGACGCCTACGCCAAAGAAAACACCCCGGAGCAATACCGCGCCGGGGTGCATTACCAGGACAAACAGCAGACCGTCACCCGCAACGACGTCAACCAGCAAGGCGCAAGCCTCAGCGGCGCCAGCGTGCAGGTGCAGGCGGGCGGCGACCTGACGATCAAGGGCGGTGAGGTCAAATCCACTGCCGGCGACACCACGCTGGGCGGCAAGAACGTGTCGTTGCTGGCCGAACAGGACAGCCATAAAACCTCGACCGATACCTCCAGCACCGGCGGCGGTTTCTACTATACCGGTGGCCTCGACCGCGCCGGCAGTGGCGTCGATTTCGCCCACAGCACCTCGCAAGACACCAGCAGCAAGACCACCGCGCAAACCACCAGCGTGCAGAGCAGCGGCGGCCTGACCATCAACGCTGACAAACTGCTGACCGAAGGCGCGCAGGTCAAGGCCGGCAATGGTTTGAACGTCGCGGCTAACGAAATCGACAACCGCGCGGCCAGCAACACCGACAGCAGCACTCACAGCCAGAGCAACTGGTCGGCGGACATCGGTGCCAACGTCGAGTACAAGGACATCGCCCGCCCGATTGCCGGTGCGGTCAAGGATGTGCTCAACGGCAAGGTGCCGGACAAGGACGGTCTGAGCAATCTCGGCCAGCCGAACGTCGGCATCGACGTGGCGATCGGTCACGCAAGCGCCGACAAGACCGAGCAGAGGAGTCACGCGGTGGTCAGCCGTTTCGACGGCGGCAGCGTCGAGGTGAAAACCGCCGGCACCCTGCACGATCAGGGCACCCAGTACAACGCCAGCACCGGCAAGGTGAACATCAGCGCTGACAAACTGCTCGCCGACGCCGCCAGCAATACCCACAGCAGCACGGATAACGCCGTGGACGCCAAGGTCGACGTGCGGGTCTACACCAAGACTGGTGAGGACGTTAACGTCGCCGGCAGCGGCGCCGGTGGCAATAGCTACAGCAGCAAGGACAGCAGCACGGCGGTGGTTGGCGGGTATGCCGGCGATCAGGGCGTGAACATCAATGTCGGCGGTGACGCGCAGTTCGCCGGCAGCCGTTTCGACGGCGGGCAGGGCGGTGTGAGCGTCAAGACTAGCGGCGATCTGGCGCTGAATCAGGCCAACGACCGCCAGAGCAGCAGCGACTCCAGCCTGCGCGGCAATGGCTCACTGACGGTCGGCACCTTGCCGGGCACTGACGGCACCAACGTCGACCTCGGCGCCGGGTTCCAGCTTGACCACACCGGCAAGCAGACCAGCGACAGTCAGGCCCATGTTGCGAGCATCAGCGGCAACGGTGCGGTGCAACTGAGCAGCGGCGGCAACCAGGTCCAGCAAGGCACGAAGATCGACAGCGCCGGCGCCATCGATCTGCACGCTGACGGCAAGCTCGATCTGCAAGCGGCCGTCGATACGCACACCGCGACCGGCAGCAATCTCGGCGGCGGTTTGAAGGGCGGCGGCAGCAAATCCAGCAGCGAGAAGAGTCGTGATCAGGGCGGTAATCTGAGCGGCAACTTCAACATCGGTCGGGTCAACGAACACTCGCAAACCCTGACTGGTGGCCAGATCAACAGCCAGAGCGGTGTGGCTTTGAGCGGTGACGCGGTGCACCTGCAAGGCACGCAAGTCGGCGCGCCGATCGTCAACATCGATGCGCAGAAGGGCGGTTTCGTCCAGGAGTCGGCGCAGTCCACCGAGAGCCGCAACAACTGGAACGTCGCGCTGAATGCCGGCGGCAACTTGAGCAGCAAGACCCCGACCGCTGCCGATGAAAAAGCCAGCAGCGACCACGGCTTCAACGCCGGGGCCAAGGTCGGTGTCGATTACCTGCAAGGCACCACCCAGCAGAACAGCCAGATCAAGGCTGACAGCGTGGTGCTGAACAGTACCGGTGATGCACAGCTCTCGGGGGCGCGAATTGACGCGAAGACTGTCAGCGGCGAGGTCGTCGGTGATCTGACCGTCGACAGCCGTCAGGACGCGAAGACGCAAGCCAGGGTCGATGTCGATCTGGGGCTGACCGCGAAGAAGAACCCACCGAGCGACAAGGAAAAACTTGCCGGCACCGACTACAAGCCGACGCTGAAAGCGCAGGGCGAATACACGCACAAGGACAGCGTGACGCAGGCTTCCGGCATCAGTGGTAATCAGGGTGTGAACCTTGCGGTGAGCGGCGCAACGCAGCTGACCGGCGCACGGATCTCGGCGACTGAGGGCAAGGTCGACCTGGGCGGTTCGAAGGTCGGTAGCAGCGATCTGGTCAACCGTGACTACGGGGTGAAAGCCGGGCTGGACCTGCCGCAGAAAACCGAGGAAAACGCACCGAAGGTGTCGTTCGATAACGGCAATCTGAAAGTCGGTCCGGTGACTCTGAGCGGGAATCTGGACAGCCAGACCTTGCAGGCCGGGATCGACGAAAAAGGCTAATCCACACCGCTGTCACAATTGTGGGAGCGAGCCTGCTCGCGAAGGCGTCAATTCAGTCAGCTAATTTGTCGACTGAATCAACGATTTCGCGAGCAGGCTCGCTCCCACATTTTTATCTCGACTAGACCCTTGAAGTCAGTTCGAAGCCTTCGCCTTGCCGGCATTTATCAGCACGACCACCGCCAGCAGTGCGGACAGAATCGAACCCAGCAACACGCCAACCTTCACCGAGTCGACCAGGTGCGGTGCGCCCGGGAACGCCAGCGCGCCGATGAACAGGCTCATGGTGAAGCCGATCCCGCAGAGTAGGGCGACGCCGTACAGTTGCAGCCAGCTCGCGCCTTGCGGCAGTTGCGCCAGACCACTGCGAATCGCCAGGGCACCGAGGCCGAGGATGCCGATCTGCTTGCCGAACAACAGGCCCAGCGCGACGCCCAGCGGTACCGGCTCAAGCAGGTTGCTCGGAGATATGCCGCTCAGGGACACACCAGCATTGGCGAAGCCGAAAATCGGCACCACGGCGAACGCCACCCACGGGTGCATTTTTTCTTCGAGGTACAGCAGCGGCGAATTGTGCTCGTCTTCCGGGTTACCCAGTGGAATGCACAGCGCCAGAATCACCCCGGCGAGGGTCGCGTGGATGCCCGATTGCAGCATGAAGAACCACAGCAGGGCGCCGGCGATCAGGTACGGCAAAAGCTTTTTGACGCCGCAACGGTTGAGGATCACCAGGAACGCAATCACCGCCAGCGACGCCAGCAGCATGCTCACCGACAGGCCGCTGGTGTAGAAAATGGCGATGATCACCACCGCGCCCAGGTCATCAAGAATGGCCAGGGCCGAAAGGAAGATTTTCAGCGAGACGGGCACCCGTTTGCCCAGCAGCGACAGCACACCCAAGGCAAAGGCAATGTCAGTGGCAGCGGGAATCGCCCAACCGCTCAGGGTTTCTGGATTGCCCCAGTTGATCGCGACATAGATCAGCGCCGGCACCAGCATGCCGCCGAGGGCAGCGAAACCTGGCAGCGCGCGCTGACCCCAGGTCGACAACTGGCCGGCAAGCATTTCGCGCTTGATCTCCAGGCCCACCAGCATGAAGAAGATCGCCATCAGGCCATCATTCACCCAATGCTCGATCGACAAGCCGGCGATCTTGATGTGCAGGGTCGAAAAGTATGTGGCTGCCCACGGCGAGTTGGCGATCAGCAGTGCGGCGAGGGCAGCGGCCATCAGGATCAGGCCACCGGCGGATTCGGCGGCGAAAAAACGCGAGAGAAAGGCCATCGCAGACGGTGAGCCCTGGCGGGCAGGGGCAGATTGCAGGCGTGACGGATCGTGGCTCATAGGCACGGCAACTCCGCGCGGCGGCCCGACCTGCGCTGAATTAAACCTGCCCTGCCGCGTTGTTGCGGTGGCACCCGGGCGGCATTTTACACAATAGGCGGGGGCTTGGGGGGAACGCGGGCGCGGTTTCGGCGCGGCGTGGCGCCGGCCAGCAATTTCTCGAGATGAAGAAACGTTTCCAGATGTGTGCTTAGCTGTACGCCGTTCGTTTCAGTCTCTGACCCCTTTAAAAATGAAAACAACATTCATCGCTTTACTCGTTTTTTTATCAATCACTCAAACATCCCTGTCCTTCGCGGAAAATGCCAACGGCAAGAATCTCTATACACAGCGCTGTGCCGTGTGCCACGGCGCAGATATCAAGGCGACAGGGCCATTGGCCAATAAAAGCAATCCGCCGACACCTGACCTGACAACCTCCGCGTTCAAGAAGCGCCTGAATGATTATCCGGGCGTTATCGTGTCCTCGATAATCCTTCGCCCCAACGGCAACCTGATTCCCAAAACCTTGCAGGACAACGGCGTAAAGATCGCGCCGCATGCCTGGAGCGTTAAGGATTTTCGCGATCTGCATCAATACATGAGTGAGGTGATTTCCAGATCACGATGATCCCGGGATGAGGGGCACAATGCCGATGGCAACTTCAACGGCAATGACCTCCAGGTGGACGGGCAGTACGGCGGCGTTGATTTCAGCTCGCCACAATCGACGCGGCTCAGACTTTGAGTGTTTTGCCGCCGATCGCCACTGCCACCAACAGCACCGCCATCAACCCGAAAGCAAAACTCAAACTGCTGGCATGGGCGACGAAGCCGATCACCGCCGGCCCCGCCAGAATCCCTGCGTAACCCAGCGTGGTGATCGCCGGCACCGCGATGCTTTCCGGCATCACCGTTTGCTTGCCCACAGCGGTGTACAGCACCGGCACGATGTTCGAGCAGCCAGCGCCGACCAGCGCATAACCCACCAGCGCCGCCTCCCAGCTCGGGGCGAAGGTCGCGAGAAACAGGCCCGCCGCCGCTAACAGACCGCCGAACAGAATGATCCGCGTGGCACCGACACTGCGCACGATCCGGTCACCCATCAAGCGTCCGGCCGTCATGGTCAGGGCGAAGGCGGCATAACCCAACCCCGCGTAGGCCGTGTCGATTCCGCGTTCCTGCGCCAGGAACACCGCGCTCCAGTCCAGCGCCGCGCCTTCGGTGAGGAACACGATGAAGCACATGCCGCCGATGAACAGCACAATGCCGTGTGGAATGGCGAACGCCGGCCCCGAGCTTTCACTGCCGTACGGCAGCATGTGCGGCACCGCTTTGAACAGCGCGCCGATCAACACCGCCACCACCACCAGCATCGCCGCCAGCGGCGTCAGCCCGAGGCCGAGCAGGGCACTGACACCCGCCGCGCCGACAATCCCGCCGAGGCTGAACAAGCCGTGAAAGCCCGACATCATGTGCTTGCCGCTGGCGCGTTCGACGATCACCGCTTGCAGGTTGACCGTCGAATCCACTGTGCCGAGCCCGGCGCCGAACATGAACAGGGTGGCGATCAACGCCGGAATCGACGACACCGTCGCCAGCAACGGCAACGCCGCGCAAATCAGCAGCGTGCCGCCGGTGGCCACTTTGCGGCAGCCGAACCGCGTGGCGAGAATCCCCGCCAGCGGCATCGCCAGAATCGAACCGACCCCCAGACACAGCAACAGCAGGCCCAACGTGCCTTCATCGAGTCCGGCCCGGGCCTTGGCGTACGGCACCAGCGGCGCCCACGCGGCAATGCCCAGCCCGGCGATGAAAAAAGCGATGCGCGTCGACATCTGTTGCAGGCGTCCGGGGACGAAGGTGTCTTGGGGGTTGAGGCTGGTCATATCGATCCTTGGCAAAAAACGTCGCGTCCCCGAATGACAATGCTCGCGCATCGAGGTTCGATCGCAAGACTCGGGGAAGTGCAGCCGACATCCTAACCTGTGGGAGCGAGCTTGCTCGCGAATGCAGTGCATCAGGCAGTGAATATGGCGACTGACACGCCGCCTTCGCGAGCAAGCTCGCTCCCACAGGGATCTGCGCATGACAGCAGATTTGTGAGCGCCCGCTATTAAATGTGGGAGCGAGCCTGCTCGCGAAAGCGGTGGTTCAGGCGACATTGTCTAACCTGATACTGCGCTCTCGCGAGCAGGCGAACGCCTACAGGGGATCGCGGTTTACAGTGATGGATTCGACAAGGTGAGTGAGGCCGGTGATGACGCAGTTCTATGACGCGCGGGGCAATATTTACGGGGTGATTTCGCCTGAGGCACTTCGCGAGGCGGGGATCGATTTGCCGATCAGTGCCGCGCAGTGT
Organism: Pseudomonas serboccidentalis; assembly: GCF_028830055.1. Classification (NCBI taxonomy): domain Bacteria; kingdom Pseudomonadati; phylum Pseudomonadota; class Gammaproteobacteria; order Pseudomonadales; family Pseudomonadaceae; genus Pseudomonas; species Pseudomonas serboccidentalis. Next base: position 2,456,099 of record NZ_CP101655.1, read on the forward strand.
GCGTTGTCGAGACCGGCGTGGAGCCAGGCAGCCATTGCCCTGTGTTGCGAATGGCCTGAGGGGCTGCGTCCGGCGGGGAGCAAATCGCACCGCAGCGATGGCTTATTGATTGGGCCGTTTCAGTCGGCAGCGCCATTCGACGTGCTGATCGTCAACACCGACGGCACCCTGGCCGAGCGCAGTGGCAATGGCCTGACGATCTTTTCCCAATCCCTGCTCGAGCAGGGGCTGATGCCGGCGGAAGGCGCGTTGCTAAGGGTGCATCACGACAAGGGCGATGCCGTGCAAACCTCGGTGAAACTGGCCGAAGTCGAAAGCGTTAACGGCTTCTGGCTGGACCTCGGGCAACCGGGTTTCGGGCCATCGGTGGTGGGGGCACAGACTGTTGAAAACCGTGAGTTCAATGGTCATGAAGTCAGCCACGTTGCGCCATTGGCCCAGCTCGATCCCGCGTGGCAGCACAGCCAGTTCGTGCGCCTCGGCAACCCGCATTGCGTGACGTTGCTGACCGACGTTGCCGCGTTGCCGAACAACTCACAAATGCGCCAATCGCCATGGGCAGAAGGCCTGACCCGAATCGCCTACGCCATGCCCACGGGCGCTGGCCAACCGTGCCCGGCGGGCGTCAATCTGCAGTGGGCCGCGCGCGAATCAGCGCAACGCATCGTCGCGCGGGTGTTCGAGCGCGGGGAAGGGCCGACGGCGTCTTCCGGCACCAGTGCCAGTGCGGTGGCCTGTGCTGCATGGGCGGTGGGCTGGGTGGTGAGCGGTGAGGTGCATGTGGTCATGCCGGGCGGGACGGCGCCTGTTTTGCTTGAGGAAGAGCGGGGGGAATTGGTGCGGGTCAGATTGTTCGGTACGGCGCGATTGATGGGTTGAAGCGGTAATCGTTTTCGCGAGCAGGCTCGCTCCCACAGGGTTGCGTGGTGGACACGAAGGCTGCGATCTTTTGACTTTGATTCTCAAAACAAGATCAAAAGATCGCAGCCTGCGGCAGCTCCTACAGGGGCGCTCTATCAATTCACATGGCTGCTGAACTCCACCACCGGCATCTGCCGCTTCATCAGCACTTTGCCGCCGCGAATCGAATACAGCGGCAGACCCTGGCTGCGGATCACTTCGTAATCGCTGTCTGCCGACAGAATCAGCAGGTTGGCCGGGCGGCCCTGTTCCAGGCCGTAACGGTCGCCCAGGTGCATGGCCCTGGCGCTGTTGTCGGTGACCAGGTCCAGCGCGTTCTGCAGGTTGCGGTAGCCGAGCATGTGGCAGATGTGCAGCCCGGCCTCGAGCACACGCAGGATGTTGCCGTTGCCCAGCGGGTACCATGGATCGACGATGGAGTCCTGACCGAAACACACGTTCATCCCGGCTTCGAGCAGCTCGTTGACCCGGGTCACGCCACGGCGTTTGGGGAAGTTGTCGAAGCGCCCCTGCAGGTGAATGCTTTCGGTCGGGCACGAGACAAAACTGATCCCGGAATGCCCGAGCAGGCGGAACAGTTTGGCGCAATAGGCGTTGTCATAAGAGCCCATCGCCGTGGTGTGGCTGGCGGTAACCCGTGCGCCCATGTCGCGGCTGCGCGCTTCTTCGGCGAGCACTTCGAGAAAGCGCGAATGCGGGTCGTCGGTTTCGTCGCAGTGCACGTCCACCAGGCACCCGGTGCGCTCGGCCAGGTCCATCAGAAATTTCACGGAGCTGACGCCCTGATCACGGGTGTACTCGAAATGCGGGATGCCGCCGACCACATCGGCGCCCAAGCGAATCGCTTCCTCCATCAGCTCGCGACCGTTGCGGAACGACTCGATGCCCTCCTGCGGGAACGCGACGATTTGCAGGTCGATCAAGTGCCGGGTTTCTTCGCGCACTTCGAGCATCGCCTTGAGCGCTGTGAGCTGCGGGTCGGTGACGTCGACGTGGGTGCGCACGTGCTGGATGCCATGGGCGGCCAGCGCCTGAATGGTCTTCTTGGCGCGGGTTTTGGTGTCTTCTTCGGTGATGGTGACTTTGCGCTCGCCCCAGCACTCGATGCCCTCGAACAGCGTGCCGCTCATGTTCCAGCGCGGCTCGCCGGCCGTCAGGGTGGCGTCGAGGTGGATGTGCGGTTCGACGAAGGGCGGCACCACCAGATTGCCGCCGGCGTCGAGGTCGCCGGGGTTGAGGGTCGGGGCTTCGGTCTGGCGACCGATGCTGCGGATCAGACCGTCCTCCAGGTGCAATTCGTGCAAACCGTCCTGGTTGCGCAGTCGGGCGTTGATGATGTGCATCAGGCGAATCCTTCTTATAGGTCTTGTAGTGGCGCAGTGGCGCGACGGGCGCGGAGCAGGCCGGTGACGATGACATACGTTAGCGCGGCGGCGGCAATCCCTACCAGCGGCGCGACCCACGGCGAGTGGAACGCAGCGAGCGTGCCGACCGCGTAAGCCCCCAGCCCCGGCCAGTTGAACGCCGGTAGCCGTGCGTCGGCCAGACGCGGATAGCGCCCGCGCCAGCGGAAGAAAAAGTCGGCCATGATCACTCCGCCAATCGGCGGGATCACCGTGCCCAGCAGAATCAGGTACGGCACCAGCATGTCGTACATGCCCAGCAAGGCGAGCAGGGTGCCGATCACCGCGCCCGCCAGAGTCACGGTCTTGCGTCGCCCGGTGCGCAGCAGGTTGCAACCGGCGACGGCGAAGTTGTAGATGGTGTTGTCCTGAGTGCTCCAGATATTGAGCAACAGCATCGCCATCGCGGCCATGGCGAACCCTTGCAGCAGCAACACTTCAACCACGTCCGGCTGTTGATAGACGATCGCACCGTAGGCGCCGATCAGCACCATCAGGCCGTTGCCGACGAAGAAACCGATCAGGCTGGCCAGCACCGCCACCCGCGCCGAACGCGAGAAGCGTGTCCAGTTGGTCGCCTGGGTCGCGCCGCTGACGAAGGTGCCGAACACCAGGGTGATGGCGGTCGACCAATCCAGCGAACCCGTCGGCACCACACTGAGCAAACCTTCGAGGCCGCCGACTTTCACCGTTGCCACCCACATCGACAGCATCAACAGCAACATCATTGCCGGCACCGCGATGTACGACAGGATCTCCAGGCCGCGATAACCGACATACGCCGTGGCGCAGAACATCAGGCCGAACAGCACCATCAGGCCGAGCACCGTGCCTTGATCCAGGGCGAAGTATTTGCCAATCACCACGGCAGCGGTCGCGGTGCCCCAGGCGTACCAGCCGATCTGGGTGAAACCGAGGATCAGGTCGCTGAGCTTGCTGCCGACCTCACCGAAACAGAACCGCCCCATCAGCACCGAGTTGAGACCGCTCTTGAAGGCGATGTACCCCAGGCCTGCCGCGTACAGCCCGAGCAGCAGATTGCCGACGATGATCACCACAAGCATCTCGCTGAAACTGAACGCCACACCGAGCTTGCCGCCGGCAAACATGGTCGCGGTGAAAAACGTGAAACCGAGCAAGACCATGGCCGTGGAGGCCAGGCCTTTGCGGGCATGCATGGGGACTTCGCTGAGCGGGTAATCGTTACCAGGATCGTTCTGCGTCATGGGGCGGTCCTTGCTGGAATGGAGGAGACGCGGGGGAGGGTTGCAGTGGTCGTGCCAAATGCCGGGTGGCGCGGGTTATGTATAGACGAGTCGCGTCGGCAGGCGCGAAAACAGTGCACCTGAACAGACCGAGGCCCAATGTAGGAGCTGCCGAAGGCTGCGATCTTTTGATCTTGTTTTAAAAAGCAAAATCAAAAGATCGCAGCCTTCGGCCGCTCCTGCAGGTGGATAGGTGTTGGGTCAGAGGAAGCGCAGCAGGGCGGCGACGATGGCTTCGGGGGCGTCTTCCTGAACGAGGTGGCCGGCGTCGGGGATCGGGTGAAATCGTGACCCCGGGATCATCTGCTGTAACGCGCGGCCACGCTCGACGGGAATCCACTGATCGTCTTCGCCCCAAAGAATCTGCACCGGGCAGCGAATCGTTGGGTACAAACCTTCGGCCTCACGGGTGTAGCGCTCGTCCATCTGCGCGATCTGCCGATAGAACGCCGCTTGCCCCGGATCGCCGAGCCACGGTTGCACGTAGGGCGCCAGTTCGGCGTCAGGGATGTCGCGGTGAATCGCCCCGCGAATATACGTCGGGACGATGGCGCGCTGGATGTAATCCGGCAGCCCGCTGAACGCCGCTTCATGCTGGCGCACATGCTGCACGAACGGCGAACCCCACGGCGTCAGCGCCACCGGATCGATCAGCGTGAGGCTGCGGTAGTCCTTGCCATTGAGCAAATGCGTGCGCAACGCGGTGGCGCCGCCGAAGTCATGGGCGACGACGTCCGGGCGCTGGAGGTTCCAGTGATCGAGCAACTGCGCCAGTAGCTGATTCTGCACGCCGAGCGAGACATCGGCCTCCGGTTGCGCGGAGCGCCCGTAACCCAGCAGGTCGAAATAATGCACCCGGTGACTGGTAAAGAAATGCGGCGCGATGCGGTGCCACACGTAGGACGAAAACGGTGTGCCATGCACGAACACCAGCGGCGGGCCGTCACCGCGCACGGCATGGCGCACTTGATGCCCGTTGAAGTCAAAGACCTGATCCAGCAGCCAGTCCGTCATCGGCCTGTCCTCTTGGCGGGTTTGAGCCAAAAAGCATAGGCATAAAAAAACAGCCGTGAAGGTTGTTCTCTATTTTCCTGACCAACACCATTTCCTGTAGGAGCTGCCGCAGGCTGCGATCTTTTGATCTTAAAAATCAAGATCAAAAGATCGCAGCCTGCGGCAGCTCCTACAAGGGAATCGGTGTTGAATCACTCACCGCGATAAATGCAACCGCTGGTGCACGTCTCGTGAATCCGGATCGCGCTCAGTTCCGGCAGCAGTGGTTTGAGTTCATTCCAGATGAATTTGGCCAGCACTTCGCTGGTCGGGTTTTCCAGGCCGGGAATATCGTTCAGGTAGTTGTGGTCGAGACGCTCGTACAGCGGCTTGAAGATCGCCTTGATCTCGGAGAAATCGCGGATCCAGCCGGTGTGCGGATCGAGGTCGCCGCTCAGGTGAATCGCCACCTTGAACGAGTGACCGTGCAGGCGTCCGCATTTGTGGCCGTCCGGTACGTGCGGCAGGCGGTGGGCGGACTCGAATGTAAATTCCTTGAAGATTTCCACAGTATTTTCGGCTCTGTTCAGGTGGCGTTCGCCGCAGCGATTCGGGCAGGCGGCGAGTTTACCAGCTTGTGTTTGGCGATGCGGGAAAACACTGACTAAAGGGTCAGCAAGCGCTCGGCGAGGCGACCGTTGGCGCTCAGCTCGAGAAATTCGTCGCCCAGTCGCCGGCTCTCGTCCATCGCCGCGTGCCAGTATTTCTGCCGGCTCGGTGCGTCGCCCATGAAGCGTTTGAAGTCATTGCGGTCGGGCAGTTTGCCGTAGGGCAGGCGCGCCAGGTACTCCTTCGACGGCGCGAGCAACAGCACGTCCTGCAAGCGCTCGACCGAGGCACGGCGCCAGGGCAGGGTCTTGTCGAACCAGCCGGGGATCACCCTGTCGGTGAAGTGCGGATAGAGCACGATGCCGTCGCCGCTGTAGGGCAGGTCGAGGTGATAGTCAAGCAGGCCACCATCGCGGAACGTGCCGGCACCGGCGCCCGGCAGGTCGCGCACGCCTTCCATGACCATCGGGATCGAACCGGACGCGAGCAGCGCTTGACGCAGGTTACTCGCATTGAGGGCGACGAAGCGCGACGGGAAGTCATGCAGCGCATTGACCGGCGGGGCGAGGCGCGGGTCGTGAATGATCAGGCGTTCGAAGTGTCGCGACAGCCGTGCGCGGCCGCGCAGGTTATCGGCAATCACCGAACCCAGCGCCAGACCGAGGCGGCCGCGATGGTCGTCGGCCAGGCGCCCGTGGCTTTTGACCACCATGATGTTCAGGCGGTAGTCGGCGTTGTTGAGGATGCTGGCGTCGCGGCCGTCGAGCAGGTCATTGAGCATGCGCTGCGAGCTCTGGCTGATCTCGGCCATGGTCACGCCCTTGTTGAAATTCTGCTCGGCGTACAGCTGGCCGAGCCGGCGGATGCCTTCGGCGGCGTCCGGCAGACAGGCGCTGGCGAAGCGCCAGGAGCCGACCGACGCACCGATCAGCGAGCGCTCACGCGGCGCGCTCGGCAGCCATTCGCCGAACAGCGCCAGATCCAGCCCCTGAATCCCCAACGCCTTCGGACCACCTGCCGCACCGGGCAGTGTGCCGACGTCAGCGGCGTTCAGGCCCTGGGCACGAATACGCGCCATGGCCCGAGGGCCGGCCTTGAGGGTGAGGGCGGGGAACTTGATGTGGATGGCGGTCATACCGGTCTCGATCGTTAGCAAGCGAACAATTATAAGCACATGTTGCCGCTTTTGTAGGAGCTGCCGAAGGCTGCGATCTTTTGACTTTTAAAAGCAAGATCAAAAGATCGCAGCCTGCGGCAGCTCCTACACGGGGGCATGTGTTGAGCCGGGGCAATGATGGCAATTCAGTTTCAGTTAAGTTCATCCCGCTAAGGTGCCCACCGTAGCTGCACATAAAAATACGGAGACACCCATGAAAACCCTGACTGCCCTGTCCATTGCCACGATCATCGGCCTGACCGCCAGCCTCGCCCACGCCCGCGATCTTGGCCCCGATGAAGCCCTGCGCCTGCGCGACGCTGGTACTATCGTCTCCTTCGAGAAGCTCAACGCCACGGCGCTGGCCAGACACCCGGGTTCGACCATCACCGATACCGAGCTGGAAGAGCAGTACGGCAAGTACATCTACCAGATCGAAATGCGTGACCCGCAAGGGCTGAAGTGGGACCTGGAACTGGACGCGGTCAGTGGGCAAGTGCTCAGGGATCATCAGGATACTTAATGAAGCCGTATTTGTTACAGCCACGCACCGGGAGCCGCCTGGCCCTGGTGCTATTGGCATTCTGCTCGGTGGCGGTGGCCCGCGACCTGGACCAGGACGAAGCCCTGCGCCTGCGGCAGCAGGGTGTGATCCTGCCGCTGGAGCAAGTGCTGCAAAAGGCGCTGGATCGCTATCCGGGGGCCAAACTGCTGGAAGTCGAGCTGGAGGAAAAGCACGACGTCTATGTTTATGAAGTCGAACTGCTGACCGTCGAGGGCGTCGCGCGCGAACTGCACCTGAAGGCCGACAGCGGCGAATTAGTGAAAGACAAGGAAGATTGAACGATGCGTTTGCTTCTGGTGGAAGACCACGTGCCGCTGGCCGACGAATTGCTCGCCGGTCTGCAGCGTCAGGGGTATGCGGTGGACTGGCTGGCGGACGGGCGCGATGCGGTCTATCAGGGTAGCAGCGAGCCCTATGACCTGATCATTCTCGACCTCGGCCTGCCCGGCGTGCCCGGGTTGGAGGTGCTGGCGCAATGGCGTGCCGGTGGGCTGTCGACCCCGGTGCTGATCCTCACCGCCCGCGATTCCTGGGCCGAGCGCATCGAAGGCCTGAAGGCCGGTGCCGACGATTATCTGACCAAACCGTTCCACCCCGAAGAGCTGCACCTGCGGGTGCAATCGCTGTTGCGTCGCTCCAAGGGCCAGGCCAACCAGCCAACGCTGAAGGCGGCCGGCCTGCATCTGGATGAGGGTCGCCAGTGTGTGATTCGCGACGGCAGCGAGATTCAACTGACCGCCGCCGAATTCCGCCTGCTGCGTTATTTCATGCTGCACCCTGAACAGATCCTGTCGAAAACCCACCTCGCCGAGCACCTTTACGACGGCGAGACCGAGCGTGATTCCAACGTCCTCGAAGTCCACGTCAATCACCTGCGGCGCAAGCTGGGCAAAGCCGTGATCGAAACCCGTCGCGGCCAGGGTTACCTGTTCGGCGGGCAAGCTTCGTGAGGTCGATCCAGCGCCGTTTGAGCCTGGGGTTGATCAGCGTGATGGTGATCGTCGGCCTGGTGCTGGCGCAAACCAGCCTGTGGTTGTTCGAAGTGGGGCTGCAGCGTTATCTGGAAGCCGGACTGCGCAACGACAGCGAAAGTCTGCTGGTGGCGCTGGTGCGTGGCCCGCAAGGTTTGCAGCTGGATGAGCGACACCTGTCGCCGGCGTATCAGCGACCGTTTTCCGGGCATTACTTCCGCATCGATTTTGCCGACAGCCATTGGCGTTCGCGTTCGCTGTGGGATCAGGACTTGCCGCTGCTTGAGCATCCTGGCCTGCACAGCAACCTGCAATTGGGCCCGGACGGCCAGCAGTTGCTGGTGTTGCGTTCCGATTACCGGCGCCTCGGGCAGTCGATCTCGATCAGCGTCGCCCAGGATTACACCCCGGTGCGCGAGAGTTTTCAGCGCATGCGTCAGATCGGTCTCGGCCTCGGGCTGACCGGTTTGCTGCTGATCCTGCTGCTGCAGCGCATCACCGTGCGCCGCGCCTTGCGCCCGCTGGAACGCGCCCGCGAGCAGATCGCCCAGTTGCAGCAGGGCCAGCGTTCGCAACTCGACGATCAGGTGCCGGTGGAGCTTGAGCCGCTGGTGGCGCAGATCAACCATTTGCTGGCGCACACCGAAGACAGCCTCAAGCGCTCGCGCAATGCACTGGGCAATCTGGGCCATGCCTTGAAAACGCCATTGGCGGTGCTGTTGAGTCTGGCTTCGAGCGAAAAACTCGATGCCCATCCCGAGTTACGCAAGATCCTCAAGGAACAACTGGAACAGGTGCAGCAGCGGCTTAATCGTGAACTCAATCGTGCGCGGTTATCCGGTGATGCGCTGCCCGGTGCACTGTTCGATTGCGATGCGGAACTGCCGGGACTGCTGGCGACGCTGAACATGATCCACGGCGAGCACTTGAGCTTGAGCTACGTCGCGCCACCGGGGCTGCAACTGCCGTGGGATCGTGAGGATCTGCTGGAACTGCTCGGCAACCTGCTGGACAACGCCTGTAAATGGGCAGACGCCGAGGTGCGCTTGAGTGTGATCGAGCGTACCGACGGCTTTGCCCTGAGCGTGGAAGATGACGGCCCGGGGATCCCCGAAGGGCAGCGCGCTCAGGTGTTCAGCCGGGGCACGCGGCTGGATGAACAAACCCACGGGCATGGCTTGGGGCTGGGGATTGTCCGGGATATCGTCGAGACGTGGGGCGGGTTGCTGGTGTTGGGCGAGAGCGAGTGGGGCGGGTTGAAGGTGGTGATCGAGTTGCCACGCCGCTAATCCCTGTAGGAGCTGCCGCAGGCTGCGATCTTTTGACTTTGGATTTTTAAAAAACAAGATCAAAAGATCGCAGCCTGCGGCAGCTCCTACAGTGAAATAGCGGGGAACTGTCAGACGCGGAACTGATCCATCAGACTCTGCTGCTGATTCGCCAGGCTGTTCAGCGACTGGCTCACCCGCGCCGACTCGTTGGCCTGCCCGGACAGCGATTCAGTCACGTCGCGAATGGTCGCCACGTTGTTGTTGATCTCCTCGGCCACTGCGCTCTGTTCTTCCGCCGCGCTGGCGATCTGCAGGTTCATGTCGCTGATCACCGTCACCGCATCGCCGATCTGGCGCAGTGCGGTCACCGCTTGCCCGACCTGTTCGACACTGCCCTGAGCCTGGCGATGGCTATTGCCCATGGAACCGACCACGTCCTGGGTACCGGTCTGCAGTTGTTCGATCACCTGACGGGTTTCTTCCACCGACTCTTGCGTGCGGCGGGCGAGGTTGCGCACTTCGTCGGCGACCACGGCAAAACCACGCCCGGCTTCACCGGCACGCGCCGCTTCGATCGCCGCGTTGAGCGCCAGCAGGTTGGTCTGTTCGGCGATGGCGCGGATGGTTTCCAGCACGGTGCCGATCTTCTCGCTGTTGGCGGCCAGGCCTTCGACCTGGACCATCGCCGCGCTCATGTCGGCGGCGAGGGTGTCGATGCTCGCGGTGGTGCGGTCGATCACGGTCAGGCCCTGACGGGTCGCGCGGTCGGCGTCCTTGGCCGCTTCGGCGGCTTGCGCGGCACTGCGGGCTACGTCCTGGGCGGTGGCGCTCATTTCGTGGGACGCGGTGGCGACCTGATCGACCTGCCGGTATTGCTGCTCCATGCCGGCGCTGGTCTGGGTGGCGATGGCCGAGGACTGGTCGGCGGTGTTGCGCGCGTCCTGCACCGAGCGTTTCACTTCGGCGATGATCGGCTGCAGCTTGTCGAGGAACTTGTTGAACCAACCGGCCAGTTGACCGAGTTCGTCCTGCTTGTCGTAGGCCAGGCGGCGGGTCAGATCACCTTCACCGCTGGCAATGTCTTCGAGCATGTTGGCCACGCCGAGGATCGGCCGGGTCACGCTGCGCGCCATCAGCCACACCAGCAGCAGGCCGACCAATGCCGCGAGCACGCCGAGGCTCAGTTCGATCAGGGTGCCTGAATGGTTGCTCGCATCCAGTTGCTGCTTGAGCGCTTCGGCGCGGCTGACCAGAACCTTTTCCGGCACGTCGAGCAACACGGCCCACGACGGGCCGCCGGGGATCGGCTGGAACGGCGACAGCACTTTCAGCTGGCCGTTGCTGTGCAGGCTGCTGACGCTGCTGCTGGCCGTGAGTTGACGCAGCAGTTCGGCGCCGCTGACGGTGTCCACGGCATCCAGACGCTTGCTCAGCTTGCCGGCGTCCGGGCTGTAACCGGCGAGCAGGCCGGTGGGGCTGATGATGCTCACGGCGGTCTGGCCGTCATAGAGCTTCTTGCTCGCGCCCTGGCTGATCGCTTGCAGGCTGTTGAGGTTGATGTCCACCGACAGCGAGGCGATGACTTTGCCATTGACTATCAGCGGGAAGACGATGCTGGTCATCAGCACGTTCTGGCCGTCGATCACGTAGAAGTACGGTTCGATCACGCACGGCTTGAGCGTGGTGCGCGGGCAGGTGAACCAGGCGTTGGCGGCCTGACCGCTGGGGCCGGTGCTGGTGTCGGCCATGTCGCTTTCCGGCAGGGCCATCGAGGTGACTTTGCCCGGGGTCGGTTGCGACCAGTACAGGGCAAAACGGCCCTTGTCGTTGCTGCCCAGCTCGGCCTGACCGGCGAACAGTTCATCCTTGCCGTCCAGCGCGTTGGCTTCGAACACCAGCGACAGGCCGAGCAGTTCCGGGTTGGCCTGCAGCGCGGATTTGACCTGACGGGTCATGTCTTCGCGCAGGTCGAAGGCATCGAGGAAGCGCTTTTCTGCCTGTTCACGCAAAAACAGCACCTGACGCGAGAACCCGTGGCCGTATTGATAGGCGTCCATGAACTGCTGGCGAATGCCGGCAGCCTGCACTTCACCTTGCGATTCAATGCGCGCCTGGGCCGACTCGGTCAGCATCTCCATGCTCGAAGCTTTCACCAGCTCGGAGCTGTGCTCCATGCGGTACAGCGAAAGACCCACCAGCAGGGTCACGATGCCCGCCAGGCAAAGGCCGGCGAGCAGGGTGATTTTCCATTGAATGGAAAGTTGTCTGAGCGACATGGCGACGTCCTTATTCGATAAATATCTGAGACTTTGCACTGTAACGGCTGCGTTTCGGCTTTCTTTATGTTGGCAGCGCAATAGGGCCGATTGCCGCATGTCAGCGATACTCATGCAGGCGATCAGATACCTGTGGTGAGGGGGCTTGCCCCCGTTGGGTCGCAAAGCGGCCCCGAATTCCTGCAGCCAAAACGAGTTCACTTGTATTGCGACTGCTGCGCAGTCGAACGGGGGCAAGCCCCCTCGCCACAGGGTTCTGCGTTGATAGTTACATTCAGTTCAGCCGCTCGCTTTGACACCGCCGCCACTCTGCGGCACAGTGCGCGCCCTTCTAATAAGACCCTCTTTGCAAATCCGCCGGTGCTCCGTGGGCGGACTCATCCTGTCTGGTGGTGATGGTTTTATCGCCGTGTTTTTGAGGTAGTGAAATGAATGCAGTGATTGCTGCGGTCGGCGTCATGCTGATCCTCAGCCTGTCCCGTGTGCACGTGGTGATCGCCCTGATCGTCGGTGCGTTGGTCGGTGGCCTGACCGGTGGTCTGGGCATCGACGCCACGCTCAAGGCGTTCAACAGTGGCCTGGGCGGCGGGGCGACCGTGGCGTTGTCCTACGCGTTGCTCGGCGCTTTCGCCGTGGCGATTGCCAAGTCCGGCCTGGCCCATGCATTGGCCGACAAGGCGCTGGCGATGGTTGATCGGCAACATGCGACCGGTGGCGGTAACGTCAAATGGCTGTTGATCGGCCTGCTTTGGGTGGTGGCGATTGCTTCGCAGAACATCCTGCCGATCCACATTGCGTTCATTCCGTTGTTGGTGCCGCCGCTTTTATATGTGCTGACCAAGTTGCAACTCGATCGCCGCCTGATCGCCTGCGTCATGACCTTCGGCCTGATCACCCCGTACATGTTCCTGCCGGTGGGTTTCGGTAACATCTTCCTCAATGAAATCCTGCTGGCCAACGTCGCGCGCAGCGGCGTCGACATCAGTGGCATCAACGTCACCCACGCCATGGGCATTCCGGCGCTGGGCATGGTGTTCGGCCTGGCGATGGCGTTCATCAGCTACCGCAAGAAGCGCGTCTACGACCTGGCGAAGATCGAGCAAGTCGAGCAGGTGGCGGTGCAGTACAACCCGTTGAGCCTGATGATTGCCGGTGTGGCGATTGCGGCGGCGTTCATCGTGCAACTGCTGCTGGACTCGATGATTATCGGGGCGCTGGTCGGTTTTCTGATCTTCTCGGTGTCCGGCATCGTCAAGTGGCGCGAGACCGATGACCTGTTCACCGAAGGCATGAAGATGATGGCGATGATCGGTTTCATCATGATTGCCGCGTCCGGTTTCGCCGAAGTGATGAAGGCCACCGGGCAGGTGCAGACCCTGGTCGAATCGTCGGCGTCGTGGATCAACCACAGCAAAGGCGTCGGCGCGCTGCTGATGTTGCTGGTGGGGCTGCTGGTGACCATGGGCATCGGTTCGTCGTTCTCCACCGTGCCGATTCTGGCGGCGATTTTTGTGCCGCTGTGCGTGCAACTGGGCTTCAGCCCGCTGGCGATCGTCTGCATTGTCGGCACCGCCGGGGCGTTGGGCGATGCCGGTTCGCCCGCCTCGGACTCGACCCTCGGCCCGACCTCCGGCCTGAACATCGACGGCCAGCACCACCACATCTGGGACACCGTGGTGCCGACCTTCCTGCACTACAACCTGCCATTGCTGGCGTTCGGCTGGGTGGCCGCGATGGTCCTCTGATTAAAAGCTGAAGATCAAAAGATCGCAGCCTTCGGCAACTCCTACACCAATCTCTGTAGGAGCTGCCGAAGGCTGCGATCTTTTTTTGGGTTCAACTTTTGCTTGCGCGTGCCGTTAACGCCTTTAACCACGCCAATAAAACCAAAAGAGTGAGCCCCCCAATGCGCTTGAGTCTCAAGGCCAAAGTCCTGTCCCTTGCCGTCCTGCCGGTGTTGCTCTTTGCGCTGGTCATCAGCCTGACCACGCTGTTCATCCTCCAGCAACAGGCGCACACCGAGGTCGAGCAGACCCGCGAACGTCTGCTCGTCGACGCCAAGGCCACGCTGCAAAGTTACGTTGCCGTGGCCATGACCACGATCAAGCCGCTGTACGACGCAGCCGCCCCCGGTGACAACGAAGCGCGGGCGCAGGCGATCAAGCTGCTGTCGGGCATCCGCTACGGCAAGGACGGTTACTTCTTCGGCTACGATTCCGAGACTGTGCGCCTGTTCAAGGCCAACGACCCCGAAGGCGTGGGCAAAAGCTTCAAGGACAACCGCGACCCCAACGGCGTTTACGTCAACCGCGGTCTGGTGAGCGTGGCGAAGGACGGCACCCACTATCTGCAATACAGCTCGCCGCTGCCGGGCAACGCGCAGGTGCTGGTGCCGAAACTCGGTTACACCGAATACCTGGCGAAGTGGGACATGGCGGTGGGGACCTCGGTCAACCTCGACGGCATCGAAGCGCAAGTGGCGTTGGTCGAGGCGCAAGTGCAGGAGCGCATGCAAGGCGTGATCCTGAGCATCGTCGGCGTGGCGGTGCTGGTGCTGTTGGTGATCGCCGCAGCGGGCCTGCTGCTGGCCAACACCATTCTGCGTCCGCTGACCCTGATGAAAGCCAACCTCGATGATATCGCCGCAGGCGAGGGCGACCTGACGCGCCGGCTGAACATCACCAGCCAGGATGAACTCGGCGAACTGGCCGGCTCGTTCAACCGTTTCGTCGACAAGATCCACGGCCTGGTGCGGCAGATCACCGAGATGACCACGCAACTGACCGGCCTGGTGACCCAAGTGTCGGATCAGGCTCAGCGCTCCGATCAGGCGATGGAGCGTCAGCGCCACGAGACCGATCAGGTCGCCACGGCGATCAACGAGATGTCCGCCGCTGCTCAGGAAGTCGCCAAGAGTGCGCAGAACGCGGCGGTCGCCGCGCAGCAGACCGATGAAGAAGGCCAGAGCGCCAAACGCGTGGTGGCCGGCAGCATCAAACAGATTCATGCGCTGGTGGATGACATTCGCAGCAGCGGCGTGTCGCTCGACAGCCTGCAGCAGGACGTGTCGTCGATTGTCGGCGTGCTCGGGGTAATCCGCTCGATTGCCGAGCAGACCAACCTGCTGGCGCTGAACGCCGCGATCGAAGCCGCACGCGCCGGGGAGGCCGGGCGCGGCTTTGCGGTGGTGGCGGACGAAGTGCGGGCGCTGGCCAGCCGCACACAGATCAGCACCCAGGAAATTCAGGGCATGATCGATCGCTTGCAGGCGGGCACGCAGTCGGCGGTCGAGGCGATGCGCCGCTCCAGCGAAGCGGGCGATGGCACCTCGGCGCAGGCCAATCAGGCCGGGGCGTCGCTGGATGCGATGGCAGAGCTGATTGCGACCATCAACTCGATGAACGCGCAGATCGCCAGTGCGGCGGAGGAGCAGACGGCGGTGGCCGAAGAGATCAACCGTAGCGTGCATCAGATCGCCGTGGCGGTGGACAGCGTGGCGGATGAGACCCAGTTGGGCGCGCAGACCTCGCGCAGTCTGGCGGAGCTGGGGCAGCGGCTGGGCAAACTCGTAGGCCAGTTCCGTATCTGAAACCCACCGCAGAACGCTGTGTAGGAGCTGCCGAAGGCTGCGATCTGTTGACTTTGATCTTTTAAAAGCAAGATCAAAAGATCGCAGCCTTCGGCAGCTCCTACAGGGAGCGTGCATGGCTCAAGGTCTGTCCCAGTAGGGCACTTCGCCGAAGCATTCGACAAAGAAATCAATCACCGTACGCACCTTCACCGACAGCCGCCGGCTGCCCGGCCACAGCACCGCAATCTGCTGCGGCTCCAGACTGTTCGACACTTGATACTCGCCCAGCACCGGCACCAGCGAGCCTTCGCGCACCGCTTCGCCAATCAGCCATGACGGAAACATCACCAGCCCCAGGCCTTGTTCGGCGGCCTGGGTGAGGGTGTCGGCGTGGTTGCCGGTGATCGGGCCTTTGACCGAGTAGGGTGTCCAGTCGCCCTGATCCTGACGGAAGAACCAGCGCTGCTGGCCGGTCGCGCCTTTGTAGGCCAGGCACTGGTGCTGCGCGAGGTCGTCGGGATGTTGCGGCGTGCCGTGGCGCTTGAGGTACGCCGGGCTGGCCGCGACTTGAAAGCGGTGCGGCGCGAGAATCCGTGCCTGCATGCTCGAATCGTGCAGCGGGCCGATGCGGAACAGCAGGTCGGCGCCTTCCTGCAACGGGTCGACGTAATGGTCGGTCTGCTGGATGTCCAGTTGCAGCTTCGGATAACGTGCACACAATTTGCCGAGCCACGGCGTCAGATGCCGTTGGCCGAACACCACCGGCGCGTTGATCCGCACCAGTCCGGTGGGTTCGCTTTGCTGTTCCTGCAACGCCTGTTCGGCCTCCTCCAGTTGCACCAGCACCAGCCGCGCATGGTGACCAAGCATGCGTCCGGCCTCGGTCGGGCTGACGGCGCGGGTGTGGCGGTAGAGCAATTGCTGGTTCAGTGCCTGCTCCATCAACTGGATCTGCCGCGAAATCGAAGAGGGCGCCACGCCCTCGCGGCGGGCCACTTCGGAAAAACTGCCATGGTCGAGCACCGCCACAAACAGCCTGAGTGCCTTGAATCCGAGTTCATTGAGCCCGTGCATGAATCGTCCTGCTGTGCGAGATGCGCAAAAGTGTTGTCTGGATGCTCCCATTTATCGCACAGCGGCGCCAGCCGATAATCCGCGCCATCGTTTACTTGCACGGGTTTTGGTTATGCAGACGTTGGATGAGGTGAGTGTGGCGGCGCCGGTGAGCAAACCGCGGTTGCGCCTGCTGTTGCTGCCGCTGGTGATCCTGGCGGGCATGGGTTTGTCGGTGGAGGCGGGGTTGCTCGGGCCGCTGGGGGGGCAGGTCGGGCACCTGTGGGCGACCTTGAGCATCTTCGGCGTGGGCTCGGCGATTCTGTTTCTGCTGTTGCTGTTCGCGGGACCGCAGAAAGGCCCGGCGCTGACCGATCTGCCGCGCTGGCAATTGATCGGCGGCTTTCTCGGGCCGATGTACTTGGTGGTGCTGACATTGGCGACGCCGCATATCGGGATTGCGATGACGATGATCGCGATTCTCTCGGGGCAGGTGGGCAAGAGTGTGCTGATCGACCATTTCGGCTGGTTTGGCGCGACGCGCAAGAAGGTCAATGCCGAGCGCTGGCTGGCGTTGGGGTTGATTGTGGTGGCACTGGTTTTGATTGCGCGAGGTTGAGTGATGAGTCTGGTTATTTTGTTGGCCGTGGTGGTGCTGGCCGGTGCGGTGTTGAGTGTGCAGGCGGCGATCAATGGGCGCCTGGGGGAGACCGTCGGGGTGTTGCGCAGTAGTTTGCTGACCTTCGTGGTGGGGGCGGTGACGACCGGGTTGTTGATTCTGTTTTTCGAGCCGGCGCATGCGGTGAGTCTGTTGGACGTGCCGAAGTGGCAGTTGACCGGGGCACTGTTTGGGGTGGTTTACATGATGGTCATGGTCGGGGCGGTGCCGGTGGTGGGCACGGCGGTGGCGACGGTGGCGGTGATTGTTGGCCAGCTTGGGATGGGGATGTTGATTGATAACTTTGGCTGGTTGGGCAATCCGGCGATTGAGCTTTCGTCTTCTCGGGTGTTGGCGATGGTTTGTCTGGGGTTGGCTTTGGTCTTTATGTATCGCAGCAGTTTGCGTTCTGTTGACTGATTTTTTTGGGCATATCCGTTTCTTCGGGTATGGCGGCTGGCGGTTTCGCTCTTACGGCGAGTCACTTTTTCAAACGCCAAAAAGTAACCAAAACGCTAGGCCCCGGCGTTCGGCCCTCGCCGTGGCTCGGGTTCCTTCGTTCCGGGGTTCATCCGGGGGCATCGTCTACGGTTTGCTTCGCTGCACCTCCTCTCGATGTGTTTGGCTTCGCCAAACGGTCGCTGCGCTCCCACCCCCGGATAAACCCCTCCACTCAGCCTGCCGAAGGGGCTGGCAGATCAAGAGCTGCAGCCGAGCTAACGCTCATCCTGTTGAGTGGTGAAGAGCATGTGGTCTGCTTTTGCCTTTCTGTGTGCGAGCCTGCTCGCGATGGAGACCTGCCAGCTAACCAATCTCTAACTGACTGCACCCAACCCCGATGTAGGAGCTGCCGAAGGCTGCGATCTTTTGATCTGCTTTGGCTTTGGCTCTTGATGTGGCTTTTGACCTTCAGCCCCTTCGGCAGGCCGAGCGAAGGTGTTCATCAGGGGATAGGCGCGCAGCGCCGTGCGGCGAAGCCGCATACATCGAGAGGAGGTGCAGCGAAGCAAGCCGTAGGCGATGCCCCCTGATGGACACCGTAGCGAGGGGACACTGAGCCTCAGCGAAGTGCCGTACGCCGGGGCAAAGCCTTTTGGGTTATCTTTTCGGCGTCTGGAAAAGGTGACTCGCTGTAAGAGCGAAACCGCCAGCAGCAGCATCCGAGGAAACGGATATTCACCCCATATGGCCAGCAGAAACGGATATACACCCAATCCCCCCAAAAAAACCAGATCAAAAGATCGCAGCCTTCGGCAGCTCCTACACTGTTATCTACGGCTTGCCCCACAAGCCCCGGACAACCACCAAAAAAGGAGTCTGACCCATGCCAGATAGAAAATGCGATTGCCCCAACTGTAAATGCACGATCAAAGAAGGCGACCACGCCTACGCCGTGCACGGCAAACACTATTGCTGCGAGGCCTGCGCGCACCACCACAAGGGCGGCGAGGAGTGTTCAAGCAAGGGCTGCCATTGCGCTCACCCCAAATAACCGCGCGCATAAAAAAGTGGAGCCTAATCAGGCTCCACTTCCAGTTTCAGGCTTTCATCATCCAGCCGTTCGGTATGGCGCACCGTGCCTTGCAATCGTCGACCTTCCACTCGAACCACCACGGTTTTCGCCTGGTCCAGGTCTTCCGGTAACGGTGCCGGCACGCGTACGGCGAAGCGATAGGGGTCACCTTCGACGGGTTCCAGGCCCAGCCGACAGTCGACGCTTTTGGTGATACGGCCGAACAGGGTGTCGAGGCCGTAATCCAGATGCGCCGGGCTGAAGAGGTCGCTCATGTGTATCCCCCCGAAAATTCCCCGTTGCCTGGCGAGAGTCTAGCTCGCCGGTCGCCATTTGACGTTTTCCACGCCAAATTTCTCCGCCATCGGTTTGCTGGTCTTTTGCACTTTTTCCCGGCCGAAGCGCGGGATGCGACCCACGCCGGCGTCGCAGCTTGCCCAGTGCCACGCCTCGGCGTTGTCCATTTTGTCCGAGCGGATAATGAACGATTTCGGCGTGCCGTGAAGGGTGTAGTCGATGACAAACAGTTTTGCGTTGTTCATAAAGCCCGTATTCCTCCCTGTGGTATTAGAAGGATCGCGGCGCACCGGGAAAATTCACTCGGATTGTCCGACGGTATCTATCGTTGGCGACACCTCGGCGCACTGGTTACCATGGCCGCTCCGCCAACCCCCAATGAATGCTCGCCATGGCCCTCGCTGCGCCCCCCGATCTGAGTGATACCGATGTGCCGGTGCAGCCGCTGGCGCGTACCTATCCGCGCGGTTTGTTCATCGAGCCGCATGAGCATGTCTGGGGACAGTTGCTGTATGCGATGAGCGGAGTGATGTGGGTCGAGACCCCGCAGGAAGCGCTGGTGGTGCCGCCACAGCGGGCGGTGTGGTTGCCGCCCGGGGTGCCGCATGGGATTCGCGTGGTCTCGGACCTGCAGATGCGCAATATCTACCTGCGCCCGGCGCTGGCGGCGACGCTGGATGAGACGGTGCAGGTGATCGAGGTCGGCGGGTTGCTGCGTGAGTTGATCGTCGGGCTGGTGGAGCAGGGCGACAGCGGTGAGCCGGCCTATTACGACGCCTTGGTCGGGCTGGCGTTGCTGGAGCTCAAGCGCGCCCGGCGCTCGCAATTGAAGATCCCGATGCCGGACGATTCCGACCGGCGTCTGATGAACCTGTGCCAAGCGGTGATGGCGGCGCCGTCGCTGGAGATCCCGTTCGAGCAGCATGCGGAAAACGCCGGCGCCAGCGTGCGCACGCTGGCGCGGTTGTTCAAGGACAGCCTCGGCATGGGCTTTGCCGAATGGCGGCGGCAGGTGCAACTGGCGACAGCGGTGGCGGAGTTGATCCAGGGCGTACCAGTGAGTGCGATCGCGCGGGAACTGGGCTATTCGCCGAGCAGTTTCAGTGACATGTTCCGCCGGGAATTGGGCGTGGCGCCCTCGCAATTCGCCACTGCCTGAACGCCCCCCTGTAGGAGCTGCCGCAGGCTGCGATCCTTTGATCTTGTTTGTAAAAATCAAAGTCAAAAGATCGCAGCCTGCGGCAGCTCCTACAGCGGGATTGCATCGCCTGAGATTTGGCCGGAATTCAGAAGTCCTTGGCCGATACCGCTGCCCATCCTTCTCTAGACTCTGCCCATTCCTTTCACGTGGCGGAGTGTCCCCCATGAACTACCTGATTTCGCTGGCCATCGGCCTGGGTGTCGGCCTGCTCTATGGCGCGCTGAATTTTCGTTCTCCCGCGCCACCGGCCATCGCCCTGGTGGGGCTGCTCGGCATGCTCGCGGGTGAGCAGTTATGGCCGATGGGCCGGCAACTGGTCGCCGGTTGGTTCTCGTGAATTTCCCTTTCTCCCTTCGGTGGATGTCCTCATGAAAGCATTGCAATTCGATAAAACCGGCGATCTGTCCTCCCTGCGTTTCGTCGACGTCGCCACTCCGGTATCCGGCGCCGATGAAGTGCTGGTCGAGATCAAGGCGGCCGGCCTGAACCCCAGCGACGTGAAGAACGTGCTCGGGCGTTTCCCTTACACCACCTTGCCGCGAATTCCCGGGCGCGATTTTGCTGGTGTAGTGGTCGAAGGGCCGCAGGCGTTGCTCGGTCAGGAAGTCTGGGGCACCGGGCGTGAACTGGGCTTTTTTGCCGATGGCTCGCACGCGCAGTTCGTCAAGCTGCCGGCCAACGGCGTGGCGCACAAACCATCGCACTTGAGCTTCGCCCAGGCTGCCAGCCTCGGCGTGCCGTACACCACGGCGTGGGATGCACTGGAGCGCAGTCTGGTGAGTGCTGAAACCCGTTTGCTGGTGATCGGCGGCGGTGCGGTGGCGACGGCGGCATTGGCGCTGGCCAAGGTCCGTGGTGCGCAGCTACTGGCGGCGGCGCGGCGGCCGGAGCAGGTCAAGGATTTGCAGGCGCAGGGCTTCCAGACGATCCAGCTGGATAAACCCGAAGACCTCGGTGCACAGGTCAACGCGGTGTACAGTGGCGGCGCCGATGTGATCTTCGACACCACCGGTTTCTGGTTGCCGGCCTCGGTGGCGGCGCTCGCAGCGTTCGGTCGCATCGCGATCATCGCGGCCCCGGTCGACGGCCATGTGCAGTTGCCGGCGCTGGCGCTGTACCGCAAGGGCGGCTCGGTGGTCGGGATCAACTCGCTGTTGTACGGCGTGCAAGCCTGTGCGGCGATGCTGGAGCAGTTCGGGCGGTTCTTCGATGAAGACCGGCTGCCATTGCCGCAAGGGTTGGTGGAGGTGCCGCTGGCGGAGGGTGTGCAGCACTATGCAGAGATTAATCAAGGCAGTGGTGACAAGATCATCCTGATTCCATAAGCACCACGTCCCCCCCTGTAGGAGTGAGCCTGCTCGCGATAGCGGTGTGTCAGATAACCCATTTGTAATTGACACACCGCTATCGCGAGCAGGCTCACTCCTACAGCGGGCTTATGGTGGGCTCAGGATTGCGGAACGCCGTTCTCCCACGCCGACCAGTGTTTCAGGATGTCCTGCACCAGCGGATTACCCGTGCGATAGAGGTTCTCCAGCGCCGGCACGAACCCGCCCTGATCGGCGTACTTGAGCAGGTTGTCGACTTCGTTGCCGCCCGGGGCAGGGCGGTCGAAGTCGGAGCCGGCGCGCACCACCGCCAGGCGTTGTACATCGACCAGGCCTTCGCGACTGGCGCGCAACAAGGCTTCGTAGGTGGAATTGTCCTCTTGTTGCGTGGTGCAGTATTCCCCCTTGTTGTCGGTCAGCAGTCTGGTCCAGACCTCGGCGCGTTCGCTCAGGCGGGTGCCGGAGAACCAGGTGTTGCCCGCCAGCGTGTCGCAACGGGTGACGACTGGCGGCTGGTTGGCCGGGGCGGACGGGTATTTCAGGCGCCACGCCGCTGATTCCTCGCTCTCGCTCAGCTCGACCTTGTGGCTCAGGGCGAAGGCCTTGGCCTGCAACGTCGGGTTGAGTTCGAAGACTTCGGTCTTGTAGTCCAGCGGCGGTTTTTCGTTCGGGCCTTTGGTGTTGATGCCGAGGTAGCCGGTCGGCCAGCTCGCCGGCGCATCGCGCGAATCCAGCTCCCATTGCGTACCGAATTCCACCAGGTAATGCGCCCACGCGGCGGTGCCGATGGTTCCGTGTTTCGGGCTGATGCCGGCAATCCCGGCGATCAGGAAGTAGCTTTTGCGCAGGTCGAATTTCGGCGACAGGGCCAATGCCAGCGTCGAGGCGGCGGCGTTGGTCTGGCCCATGCCGGTGGTCAGCAGGCACACCTGTTGCGTGTTGCAGCGGATGGTCGGGTACTCGGCGGACAGGCCCGGCACGCGGATTTCCTGCTTGAGGTCCAGGCGCTCGATCCAGTGCTGCGCCTCGGGGGCGAACATGGTGATCAGCACCACTTTCGGTTGGATCGGCGCCTCAGCCGCCCAAGTGGTGGAAGAGAGCAGGGCCGCAGCGGCCAGGGTCAGACGCGTCATTGCTTGCATGAGAATCTCCTGAATTCAGAACTGGTAGCCGATGCCGGCGTAATAACCCCAACCGTTGGAGCGTGCGCGGAAATTGCCGTCGCCGAAGTTCAGCTCGCTGCCGTCCTCCCAGTTGCCGCCGTTGTGGAAATAACGGCCGACCAGGGTGAAGCGCAAATGGGTGAACGAGTACAGCAGCACGTTGGTCGCCACCGTGGCGTTGGCGGTGCGCGCCGGATTGTCCTTGTGCAGGTCCGAGCCGAAATCGAAGTTGGTGAAGCCGATGTAGGTCAGCGACGCGCCGTTGCTGAATTTGTCGATGGGCACGATGTACTTCAACTGGGCACGGTAGCCGTCCCATGAGTATTCATTGCTCGCGCCGTAGTTTTCCCACTGGTAACGCCCGTACAGATTGGCCGACAGGTTGACCCGCGAATGGGTGTCGATGTCGGTGCCCAAACCGCTGTACAGAGTGTTGGCGCGGTTCTCCTTGCGGCTGCCGTGATCGTAGATCCAGTCGAACGCCACGTACCATTCCTTGAACGGGCCGATGGCCAGGCTGCGGCCGGCGAGGTAGTCGATGGAGATGCGCGGTTCGTGCTCCATGAACACCGGCGAGCCGTGGTCCCACACGCCTTTGTCGTGGCTGTTGCCGATGTTGAAGATCTTCGGGATGTCGACGTAGCCGTACAGCTCGAACGGCCCCTTGCGCCCGAAGTACTCGTATTCCAGGTAGATATCGTCGGCCGGTTGCGGACCGAAACTGATGTCCTTGCTGCCGATCAGCGTCAGGTCCTGGTTGTACCAGTCCGACAGGTACGCACCTTCCTTTGGCGGGCTGGCTTCGGGGCTGAGGGTCTCGCCCTGGGCGGATTCTTCGGGTTGGGCCGGTTGCGCCAGCGCGGTGTGGCTGAGAACTCCGGTAACGCCGGTCAGTAGCAAGGAAACGGCAAACGTGCGCGCAAACGGGGCGCGAAGCAGGGAAGCGGCGTGCATTCAAAGTCCTTTTTTTGCAGATCGAGGCCCGGTTCTGCGGGTCCGTACGGTTTTGTTTCGAAAAAGCCGGTATTGGCAGGTCGCAAACGTTTGCACAAGGCGTACCAACTCTCTCTGGTTGCCCCTGTAGGAGCTGCGGCACGCTGCGATCTTTTGATTTTGTTTTAAAGATCAAGATCAAAAGATCGCAGCGTGCCGCAGTTCCTACAGAGGGGGACTGCGCGTTCCAATCCGCGTGTCTGCTGGCCGAAAGCCCCGTTCTAGACGGCTAGTATTAAAGTATTAACACCATTTAATCAGTGCTCCATGACGGGGCGTCTACTAGCTTGTCACCCATGACGCGGTTTTTGTGATGACCGTCGCAGTCTTGATTCGCGTGTGGAATAAGCACGGCTACACGCCTTCAAGGAAGAATCTGGCCACGACAAGGAGTAGCCCGTGGAAGCAAGGTTTGGTGTTGCCCTCGTTTCGCGTTTCTCCCCTCTTTCCCTTGCTGTGCACCTGAGCGTTGCCGGGCTGTTGTTCGGTGGCGTCAGCGCACCTGCCCTGGCCACGTGCTCCACGGCCGGTTCCACGGTGACCTGTACCGGTGTGCCGAGTCTGCCGCTGTTTCTCAACAACTTTTCCAGCGCCACCAGCGGCCTGACAGTCAACGTCAACTCCGGCGCGCAAATGAACGCGACCCTCGGTGGTCACGTGATGGACCTGACCGGGGTCAACATCACTTTGAACAACTCCGGCACGATCGACCCGGCGCTGCTGGGGCTGGTTTCGGTGTTGAGCGGCGGTGCCTTCATCGGCACTGGCGCAACGAGTACGGTCAGCGTGCTCAACAACGCCAGCGGGATCATTCGCGGCACCGGCATGTTGCTCGGGCTCAACCTGACCAGCGTTGACGGCCTGGGCATTGCGGTGAACAACGCCGCGGCCGGCACCACCAGCATCACCAACAACGGCACCATCACCTCGACCGGACTCTCGGTCGGTGGCATCACCCTGGCCGATACTCCGGTGGTCGGCGTCTACGGCGGCTCGCAGGTCAACATGACCAACAGCAGCACCGGCGTCATCAACGGCCGGATCGCCTTCGAGACCTCGGCGGCGGGCAACACCTTCACCAACGCCGGCGCGATCACTGGCGGCGTGTCGATGGGCGCGAGCAGTACCAACACCTTTACGGCGATCACCGGCTCGTCGGTCAGTGTCGGTGACGGCGTGCAAATCAGCGTCGGCCTCGGCGGACTGATCGGCATCAACCTGACCTTCGCCCCGACCGGGACCGTCGATGGTGGCGCGGGCGGCACCAACAGCCTGATCCTGCAGAACCCGATCGGCGTCGGCGGCGGCACCACCGGGGTCGGCACGGCTTCGAGCGCCACCTACGTCAACTTCAACAACCTGACCATCAACAGCGGCACCTGGACCCTGCAGGGGCCATTGGTCAGCGGCGCGACCACGCTCAATGGCGGTGTCGCCCAGTTCAACAACAACGCCACATTCGGCAGCGGTGTGCTGACTTCCAACGGCGGGATCTTGCAGGCCAGCAACGCCGGTTTGAACATCAGCAACCTGATCTCCCTCGGCGCCGGTGGCGTGACCGTGCAAGGCACCAACGCAACGACCCTGAGCGGGGTGATTTCCGGCAGCGGCGGCCTGACCAAAGTCGGTTCCGGGCAACTGAGCCTCAGCGCCGCCAACACCTACCTGGGCAACACCACGCTCAACGGCGGCACCGTGCAGTTGGGCAACAACCTGGCGCTGAGCACCGGCACCCTCAACGTCACCGGCGCGACCACTTTGAGCGCGCCCGGCACGATCAACCTGAACAACGCGATCAGCCTCGGCGGCACATTGACGGCCGGCGGCACCGGCGCGCTGACGCTCGGCGGCTTGATCACCGGCAGCAGCGGCCTGACCAAGACCGGCACCGGCAGCCTGACCCTCAGCGGTGCCAACAGCGGTTTCACCGGCACCACCACCCTGAGCGCCGGCAGCCTGCTGGTGACCAACAACGACTCGCTGGGCAGCGGCGCGCTTAACACCGCCGCTGGCACCAGCCTCGACAGCACTGCCAACGTCACCCTGGCCAACAACATCGCCATGACCGGTGCGCTCAACGTGCTCGGCAGCAATGCCCTGACCCTGGGCGGCGTGTTGTCCGGCACCGGCGGCATCAGCAAAAGCGGCAGCGCCAGCCTGACCCTGACCGGCAACAACACCAACGCTGGTAATACGCTCCTCAATGCCGGCAGCCTGTTTGTCGGCAGCAACACCGCACTGGGGACCGGCGCGTTGAGCGCGGCGGCCGGCACCACGCTGGATGCAACCACCGCAGTGACCCTGGCCAACGCCGTCGCGCTGGCGGCGGATCTGACCATTGGCGGCACCCAGGCATTGGGCCTGAGCGGGGTCGTCAGCGGCGCCGGCAACCTGATCAAGAACGGCACCGCGAGCCTGAGCCTCAGCGGAAACAACACCTACGCCGGTGGGACTGCGCTGAATGCCGGCACGCTGATTGTCGGTTCCAGCACTGCGCTGGGCACCGGCGCGTTGACCACCGCAGCAGGCACCACCCTCGATGCCAGCACCGCCGTGGCGCTGACCAACGCGGTCAGCCTCGGCGGCAACCTGAACATTGGCGGCAGCGCCGACCTGACCCTGGGCGGCATCGTCAGCGGCAGTGGCGGGCTGACCAAGAACGGTGCGGCCAACCTGATTCTCAATGGCAGCAACACCTTCCTCGGCGCCATCGCGCTGAACGCCGGTACCCTCACGGCGGGCACCAGCACGGCGCTCGGCAGCGGCGACATCACCGTCGGCGGTGTGGCGACCCTCGACAGCAATGCCGCGGTGACGCTGAACAACGGCATCATTCTCAACAACAGCCTGGGGATCGGCGGCAGCAACGCGCTGACCCTCGGCGGCGTGATCAGCGGTACCAGCCAACTGGTGAAAAACGGCGCCGCCAATCTCACGCTCAACGGCACCAATACCTACAGCGGCGGCACCAGCCTGAATGCCGGCAGCCTGACGGTTGGCAACGGCGCCGCACTGGGCACCGGCGATTTGTCGGTGGACGGCGCGGGCACGCTCAACAGCAGCTCGGCCGTGACCCTGAGCAACAACGTGATTCTCAATGCCAACCTCACCGCCGGCGGCGCCAATGCCCTGACCCTCGGCGGCGTGATCAGTGGCGGCAGCGGCCTGATCAAGACCGGCGCGTCGAGCCTGACCCTCAGCGGCAACAACACCTACACCGGCACCACGGCGCTGAATGCCGGCTCGCTGATCGTCGGCTCCAACACCGCACTCGGCACCGGCGCACTGAACGCCTCGAACGGCACGACGCTGGATGCCGGCACGGCTGCAACGCTGGCGAACAACGTCAACCTCGGCGGCACCCTGACCGTCGGCGGCAGCAATGCGCTGACGCTCGGCGGGGTGGTCGCCGGCATCGGTGGCCTGGTCAAGAACGGCGCGGCCGCCCTGACCCTCAACGGTGCCAATACCTATTTCGGCAACACCGCACTCAATACCGGCAAGCTGATTGTCGGCAGCAACACCGCGCTGGGTGCCGGAACATTGAATGCGGCGGCCAACACCACGCTGGACGCCAACACGGCGGTCAGCCTGAACAACGCGATGGCCCTGGCCGGGGCGCTGAACATCGGTGGCACGGCTGACCTGACCCTGACCGGTCTGGTCAGCGGCGCTGGCAGTCTGGTGAAAAGCGGCACGGCCAATCTGATTCTCAACGCGGCCAACAACTACCTCGGCGGCACCACGCTGAATGCCGGCACCCTGACCGTTGGCAACAGTTCGGCGCTGGGCTCCGGTGCACTGACCGTCGCGGGCGCCGCGACGCTGGACAGCAACTCGCCGCTGGTCAGCCTCAACAACGACGTCACCCTGAATGCCGCGCTGACCGTGGGCGGCACGCAGAACCTGACCCTCGGCGGCGTCACCAGTGGCACCGGCCAGTTGATCAAGGACGGTGCGGCCAACCTGACGCTCAACGGCAACAACACCTTCAGCGGCGGTACCACCCTCAACGCCGGCACCCTGACCCTGGGCAATGCCAACGGCCTGGGCAGCGGCGCGTTGATTGTCGGCGGCGCCGCGACGCTGGATAACAGCGCCTCATTCGGCATCGGCAATGCGATCACGCTGAATGCCGGCCTGACGGTGGCCGGCAACAACGACTTGAGTCTCAACGGCATCATCGACGGCGCCGGCAGCCTGACCAAAAACGGGCTGTCGGACCTGACCCTGGCCGGCAGCAACACCTTCACCGGGGCACTGAATATCGTCTCCGGCAGCGTCACCACCCTCAACACCAATGCGCTGGGCGCGACTTCCGGCGTCAACATCAGCGCCGGCGCCGGCCTGAATCTGGGCAGCGATGCCAGCCTCGGTGCGCTGACCGGCAGCGGCAGCGTGCAACTGACCGGCAGCAACACGTTGACCGTCGGCGGTGGCAACGTCACCAGCACGTTTGACGGTGATCTCAGCGGCAGCGGTGGCCTGACCAAAGTCGGCACCGGCACGTTGAATCTCACCGGCATCAACGGCATCACTGGCAACACCGCGATCAACGGCGGTACGGTGGACCTCAGCGGTTCGCTGGCCAGTGCACAGGTCAACGTCAATACCGGCGGCACCCTGACCGGTACCGGTTCGGCGCTCGGCACGGTGAACATCAACAACGGCGGGCATCTGGCGCTGTCGTCGGGCAATACTTTGTCGGCCTCGTCGCTGGTGCTGGGCGCCGGCAGCAACGTCGATGTGGCACTGGGCACACCGTCGACCTCGTCGCTGATGAACGTCGGTGGCAACCTGACCCTCGACGGCAATCTCAACGTCACCGATGCCGGCGGTTTCGGTGTCGGGGTGTATCGCGTGTTCAACTACACCGGCAGCTTGACCGACCTGGGGCTGGATGTTGCCGGCGTGCCGGTCGGTTATGGCCTCGGTGATCTGGTGGTGCAGACTGGCGTGGCCAATCAGATCAACGTTCAAGTGTCGGCACCGAACGTCAACATTCGTTACTGGGATGGTAGCCAGACCATCGCCAACGGGGTTGTCGATGGCGGCAGCGGGACCTGGAACGCGGTCGGCACCAACTGGACCGATGCCAACGGTCTGGTCAATCAACCGTGGGCCGGCGACTTCGCGGTGTTCCAGGGCGTAGCGGGCACTGTGACGGTGAACGGCACGCAACTGTTCACCGGCCTGCAGTTCGTCACCGACGGCTACAACCTGGTCAATGGCACGGCAGGGCAACTGACCGCCGTCAACGGCACCGGCGGCACCACGGCGGTACGGGTTGATCCGGGCGTGACTGGCACCCTCGGCGTGAATATTGATGGCAGCGGCATTCTCAACAAACTCGACAGCGGCACCCTGGTGCTCAATGGCGCCAACACCTACAGCGGCGGCACACAACTGGACGGCGGCAAGATCATTGTCGGCAGCAACACCGCACTGGGTAGCGGCACGCTGACCGCCAACGCCGGTACGCAACTGGACAGCAACACCGCCGTGACCCTCGGCAACGCCGCCACACTCAATGGCAACCTGACCGTGGTCGGCAGCAATGCGCTGACCCTCACTGGCGTGATTGGCGGCACCGGCGGGCTGATCAAAAACGGCGCGGCGAACCTGACCCTCGGCGGCAACAACGCCTTCCTCGGCCCGGTGGCGTTGAACGCAGGCGGGTTGATTCTGGCGTCGAACTCGGCGCTGGGCTCCGGCACGCTGAACGCTGCTGGGGGCACCACGCTTGATGCGAGCAGCGCGGTTTCGCTGAACAACGCGGTCAACCTCGCCGGCAATGTCGGCGTCGGCGGCACGGCGGATCTGACGCTGGCCGGCACGCTCAACGGTGCCGGCAGCCTGACCAAGAGCGGTGCGGCCAACTTGACCCTGAGTGGCAACAACAACTTCCTTGGTGGCGTCACCCTGAATGCCGGCACCCTGACCGCCGGCAGTAACTCGGCGCTGGGCCTGGGCAACCTGACCGTGGCCGGCGCTTCGGCGCTGGACAGCAGCAGCGTGCTGAGCCTGGGCAACAACGTGCTGCTCAACGCCAACCTGAGCAACACCGGCAGCAACAACCTGACCCTCGCTGGCGTGGTCAGCGGCGCGGGTGGACTGATCAAGGACGGCGCGTCGAACCTGACCCTCAACGGCATCAACACCTACTCCGGTGGCACCACCCTGAACGCCGGTACGCTGACCCTCGGCACCGGTGCCTCGATGGGTAGCGGTGCGCTGACCGTGGCCGGTGCATCGACCCTCGACAACAGCGCGCCGCTGGTACTGGCGAACGACGTCAACCTCAATGCCAACCTGAGTCTGGCCGGTAACAACAACCTGACCCTCGGCGGTGTGATCGGCGGGGCGGGCACCCTGACCAAGAACGGTCTGGCCGACGTGACGCTGTCCGGCAACAACACCTTCAGCGGCACCTTTGACGTGTTGTCCGGCAGCCTGACCACCCTGGGTGGCACGGCATTGGGCAATAACGCCACGGTCAACCTGGGCGGCGGCGCAGCGCTCAATCTCGGCGCCTCGGGCAGCCTCGCCAGCCTGACCGGCAGCGGTACGGCGTTGGTTGGCACCGGCAACACGTTGAGCCTCGGCGGCAACAACGCCAGCAGCACCTTCGCCGGTGTCCTCAGCGGGGCCGGCGACCTGACCAAACTCGGCACTGGCACCCTGACCCTCAGCGGCATCAGCGACCTGACCGGCGACACCAACGTCAACGCCGGCACCTTGCAGGTCAACGGTTCGCTGGCCAGCGGCAACGTGCTGGTCAACAGCGGTGGTACCCTCGGTGGCAGCGGCACCTTGACCGGTGCGGTGACAGTGGCCGACGGCGGGCATCTGGCGGGCGCGACCGGCAGCACCTTGTCGGTGGATTCGCTGGTGCTCAACGGCAATTCCAACTTCGACGTCGGCCTCGGCGTACCGGTCGCCGGTGGCGGCAATGCGCTGGTCAATGTCGGCGGCAACCTGACCCTCGACGGTAACCTCAACGTCAGCGACATCGGTGGTTTTGGCAGCGGCGTGTATCGCCTGATCAACTACACCGGCGGCCTGACCGACAACGGCCTGCTGATCGGCACGGTGCCGGGCAGCGTCACGCCGGGCGATCTGACCCTGCAAACCGCGCTGGCCAACCAGATCAACCTGCTGGTTATCGCACCGGGCGTCACCGTGCAGTTCTGGGACGGCAACCAACTGGTGGCCAACGGTTCGGTGGATGGCGGCAGCGGTACCTGGGGCACCGGCACCACCAACTGGACCGATGTCAACGGCACCACGAATCAGGCCTGGACCAACAACTTCGCAGTGTTCCAGGGCACGGCGGGCACTGTGACCGTCAACGGCGCGCAAACCATCACTGGCATGCAGTTCGTCACCGACGGCTACAGCCTGCAGAGCGGCACGGCGGGTTCGCTGAATCTGGTCAACGGTTCGCTGGGCAATACCTCGGTGCGGGTCGATCCAAACGTCATTGCGACCGTCGGCGTGGCACTCAACGGCACCGGCACCCTTGGCAAATACGACAGCGGTACGCTGGTGCTCAACGCCGCCAACGGCTACACCGGTGGCACTGCGCTCAACGGCGGCAAGATCGTCGTCGGCAACAATGCGGCGCTCGGCACCGGCGTGCTGACCGCTGCGGACGGCACGGCGCTGGACAGCAACGCGGCGGTCAGTCTCGCCAATAACGTGGCGCTCAACGGTGGCCTGAGCGTCGCCGGCAGCAACGCCTTGACCCTCGACGGTGTGGTCAGCGGTGCGGGCAGCCTGATCAAGACTGGCGCGTCGAGCCTGACCCTCAACGGCAGCAACACCTACAGTGGTGGCACTCAACTCGCTGGCGGCACGCTGGTGCTGGGTAACAACAGCGCAATCAGCAGCGGCGCACTGAGCGTGACCGGCAACGGCACCCTCGACAGCACCTCGGCGCTGCAACTGGCGAATGCCGTCAACCTCGGTGCGCAACTGACCCTGGCCGGCAACCAGAACACCACGTTGCTGGGCGCCGTCACCGGCACCGGCAGTCTGGTGAAAAACGGCAGTGGCGATCTGCTGCTCAGTGGCGCCAACACCTACAGCGGCGGCACCACGCTGAACGGTGGCAGCACCACGGGCGACACCAGCAGCCTGCAAGGCGCCATCGTCAACAACGCGGCGCTGACCTTCGCGCAAAACGCCGACGGCAGCTACACCGGCACCCTTACCGGCAGCGGTACGTTGAACAAAACCGGCACTGGCCAGCTGCTGCTGACCGGCAACAACACCTTCACCGGCGACACCTCGGTACAGGATGGCAACCTGATCGTCAACGGCGTGCTCAACAGCGCCAACGTCAATGTCGCCAGCGGCGCGACAGTCGGCGGTAGCGGGCAACTGGGTGGCAACGTGCAACTGGCCAGCGGCGCGACGCTGACCGGTGGCGGCACCGCCACACCATTGTCGGTCGGTGCGCTGGCACTGTCATCGGGCACCAATCTGGACTTCAGCCTCGGCTCGGCCGCAAGTTCCACCACGGTGGTCAACGTCGGCGGCAACCTGACCCTCGACGGCACGCTGAACATCAGCAACGCCGGCGGCTTCGGCACCGGGGTCTATCAACTGTTCCGCTACGGCGGCAGCCTGACCGACAACGGTCTGGTCTACGGCAGCCTGCCGGTATCGGCGGCCAACCTGACCCTGCAAACCGCGATTGCCAATCAGGTCAACCTGCTGGTGCAGGGTACCCCGGGTGAA